>NC_015167.1:2367500-2710000 GCF_000190595.1 Cellulophaga lytica DSM 7489 | reverse complement strand
CTCGTAGGCTCATTATGCAAAAGGCACGCCGTCACCCCTAAAGGCTCCGACCGCTTGTAAGCGTATGGTTTCAGGATCTTTTTCACTCCCTTGTTCAGGGTTCTTTTCACCTTTCCCTCACGGTACTGGTTCACTATCGGTCTCTCAGGAGTATTTAGCCTTAACGGATGGTCCCGCCAAATTCACACAAGGTTTCACGTGCCCCGTGCTACTCAGGATACCACTATCGGTAATGGTCTTTACTTATACAGGGCTATCACCTGCTATGGCCACGCTTTCCAACGTATTCTAATTCATAACACACCAAATATCGTGGTCCTACAACCCCAATATTGCCGAAACAATATTGGTTTGGGCTAATCCGCGTTCGCTCGCCACTACTAACGGAATCACTTTTGTTTTCTCCTCCTCCGGGTACTTAGATGTTTCAGTTCTCCGGGTTTGCTTCTCTTTCGAGATGACATATCTTCAATATGCCGGGTTGCCCCATTCGGATACCTGCGGATCATATCATATGTGCTGATCCCCGCAGATTTTCGCAGCTTATCGCGTCCTTCTTCGCCTCTGAGAGCCTAGGCATTCCCCATACGCCCTTTTGTAACTTGTCACTACTAGATGTTTTACATACCATCTAATAGCCTCTTGCTCTTCTCTATTTCGTATTCTTTTTATTTCTTATCGTGATAATTACCCCTGTGGTAATTATACACAATGTCCCAATATGTCAATGAACGTTATTACGAATCGCAACAGACAATTAAATTATCTATGCTCTCGATTACAATACACTGGATGATAATATTAATTATCTCCAGGAATTGCATGGTGGAGAATATCGGAGTCGAACCGATGACCTCCTGCGTGCAAGGCAGGCGCTCTAGCCAGCTGAGCTAATCCCCCATATACTAAAAGTAGTATATAGTAGCTTGTAGTTAGTACTGCCAACTACTACTCAACTTCCAGAATTTCCTTTTTACATTACGTTTATAATGCTATCTCAATACAACCAAACTAAAATAACTATAGCCTCTTGTTTTACCTTGACTACTTTTGTAACACTTACTCTTGATAAGCTTTACTTAGTAGTCCCAGGCAGACTCGAACTGCCGACCTCTACATTATCAGTGTAGCGCTCTAACCAGCTGAGCTATGGGACTCAATCTTAGTTGTTGTATCTTAATATTTTGAAGTGACAGCGAAAAAAGAAAATAAATCTAGATAAACTAAATTCTTACTACATAAACTAATATGTAACGGTCGTCTTTCTCTAGAAAGGAGGTGTTCCAGCCGCACCTTCCGGTACGGCTACCTTGTTACGACTTAGCCCTAGTTACCAGTTTTACCCTAGGTCGCTCCTTGCGGTGACGAACTTCAGGTACCCCCAGCTTCCATGGCTTGACGGGCGGTGTGTACAAGGCCCGGGAACGTATTCACCGGATCATGGCTGATATCCGATTACTAGCGATTCCAGCTTCACGGAGTCGAGTTGCAGACTCCGATCCGAACTGTGATAGGTTTTATAGATTCGCTCCTTATCGCTAAGTGGCTGCTCTCTGTACCTACCATTGTAGCACGTGTGTGGCCCAGGACGTAAGGGCCGTGATGATTTGACGTCATCCCCACCTTCCTCACGGTTTGCACCGGCAGTCTTGCTAGAGTCCCCACCATAATGTGCTGGTAACTAACAACAGGGGTTGCGCTCGTTATAGGACTTAACCTGACACCTCACGGCACGAGCTGACGACAACCATGCAGCACCTTGTAAATTGCCCGAAGGAAAGTCTATCTCTAAACCTGTCAATCTACATTTAAGCCCTGGTAAGGTTCCTCGCGTATCATCGAATTAAACCACATGCTCCACCGCTTGTGCGGGCCCCCGTCAATTCCTTTGAGTTTCATTCTTGCGAACGTACTCCCCAGGTGGGATACTTATCACTTTCGCTTGGCCGCTCAGATCGAAACCCAAACAGCTAGTATCCATCGTTTACGGCGTGGACTACCAGGGTATCTAATCCTGTTCGCTACCCACGCTTTCGTCCATCAGCGTCAATCAATTGTTAGTGATCTGCCTTCGCAATCGGTATTCTATGTAATATCTATGCATTTCACCGCTACACTACATATTCTAACCACTTCACAATAATTCAAGACCATCAGTATCAAAGGCAATTCTACAGTTGAGCTGCAAACTTTCACCCCTGACTTAACAGCCCGCCTACGGACCCTTTAAACCCAATAATTCCGGATAACGCTCGGACCCTCCGTATTACCGCGGCTGCTGGCACGGAGTTAGCCGGTCCTTATTCTTACAGTACCGTCACCAGACTACACGTAGTCCTTATTCTTCCTGTATAAAAGCAGTTTACAATCCATAGGACCGTCTTCCTGCACGCGGCATGGCTGGATCAGAGTCTCCTCCATTGTCCAATATTCCTCACTGCTGCCTCCCGTAGGAGTCTGGTCCGTGTCTCAGTACCAGTGTGGGGGATCCCCCTCTCAGGGCCCCTACCCATCGTAGTCTTGGTAAGCCGTTACCTTACCAACAAACTAATGGGACGCATACTCATCTTACACCGTAAACTTTATTATTTAAATGATGCCATAAAAATAAACTATAAGGTGTTAATCCAAATTTCTCTGGGCTATCCCTTAGTGTAAGGCAGATTGTATACGCGTTACGCACCCGTGCGCCGGTCGTCAGCAAGAGCAAGCTCCTCTGTTACCCCTCGACTTGCATGTGTTAAGCCTGCCGCTAGCGTTCATCCTGAGCCAGGATCAAACTCTTCATCGTTGTTTTGTAAATATTCTTAACAACCTAAAATCGTCCTAAACTAAACTCATTCTCTTTTTTTAATCCAATAATACTACAAGTAGCATTATTTTGCTGTCTCTTCAATATGTCAAATGAACTTTTAATTCTTGTAGAAATACTAGACTCGAACTAGTTGATTTTTAATAACAAATCATTCCAAAATTTCTTATCGCTTTACCCTCTTTGAAAGCGGTTGCAAATGTAAAACGTTTTTTTAAACTGACAAAATAAAAATTTAATTTATTTTACTGTTAATTTCGCTTTGACAACCCTAGCAAATTGGGAATGCAAAAATAGTATTTTTAATTGCTACAAAACAAGCTTTTAGTTACTTATTTTTTAACCTTTATATTATACTAATTTTACAACTGAATCAATGAACTTTGCTAACTTTACAACTGCTTGTTTCCCCGTTAGCGGCTGCAAATATACTCCCATTTTTAAACACCACAAGGCTTTTTTGATTCTTTTTTTAAAGTATTTTTATTTTATGCTTTAGAACCCTATTTTTCAAGCACTTAAAACAACACACTTTTAACCTATTTTTTTACCAAGCCTAAGCTTATTATTGAAAACTAACCTAAAACAATATTACTTTACCGCTAAAAAGGCGATTGTAGGGATAAAGAAATACAGAAAAGCAATACACACGTATACCTTATATATAATGTAAATTACTTTGGCGTTACACTGATAACATATATGCCATTAATTTAATATAAAATATCTACTTTATTATTGTTAGGGTGACAACAAGATATTATCTTTGTATTCTTATATTAATATTAGGTATGATTAAAATTACTTTACCAGACGGTACTTTAAAAGAATTTTCCGAAGGAAGCACTCCTATGGACGTTGCTAAAAGCATTAGCGAAGGATTTGCTAGAAATGTTATTTCTGCTAAATTTAATGATACCACGGTAGAAACCGTAACACCATTAACCGAAGATGGTAGCTTAGTTTTATATACTTGGAAAGATACTGAAGGCAAACAAGCTTTTTGGCACTCATCTTCACACATAGTTGCACAAGCTATTGAAGAATTATATCCTGGGGTTAAATTAACTATTGGACCATCTATTGAAAATGGATTTTACTATGATGTTGACTTAGGAGAAGGCAGATCTATATCTGATAAAGATTTTCCTAAAATAGAAAAGAAAGCAATTGAAATTGCCAGAGGAAAGCATGATTTTAAAATACGTTCTGTTACTAAAGATGAAGCCCTAGCCTTATACAAGGAACAAGGCAACGAATACAAAACCGAGTTAATTGAAAATTTAGAGGATGGCACAATTACTTTTTGTGACCATGATACGTTTACAGATTTATGTAGAGGCGGACATATACCTAACACTGGCATTGTAAAAGCAATAAAAATACTAAGTGTTGCAGGAGCATACTGGAGAGGTGATGAAAATAAGCCTCAGCTTACTCGTATATACGGTATATCTTTCCCTAAACAAAAGGAATTGACCGAATACTTAGAATTATTAGAACAAGCTAAACAAAGAGATCATAGAAAATTAGGTAAAGAACTTGAACTGTTTACTTTTTCTCAAAAAGTTGGCGCAGGTTTACCATTGTGGCTACCAAAAGGTGCTGCCTTAAGAGAGCGTTTAGAAAACTTTTTAAAGAAAGCACAGAAAAAAGCCGGTTATGAAATGGTGGTAACTCCGCACATAGGACAAAAAGAACTATACGTTACTTCTGGACATTACGCTAAGTACGGAGAAGATAGTTTTCAACCAATAAAGACTCCTAAAATGGATGAAGAGTTTTTATTGAAGCCTATGAACTGTCCACACCATTGCGAAGTATTTAATTTTAAACCACACTCTTATAAAGATTTACCTAAACGTTTTGCTGAATTTGGTACAGTATATAGATATGAACAAAGTGGTGAGTTACACGGACTAACACGTGTTAGAGGTTTTACACAAGATGATGCGCATATTTTTTGCACACCAGACCAATTAGATCAAGAGTTTAAAAATGTTATAGATTTATCTTTATATGTATTAAATTCTTTAGGTTTCACAAACTTTAAAGCTCAGGTATCTGTAAGGGATTTGAACAATCCCGACAAATATATTGGTAGTGTTGAAAACTGGGAAAAAGCTGAGAATGCAATTATAAATGCAGCCAAAGAAAAAGGCTTAGACTACGTTATAGAGAGTGGTGAAGCAGCTTTTTATGGCCCTAAGCTAGACTTTATGGTTAAAGATGCACTTGGTAGAAATTGGCAACTTGGCACAATACAGGTAGATTATAACTTACCAGAGCGTTTTGATTTAACTTATAAAGGGAGTGACAATGAAGATCACAGACCAGTAATGATACACCGAGCTCCTTTTGGAAGTATGGAACGTTTTATTGCTTTATTATTAGAACATACAGGTGGTAATTTCCCATTATGGCTAATACCAGATCAAGCAATTGTACTACCAGTTAGCGAGAAATATGAGAAATATGCGAAAAAAGTTTTAAATTCATTAGAAAATGACGAAATTCGCGCCCTGCTAGACAACAGAAACGAAACGGTTGGTAAGAAAATTAGGGAAGCTGAAATGAATAAAATCCCTTTTATGATTATCATTGGCGAGAATGAAGAGGCTACAAACACTATATCTGTGCGTAAACACGGAGGTGAAGATTTAGGCTCTATCTCAATAAAAGATTTTAGTGACTTGGTAACTAGCGAAATAAATAGTACCTTAAAGTCGTTTTAAAAAAATAGAAGTTTAATCTAAAAATTATTAGTTATAGCAATTAGAAAGAGATTTAGGCCGCAGCCGAGAAGAGAGAACAAGAATCCGCACAATATCAACAACGATATTAAAGTACCTAATGTACGTTTAGTTGGTGATAATGTAGAGGTTGGTGTATACTCAACAAAAGTGGCTTTAGCAAAAGCAGAGGAGTTAGAATTAGATTTGGTAGAAATCTCACCAAAAGCAGACCCTCCTGTGTGTAAAATTATAGACTACAAGAAATTCTTATACGAGCAAAAGAAGCGTGAAAAGGTTATGAAAGCCAAAGCGTCTAAAGTTGTTGTAAAAGAAATTCGTTTTGGACCACAAACTGATGATCATGATTATGAGTTTAAGAAAAAACACGCAGAGAAATTTTTAAAAGATGGTGCTAAATTAAAGGCATATGTATTTTTTAAAGGTAGATCTATAGTCTATAAAGATCAAGGAGAAATATTGTTGTTACGTCTTGCACAAGAACTAGAAGAACTAGGAAAAGTGGAGCAAATGCCTAAGTTAGAAGGTAAAAGGATGACAATGTTTTTAGCTCCTAAAACGAAGAAATAAGAATACTTGTAATTAAGTGTTTTAAAATAAACCAAATGTAACAGTTTGGAATACTAAGCGAGAAATGCCGGAGTTTTTTCGGTATTTAATTTATTAAATAGGAGAAAAATGCCTAAAATGAAAACTAAATCCAGTGCTAAGAAGCGTTTTAAGCTTACAGGTACAGGTAAAATAAAAAGAAAGCACGCTTTTAAGAGTCACATTTTGACAAAAAAATCTAAAAAGCGTAAGCTTGCATTAACTCATAGCGGATTAGTACATGAGTCTGATGTAAAAAGTATTAAAGAGCAATTACGTTTAAAGTAATTAAACTCTTTACGGTAATTATTATTAACCATGGAGTTAGGCTTAAAAACAAAGTGTCTTAATTAAGGCCGCCTACTACAAAAAAAATTAAAATTTATGCCAAGATCAGTAAATTCAGTTGCTTCTAGAGCCAGAAGAAAAAAGGTAATGAAGCAAGCCAAAGGTTACTTTGGAAGACGTAAAAACGTTTGGACAGTAGCTAAAAATGCGGTTGAAAAAGCAATGCAATATGCTTATAGAGACCGTAGAGTTAAGAAAAGAAATTTCCGTGCTTTATGGATTACTCGTATTAATGCGGGTGCTAGATTACATGGAATGTCTTATTCTCAATTCATGGGTAAAGTAAAAGCTAATAACATTGAGCTTAACCGTAAGGTTTTAGCTGATTTAGCTATGAACCACCCAGAAGCTTTTAAAGCTATTGTAAACAAGGTAAAATAAAAAAATAATTCATCTCGCTTAGGTGAATAAAACCTGCTCTTTTAAGAGCAGGTTTTTTTTTAGGAAAACTTTAGCTTAGTCACCACAACATTTACACTAATGATAAGTTTTATACTATAACTAATATTTTTTTGCTTAATACAAGCAACCTTTTTAACTGTTTTACATCTAATGTATGACTTAAATTTTTAAAGAAAGAAACGATTATGACAGGAGAATTTTCAGAAATGACAGATTTCTTAATTAACCTTACCGAACAAAAACCATATATTTTCATTACTATTTGCATACTAATTACAGCTTTTTTAACGTTTTACGAAATACGTAGAACCAAACACAATAAAAGCTAATGCTCAACAATGAATTACCTGAAGATTATAGCAACATATCTTTAATGCACTACTCCCAACTACTAAATTTTTTAGGGCCGTTTGGTATTATTGTACCCATAATAATGTGGTCTTCTAAAAAGACTGAAGTGAAAGATATGGATGCTCATGGAAGAGCTGTTATTAATTTTCAAATTAGTGTACTAATTTACTCCGTGGTATTTTTTGTATTATTATTAATATCTATGTTTTTATCATTATTCATTGTAGGCATTTTATTTTTATTTATACTATTTTTTGTTGGTATTGCACTAGCTTTATTAATGATAATAACTCCAATAATGGGTGGTATGGCTGCTTCTGAAAAAAGACTATACAAATACCCGTTGAGTATTAAATTTATTTAAACCTATTTATCTCTTTTTTAATTTCCATTTACAAAATGTTTAACTAAATTTTATATGATTATAAAGAGTTAAAGATATCTTTGTAGCTTATAATTAGCATAAATATGGATTTATCAAAAGTGAAAATGGTAGTTACCGATATGGATGGTACACTACTAAACTCTAAACATGAGGTTAGTGAAAAGTTTTTTAATCAATTTAAAAAATTAAAAGAGAATAATATTCTTTTTGTAGCTGCAAGCGGAAGACAATACCACAGTATAATAGATAAATTGCATAGCATTAAAGATGATATTTTAGTTATAGCAGAAAATGGTGCTATTGCTAAAAACAAAAATAAAGAACTACTGCAAACAGGCTTAGACAACACTACAATTACAGAGCTTCTAAATTTAATTGACACTATAGATGATGTTTACCCTGTATTATGCGGTAAAAAAAAGGCCTATATAGCATCAGACTCTGAAGAGTTTAAAGAAAAGTTTAAAGAGTATTATGCAGAATACGAAGTTTTAGATAGCTTACGCAACTATGAAGATGATATTTTAAAAATTGCTATTTATCATTTTGAGAGCTCTGAAAACTATATCTACCCAAAAGTAAAACATCTAGAGTCTAAACTAAAAGTGAAAGTATCTGGAGAGAATTGGCTAGACCTGTCTCACAACGATGCACACAAAGGGCACGCTCTAAAAAAATTACAAGATATGTTTAATATATCTTCATCAGAAACAATGGCATTTGGAGATTTTAATAACGACTTAGAAATGTTAGCACTCGCAGATTTTAGTTTTGCAATGGCTAATGCACACCCAAATGTTACCAAAGCAGCAAACTACCGTACAAAAAGCAATGATGAATTTGGAGTAGAGACAATATTAGATAAGCTTTTAGAAAGCTAACACTTAAGTTTTCTTCTTTTTTTTACGAGCCGCAGGAAACAACACATTATTTAATATTAACCTATAACCTGGTGAAGTAGGGTGTAATTCTAATTCAGTTTTAGGATCCCCTACTCTATGCTGGTAATCCTCTGGGTCATGACCACCATAAAACGTAAAAAAGCCTTTACCTTTTATGCCGTGAATATACCTAGCCTCATTATTAATTTTATTTTCACCCAAAACCAAAACTGTAGGTTTTATTTCAAATCTATTAAACGAGGTTGTTTGCCCCATAAAACCTTTAACTAAAGATGTGTGATTTTGGCAAAGCATAGTTGGCACAGGATCCCATTTAGCAGAAAAATCCATTAAAGAAAAATAATCTGTTTCTTTAGCTATTTGTCTTTTTCTTGTCATGTCTATAGATGAAAACTCATAAATAGAAGGGTTACGTTCTAACGTAAAATTAGTAAAGGCAAAAGTTTTCTTATAATCTATTTGAGATTGATAACTTGGGTCTGACGCATCAC
Source organism: Cellulophaga lytica DSM 7489 (assembly GCF_000190595.1). NCBI lineage: Bacteria > Pseudomonadati > Bacteroidota > Flavobacteriia > Flavobacteriales > Flavobacteriaceae > Cellulophaga > Cellulophaga lytica. The sequence continues at coordinate 2,700,968 of NC_015167.1, read as the reverse complement.
CATCAAACATAGGTTCACAAATATCTACACCTTCTGCAGACAAAGCAATATCAAAACTATCTGTAGCAGAACACATTGCAAACATAAAACCACCTCCTATCACATAATTTTTAATTTTTAAAGCTACATCTCTTTTCTCTTCAGATACTTTTGAATATCCTAACTTGTTTGCTAATTCTTCGGATTTTTTCTTGTTTTCAATATACCAAGGTGCTGCTTTATAACTACCATAAAATTTACCATATTGCCCAGTAAAATCTTCATGATGCAAATGCAACCAATCATACAAGGCCAATTTATCACTTAAAACCTCTTCATCATAAATAGTAACATACGGAATCTCTGCATAGGTTAACACCATAGTAACAGCATCATCCCACGGTTGATTACCTTTAGGTGAATAAACAGCAATTTTGGGTGCTTTTTCTAAGATAACTGCATCTTGATTTTTAGACGGACTACTTATTTCATCCAAAATACTTTCTGCCTGAGCAGAAGACAAAACTTCAAAAGAAACTCCTCTAATTTGGCATTCTTTACGTATTGCATCACCATCTGGCAGCAAAAAAGAACCACCTCTGTAATTTAGCAGCCACTGTACTTTTTGTTGTTTGGCAAGCACCCAATAGGTAATACCATATGCTTTTAAATGATTTTTTTGACTTTCTGCATCCATAGGAATTAGGATATTAGAAGCCAATGCATTTAATGAAATAAATAAAATTGATGCCAATAGAAGATACTTACGCATTTGTTTAGGTAATTTTAACTTTATTAAAGGTACTTAATTAGCCATTTAAAACATAAAAGCTAGTCTTAAATTATTTATTAAGACTAGCTTTTAGCATATTATATTATATGTTTCCTAAATTAAAAAGGAACATCATTATCATCTTCTGGAGGTAAACCATCGTTCATAGAACTACCAAAAGCTTCATTTGCACTTGGTAAGCCTTGAGTTAAAAATGGGTTTTCTTCATTTTCGTTCATTTTAGATTGATACTCAAAAGGAGAATCAAAATCATCTAGGTTATCAAATTTACCTTGACTACCAATAAACTTAAGTCTAATATTCTCTAAACCACCGTTTCTGTGTTTTGCAACAATAAATTCACCCTGACCTTGTGTTGGCGAATGCTCATCATCATCCCATTCATCAATTTTATAGTACTCGGGTCTATATATAAATGATACAATATCTGCATCTTGTTCAATTGCTCCAGATTCACGTAAATCTGATAAAACCGGTCTTTTACTTCCACCACGTGTTTCTACCGCCCTTGACAACTGCGAAAGTGCAATAACTGGAACATTAAGTTCTTTTGCAAGCGCCTTTAAGTTTCTAGAAATTGTTGAAATCTCTTGTTCACGGTTTCCTCCTTTTTGCGTACCACCTGCAGTCATAAGTTGCAAATAATCAATCATAATCATTTTTATACCGTGCTGAGATGCCAATCTTCTACATTTTGCTCTTAAATCAAAAATAGAAAGCGAAGGAGTATCATCTATAAACAAAGGAGCAGACTCTAAGGTTTTTACCTTTACGTTTAATTGCTCCCATTCGTGTTTTTCTAATTTACCAGTACGAAGTTTTTCAGAAGACAATCCGGTTTCTGACGAAATAAGTCTTGTAATTAACTGTACAGAAGACATCTCTAGAGAGAAAAAAGCAACTGGCATTTGAGACTGCACTGCCATATTACGTGCCATAGACAATGTAAAGGCAGTTTTACCCATACCAGGACGTGCGGCCACAATAATTAAATCACTTGGTTGCCAGCCAGATGTTAATTCATCTAACTTATGAAAACCAGATGGCACACCACTTAATCCTTCTTTACCAGATATCTCTTCAATTCTTTTTTTAGCTTGTATAACTAAATTTTGTGCCGTTTCTGCAGAACGTTTTAAGTTACCTTGTGTAACGTCATATAATTTAGATTCTGCTGTATCTAACAAATCAAATACATCTGTAGCCTCATCATAAGCCTCTTGTATAATTTCATTAGATATTTTAATTAAACTTCTTTGTATAAATTTCTGAAGAATAATTCTTGCATGAAACTCAATATGAGCAGAAGATGTTACTTTTTGGGTTAATTTGATTAAATAAAAATCTCCACCAACAGCTTCTAACTTACCATCTTGTTTTAATTGGGTAGAAACAGTTAATAAATCTATAGGTTCAGAAGATTCAAACAACTTAAAAATTGCTTCATAAATATGCTTGTGGGCATCTTTATAAAAAACATCTGGGTGTAAAATATCTATAACCTCATCTACACCTTTTTTATCTATCATCATTGCGCCAATCACAACCTCCTCTAAATCAACGGCTTGTGGCGGTATTTTTCCTTTCTCTAAATTTATTATTGTAGATTTATCTATCTTATGTCCTAATACTGGGCTTGGCTTATCCATATCTGCTAAAGTATGCAATTAACGTTTAGTTAACTTTATAATAGGTATAGTTATATTCACTAGTGATTAACAATTGACCTGTTGATAAGTTACGAATTTGTGTTCATAACCAAAAAAAATCCAAAGCCTAAGTCTTTGGATTTCTATTATTTTGAATAAAAATGCCTGTTAGCCGTTAAAGACTCCCATACTAGCATATTTATCCATTCTAGTTTCTACCAATTCTTTTGGTGATAACTTTTTTAAATCTTCAAAATGAGAAATAATTTTGTTTTTTACAATTGTAAAATTCTTATCTCTGTTTGCATGAGCTCCACCTGCTGGTTCACGTACAATTTCGTCAATAAGTTTTAATTTCTTCATATCTGTAGCAGTAAGTTTTAATGCCTCTGCAGCTTGCTCCTTATATTCCCAGCTTCTCCATAAAATAGAAGAACAAGATTCTGGAGATATTACAGAATACCACGTATTTTCTAACATTAACACTTTATCTCCCACACCTATACCTAATGCGCCACCAGAAGCACCTTCACCTATTATAACAACAATTATTGGTACTTTAAGGCGAGTCATTTCTAATATATTACGTGCAATAGCTTCTCCTTGTCCGCGTTCTTCTGCTTCAATACCTGGGTAAGCACCTGGAGTATCTATAAAACATACTACAGGAACATTAAATTTCTCTGCAGATTTCATTAAACGTAAAGCTTTACGGTAACCCTCTGGGTTAGCCATACCAAAGTTACGGTATTGTCTTGTTTTAGTATTAAATCCTTTTTGTTGACCAATAAACATAAAACTCTGATCCCCAATTTTTCCAAGGCCACCAATCATAGCTTTATCATCTTTTACATTACGGTCTCCGTGAAGCTCTAAAAAAGTATCTCCGCAGATTGCATTTATATAATCTAATGTATAAGGTCTGTTTGGGTGTCTAGAAAGTTGCACCCTTTGCCATGGTGTAAGATTCTTATATATATCTTTTCTAGTCTCTGTTAATTTTTTCTCTATCTGCTTACAAGTTTCAGATACATCAACATCACTCTCCTTGCCAATAATCTGACACTTATCTAACTGCTCTTCTAGTTCTTTGATAGGGAGTTCAAAGTCTAAATATTCCATATTTTCAAATAGGTTTGATTTATATCAAGAAACAAATATATGATATTAATGTAATTCCCCCATTAGACATCTAAAAAAATCCTAAAAATAACTAAAAGCAATTGCTTTTTACTATTCATTTTTACTTTGTAAATAGCAGTTCTCTATACTTAGTTAACGGCCATAACTCATTCTCTATCAATTGCTCTAACTTATCACTATGGTATCTAATTTCATCAAAAAATGGCTTTACACTATCACAATAAGCAAATGCCTTTTTACTTAAGTCTTTTAAGTTATTGGCATCTCTACGAGCTTGCGTCATTGTATCTGTCTTTGTTTTTATCTCATTTATATGTTCTGCTATTTGCTCTAAAATGGTTAATTGTGCTGCTGCCATTGACTTGTAATTATTGCCATAAATTTCTTTTAAACCAAGAACAGTTTTTAGTAGTTTATTTTGATATGCTAAAGCCGCAGGAACAATATGGCTGTATACCAATTCATTAAACACACGACCTTCTATTTGTACGTGCATAATGTATGATTCTAGCTCAATTTCTTGTCTGGCAGAAACTTCTACTTCGCTCATTACATTCATAGATTTAAACAAGTCTAAACTTTGTTTAGATGTTAAAACCTTTAAAGCTTCTGGAGTAGTTTTATTATTGCTAAGCTTTCTCTTTTTGGCCTCTTTTTCCCATTCTTTACTATACCCATCACCATCAAACCTAATTCTTTTAGACGTTTTTATATATTCTCTTAATATATTAAAAACAGCTTCGTCTTTTTTTAAGTTTTTATCATCTATAAGCTCATCTACCTCTTTTTTAAAATCTATTAATTGTTTTGCAACAATAGTATTTAAAACGGTCATTGGTTTAGAGCAGTTTGTTTTAGAACCAACACCACGCATCTCAAACTTATTTCCTGTAAATGCAAAAGGAGATGTTCTGTTACGGTCTGTATTATCTAAAAGTATTTCTGGTATTTTACCAACTACATTTAATTTAAGCTCTGTTTTTTCTTCTGGCGATAATTTACCTTTAGATACACCTTCTAACTCATCTAACACACTGCTTAATTGTGTACCTATAAATATTGAAAAAATAGCTGGTGGAGCTTCATTAGCTCCTAGCCTGTGATCGTTACTTGCAGATGCTATTGAAGATCTTAATAACTCCTCATACGTATCTACTGCTTTTATAGTATTGATAAAGAATGTTAAAAACTGAAGATTTTTCATTGGTGTAGAACCAGGACTTAACAAATTAGTACCTGTATCTGTAGCTAATGACCAATTGTTATGTTTACCAGACCCATTTATATGTGCAAATGGTTTTTCATGAAACAATACTTTTAAATTGTGCTTGTCTGCAATTTTATCCATAACGTCCATTAATAATAGGTTATGGTCTACGGCTAGGTTTGCTTCTTCAAAAACTGGTGCTAGCTCAAACTGATTAGGAGCAACCTCATTATGCCTTGTTTTTACAGGTATACCAAGTTTTATACACTCTACTTCAAGTTCCTTCATGAAATTTAAAACCCTACTAGGTATAACTCCAAAGTAATGATCATCTAACTGTTGGCCTTTTGCTGCATGATGCCCAACAAGAGTTCTACCTGTAAGTACAATATCTGGTCTAGAATATGCCAAAGATTTGTCTATAACAAAATACTCTTGCTCCCACCCTAGTGTTGCATTTACTTTAGTTACATTTTTATCAAAATATTTAGCCACAGCAGTTGCTGCTTCATCTACAGCAGAAAGTGCTCGTAAAAGTGGTGCTTTATTATCTAAAGCCTCACCAGTGTAGGATACAAATATGGTAGGTATACACAAAGTTTTATCATAAATAAAAGCTGCAGAAGTAGGATCCCATGCTGTATAACCTCTGGCTTCAAACGTATTTCTAATTCCTCCGCTAGGAAAACTAGAAGCATCTGGCTCTTGCTGTACCAATTGTCCCCCTCCAAATTTTTCTAGTGCTCTACCATCACTTAAAACATCAAAAAAGGCATCATGTTTTTCTGCAGTTGTACCTGTTAGTGGCTGAAACCAATGGGTGTAATGTGTAGCACCCATTGTAATGGCCCATGACTTTATACCTTCTGCTACTTGATCTGCAATTTTACGATCTATTTTAGCACCAGAAAAAATAGCATCTTTTACGGTTGCAAGTGCATCTTTAGTTAAAAATTGCAGCATTCTCTCCTCGTTAAAAACATGATTTCCAAATTTTTTAGATCTGCTACCTTTTTCATTTATCACAAAGTTTTCTCTAGACAAACTTTCTCTAACAGCATTAAACCTTACTATAGACATTATATATATTTTAAAAGTGGTGTGAATTACAAAATTACTAATTAAACCGAATAAAAATAAAAAATTTATAATTTACCCCTAAAAAAATAAGGGTATTAAGAATTACATCTAATATTTTAGCAATTACCCCTATAAAAATTATGGAGATACAATGAAAAAAATTATTTTTGCTGCATCTTTAATGAAATTACAACAATCAACATTATGAGCAAATCAAAATTAGAGTACATTTGGTTAGATGGTTATACACCAACTGCCAATTTAAGAAGTAAAACAAAAGTAGAAGATGACTTTAGCGGTAAATTAGAAGATTGCCCTATTTGGTCTTTTGATGGAAGTTCTACACAACAAGCAGAAGGAGGATCATCTGACTGTTTATTAAAGCCTGTAGCTATTTACCCAGATCCAGCACGTAAAGACGGGTACTTAGTAATGACTGAGGTTTTAAATGCTGACGGAACTCCTCACTTATCTAACTCTAGAGCTGGTATTGATGATGAAGATAACGATTTCTGGTTTGGTTTTGAGCAAGAGTACTTTATTATGGATAAGAATACACAATTGCCTTTAGGTTTCCCTGTAGGTGGTTATCCTGGTCCACAAGGTATGTATTACTGTTCTGTAGGTGGTAAAAACACTCACGGAAGAGATTTTGTTGAAGAACATGCAGACCTATGTATTGCAGCTGGTTTAAATTTTGAAGGAATTAACCAAGAAGTTGCAAGCGGACAGTGGGAATTTCAATTGTTTGCAAAAGGAGCTAAAAAAGCTGGTGACGAAATATGGATAGCTCGTTATTTATTAGACAGATTAACTGAACAATATGGTTACTATATTGAGTACCACCCAAAACCAGTAAAAGGTGACTGGAACGGTTCTGGTATGCACGCAAACTTCTCTAACACTATTTTAAGAACTTGTGGTTCTAAAGAAACTTACGAGAAAATATGTGAAGCATTTAGACCTGTTACTAAAGAGCACATTGCTGTTTACGGAGAGTTTAACGACCAACGTTTAACTGGTGAGCACGAGACTGCTGCTATTACAGATTTCAGCTACGGTATATCTGATAGAGGAGCTTCTATTAGAATACCTATTATTACAGTTGAAAAAGGCTGGAAAGGCTGGTTAGAAGACAGAAGACCTGCATCTAACGGAGATCCTTACAAAATTGCAGGAAGAATTATTAAGACTGTAAAATCTGCAAAGATTTAAGCATATAATTAAATTAATTGTTTTTAAAAATGCCTAAGATTATTCTTAGGCATTTTTTTTATTCTTCATTTAACTATTTCTTGTTTACTAAATGGTAAAGTATACAAAAGCAATATATCCAGATAGTAGCACAATACCGTCTCGCCATCCTAAGCGTAAACCTTTTGGAAAAAATACCAGAGGTAATAAAATTATTGCAAAACCTAGCATCCATAAAATATCATTACTTAACAACGTATTATCTACAACATTAAGAGGTGTTATTAATGCAGTTATACCTAGCACAGCAAAAATGTTAAATATATTAGAGCCAATTAAATTTCCTAAAGATATGGCTTTCTCTTTTTTAATTACTGCTATTATAGAAGCAGCAAGCTCTGGTATACTGGTACCTACAGATACAACAGTTACTCCAATTACCCTTTCACTAACATTGTAAAACCTAGCTAAACCTGTTGCACCGCTTACCAAAAGTTCTGATCCACCCCAAAGGCCTAAACCTCCAAGAGCTAAAAACAATAACATTTTAAAGGTTGGCAAAGGTACATCATCCTCTGGCGCTTCATCTTCTACTGCTGTTTTTTGAAACTTAATAAGATACACAATGTATACAATTAAAAGCGCCACCATTATTACCCCTTCATAAAACTTTATAACACCATCAAAATAAATAAAGCCAAAAAATACCAATGAGGCTAACATTAAAATTGGCCAGTCTGTTGTATAAAAACTTTTACGAACATCTATACTGCCTAACATTACTATAACACCCAGTACCAAACCTAGGTTAGCTATATTAGAACCAACTACATTACCTAAAGCTAAATCTGGCGAGCCCTCTAATGCTGCTTTTATACTAACTATTAGTTCTGGTGCAGATGTTGCAAAAGAAACTACCGTCATCCCCACCACAATTTTTGGTATTTGCAACCTTAATGATAATGCTACAGAAGATTTTAATAACCAGTTACCACCCATTATTAAAAAAACCAAACCAATAATTATGTAAACCAAATTGAGCATATACTATTTTTTGCAGCAAATATAACAATTAGAATGCTACATACTTTTTTAGTAAAATTATATTTTTTAACTATTAAAAACACCCCAAAATATCCTTAAAAATAAAAGGGAACATAAACCAAAACCACATAAAGTATTTTTTTGGAAATGAAAGGCCCCTTGCTTTTTTTATTATTGCAAAAACAGCCCTACAAATATTACAATTTAAAATATAAAGTTAAATTTAAGATTACATATATAAACTTTATTCAAGAATGCAATATGAATATTAACACAATTAACATTTAAAAGTTATAAATAGTGTATTCACTTGTATTAATAGTAGTCAACTTATTTGCAAATGAGTATAATTTCTATTTATCTTAAGTGAATAATCGATTATTTACAACTAATTATTAACCTTTAAAAACTACAAATTATGATTATTCTATCAGAAATTTTATTTAGCTATGTTATCACAATTACTGTAATACTATTTTAAGAAGAATCATATAGGCCTATATACCAATAAAGGTTGCTATAATGCAACCTTTATTCTTTTTAAGTATTACCATATATTTGCAGAAATTACTTTTATGAAAAAAGCCCTTTTTAGGTTTCTTGCTAAAATTAACCGTTTACTATTACCATCTTACAGTAAAAAACAGTTAGACTTATCTAAAGCTAGTAAATTACAATTAGCCATAATAGGTTGGCGTTATTATGTAACTACAAATGCTATAGACTAATAATGTAGTAAAGAATCAACATTATAATTTGCTATTTTATCTTTACCATTTAAAAAGTCTAATTCTATTAAAAAATTGCATTGCACTACCTCACCACCTAATTCTTCAATTAACTCACAAACAGCTTTTGCGGTGCCACCAGTAGCAAGTACATCATCATGTATTAATACCTTATCCCCTTTTTTAATGGCATCTGTATGTATTTCTAATGCATCTTCACCATACTCTAAAGAGTAGGGTTTAGAAAGCACGTTAAAAGGTAATTTTCCTTTTTTACGCACAGGAACAAAACCTGCTTTTAACTTGGTTGCTAAAAGTGTTGCAAAGAAGAAACCACGACTTTCCATACCCACAACTTTGTCTATTTTTTGCTCTTTTACTAAATTTAAGAGTGCATCTGTAGTTTTTTCTAAAATTTCTGCATTATTTAGCAAAGGAGTAATATCCTTAAAAACAATGCCTTGCTTAGGAAAATCTTGAACATCTCTAATATATTCTTTAAAATTCATATATTTTTTTCTTTAGTTATTTTGTGGTAAAAGTAAAAAGAAATATATTTGCACCCTCGTTTAAAGGAATTTAAACAAAAACGGCCTCGTGGCGCAACTGAATAGCGCACTTGATTACGGCTCAAGAGGTTACAGGTTTGAATCCTGTCGAGGTCACTTTAAAGAGCTTAAACTCTTATCAAAACCACGTAATTCTTATGAATTACGTGGTTTTCTGGTTTTTAGAGCAACATATAAAATGATATGATTTGCTTTAATATGTCAGTTATCCGTCAGTTAATTTTCAAAGTGTCAGTTCAACTGACGCTTTCACAAAAAGCGCTGAATGTATTGCTATAGTTGATTTGACTTTCGTCAAGACGATTTGTTTAATCTAAAGACGACAACTATGCGGTCAACACACACATTTTCAATTCTCTTTTGGGCAGACCAAAAGAACGCAATCAATGGCGAAGTATTAATCTACGCTAGAATAACTGTAGATAAAAAAAGAGCAAATATTAGTTTAAAAAGACGTGTGCCTCAAAATCTTTGGGATCCTAAAAAGAAAAAACTCAGAGGCAATTCGCACCAAGCTCAAAGCGCCAATCAGTATTTAGATCAGATTTACACACAACTCTTCCAGATTTACCAGGACCTTAAATTTAAAGGAGAGCTTATTACGGCTCAACTTATTAAAGCACAATACACAGGTGAAGCTGACAACAAAGGAAAATCACTTAAAAATATTTTTGAGTACCACAGTAAAAAAATTACAAATACACTTGCTTCTGGTTCCATAAGAAATTTTGGCATTACAGAAAACTACGTATTTAAGTTCCTGGAGCAAAAAAGAAAAACAACAGACATTTACCTCAACCAACTCAATTTTGAATTCTTAAGTCATTTTGAATTGTTTCTATCTGAAGTTTGGCCAACTGGCCACCCAAAAGCATTAGGCAACAATACAAGAATGAAGCACATACAACGTTTACGAAAGGTTGTTACGTTAGCTTATCATTTAGAGTGGATTGACAAAGATCCTTTTGTTAGATGGAAAATGACTTACGATAAAACTAACAGAGAATTTCTATCAGAGCAAGAATTAAAAAAACTCGAAAACAAGGTTTTCATTTCTGAACGATTAGATCGCGTTCGCGACCTATTCGTTTTTAGTTGCTACACTGGTATTAGCTATGTAGATATAATGAACTTAACACCCAATCATTTAGTCTTAGGTATAGACGGAGGTTATTGGATAATGACCAAAAGACAGAAAACCAATACAACAGTCAAAGTACCTCTATTAGGGCAAGCTTTAGATATCGTAAACAAATACAAAGATCATCCGGTAACAGCAGTTAATAATTCATTGCTTCCAGTACTCACAAACGAAAAACTCAATATGTTTCTTAAAGAAGTTGCCAATTTTGTAGGCATTAATAAGAATCTAACCTTTCATATGGCACGACATACATTTGCAACGACTGTAACGCTTTCTAACGGCGTTCCAATCGAAACGGTTTCCAAACTTTTAGGTCATTCAAAAATCGCAACAACTCAAATTTATGCTCGTGTACTTGAAAATAAAGTAAGTGCAGATATGAATGCCTTAAAAAACGTTTTACTCAATAAATCAAAAGATAGCACAGTTGCAAAAAACTCAAAAGCAAGCAGTTGAGTTTTTACAAGAACCTGCTTCCCTCACTCCTATTTTGAAATTTTAAATGTGTTGTATAGCTTAATGGATAAATTTTAAATCCAACCTATGCAACACATTTCCCAAATCATTGAACGTTACAAAAAAACAAATCATTAAGATAGAAGAATCTAACCTGAGAAATCTATCTGTTCTTAACGACGGTCTTAACCTTTCCGTACAAACATTAAATAAATTAAGAAAAAATTTAAGAACCAAGGATAACTTCTTCACTCAAGAAGAAGAAATATCTTTTTTCAAATATGATAAACCGTTTATCAATGGACGAATAAAATTCTTCTCAAAAGTTAGACGATTTATTGCTGAAAAACCTAACGCAAGTATTACTAAACAAATTAAATATGTTCATTCTACAATAGATAAACTAGAAAAACATAAAATGCGAAACTTAGAATTCTTCCAATACACCAGGCAATGCAATAATACACTAGACCATATATATTTTGTACGCGGCAAAGACAACTTAGACTTTCCAGTAGATACTTCTCATTATTTTACAGATCCAGAATTTTCTACCAGTCACGACAATCTTGCTGCGCAAGTAATTGGTTATGATTTACTTTCAAACTATTACGATCTTGAATTAGAATACCTCAACAAAAAGAAAGAAAATGTCATTATTGAAGAAGTCAGTCCAGCCATTTTAAATGGCTTGTCCTGGACAGCGTCTAAAACTGATTTAGTAGAAATTATTTATGCACTACATAGCGCAGGAGCCATCAGAAACGGACAAGCTGAATTAAGTAAAATGGCCGAAGTCTGCGCCACACTATTTGATTTAAACCTAAACAATTTCTATAAAACCTATGCCGAAATCAAGAATCGCGAAAAAGACACCACAAAATTTTTAGACCATTTAAAACGCAGTCTAGAAAAGCGCATAGACCTCGATAATGCTAAGTGAATTCAAAATAAATGCTCATTTTTAACAACATCATAAATGTTAAATTATCTCGGTACTACCGAACACATACCGAACAAAAAATTATAAATCTTACCAGTTTTGTAAAACGAAAGTCAAATCAATGCAAAGTCATCTTTAACCAATTAACTTGATGACTTTGCTTTTAAAACAGTTTTACAAATGCCAACATCAATTCTCACCACAGACGATCTTTATGATTTTAAACTAGAACTTCTTAGAGAACTCAAAAAACTTCTTCAAGATAAAGCTCCAACAGCAATCAAAAAATACCTCAAATCGGCAGAGGTGATGGAAATGCTCCAAATAAGTCCAGGAACATTACAGAACTTAAGAATCAACGGTACACTGCCCTACACAAAAATTGGTGGAATTATTCTATACGAGTATGAAGAAATACTTCGTATTCTTCAAGAAAACAAAGTTGCTTCTTAAAATGAAACAATGGCAGACGTTAATTACATCAAACATCTCAATGCGATATTTGCTTTGTTCCAAAAAGATTCCAGACTCAACCCTACACACATTAGTCTATATTTAGCATTCTTTCAAATATGGAACCATAATCGCTTTCGCGAAAGTTTCCACGTAAACCGAGAAGATGTAATGCAATTGTCTAAAATAGGCTCAAAATCAACCTATCATAGATGCACCAAACAATTGCACCACTACAAATATCTCATTTATATGCCATCGCATAATCCGTTTAAAGGTTCCGTAATCAAGATGCTCAAATTCGAGACAACCTCTGAACAAGCTCTAGACTTAGGTGTGCCAAATCAAGGACAAGCATTGGTACCTTCTAATAAACAGTATAAACAAATAAAAAACAGTTATAAACTGGAGCTTCCAAAAAATGAATTAGAAGTTTTAGATTTTTTCAAAAAAGAAAACTGGCCTCAATTAGAAGCACAAAAATTCTATAACCATTATCAAGCCAACGGTTGGAAAATAGGTGTAAAATAAAAATGGAAAATTGGCACGCTTCCGCTAAAAATTGGATGCTGAAACATATGGAAATATCAGTTCGAACAAGTCATATCGAGCGCAGTCGAGATGCGAAAACAAATGATAAACAGCAGTCCCAAATCAGAGACAACCTACACACAGTTAGAAACAAAGATTATAATCAACCGCTATGAAGCAATCAGAAACAATATTTAATCCAAAGGCACCACACATACTTATTGAAGGCGCCACACAGTTTGAATTAGGTAGTTTTAATGGCAAAGCCATCAATTACGATTTTCCTAAGATACTTAACTACCTAGATGCAAAAGGGAAATTATGCTTCGGCAAGAATTTCAAAATCTACAAAGAGGATCACGAGTTATTACTTGAGCTGGCAAGCTACTTCATTCAAGATCACGAGTATTGTAAGAAACTAAATATTGATACTAAAAAAGGCATACTCTTATCTGGTCCAGTAGGTTGTGGTAAAACGACGCTGATGCGTCTATTACCTCATCTTGTTCCTCATAAAAAAACTTACAATTTTATTCCGTGTCGCAATATCGTTTTTGGTTTTAATGGTATAGGATTCAAAATGATTGAAGATTATAGCGATAATAAAGCATACTGCTTTGATGATTTAGGTGTTGAGCACATTGGAAGGCATTACGGTAAAGATTGCAATGTAATGGGCGAAATTCTCATATCAAGATATGAGGTTTTTAAACAAAAAGATATCTTAACTCATATTACAACAAATCTTAATGCTGTAGAAATTGAAGAACGTTATGGAGAACGTGTTCGCTCCCGTATGCGGTCTATGTTCAACCTACTTAGTTTTGATAGCAACACTAAAGACAAAAGAGGTTAAAAACCTAATGACCTTCTATTATTTGGTTTATGTAGTGTTACTCAACACCTATAAAAATTGGTAACATCAATAAAATTAAATCAAACTATCCAATCTGATTTCTCGCCAACACCAGTAATTATTAATGTTTGAATTGCTCGTGAGAAAACTACGTAGTAAAGTGATTTTTCTTTCTTAAGATATTCTTTTTTCTGAATATCAGAATAAATATCAAAACCAGGATGCCTAAATGGCACATAATCCTTACTAAAGCCTCTTACAAATAAATGCTTGAATTCGTGACCTTTTAAATTATGAAAAGTTGACACTACAATTGAATCATTTGATCGTATTGTAGCTTTAATATCAGAAAACTTTTGTTGGATCTCGTTAAGCAATTTCTTGCTTTCATCTACTAAGCGATTTGTTCTACTTGCGATACAGATATCACTCGGGTTTACACTATCATCAAGGAGTAATGTCTCTATCTGCTCTGAAATATACTGATCCTCCGCTTCAGGACTAGCAAAAACTTTATAGGTAGGGTCTGAACCGTGCATTAAACTCACGTAACCAGTATTTGTTTCTTTTTCTCCATCAAAATCATCGTACTCCGTATTTAACAATATACTTACAGCTCTCTTTTTTATTTCTTCTGTAGTTCTATAGTTAACTTTTAATTTTCTAGATCTACGACCACGAATGTGAATACCTGATTTAGAAAAATTAATTCTTCTTCCATAAATATTCTGAAAAGGATCTCCTACCAAGAACAAATCATCCTCTTTTTCATTTACTAAAACTCTTAATAATGATAATTCTAAATTTGAAAAGTCTTGAATTTCATCGCAAATAATATGAGAAAAAGGCTTCTCGCTAATGCTACTAAAATATGCAATTAATAAATTACACAACTCAAATTTAGTATAGTTTGATTCCTTAGACTTTATAAACTCTTCGCAAAGCTCCCAAATTTGAGTTTTATCTTGGCGACCTATTCTAACAGAGCGACCAACTCGAGAAGTTTTATAATATTCATTAACCGATTTTACTGAATTTGCTAAAATCACATCGTTGTATTCATCCTGAAGAAACTTTTCATCAAAAGTAGATGGATTAAATTCAATAATCTCTTTCCACAGTTCTAGCTCTTGGCTACTATTAATCATTCCCGACGACTCATCAATTACTTTAAATTCACGTGCCAATTCAAAGATTAGTTTGTCGATATTTGAAATTACTATTTCACTATCAGGTATACTAAATTTTTCAGTTACTGTACTTAAATACTGCGTCAAGCTTTTAGTAAATGTTGTAAAAAGAATTGGCTTATCAAATGATTCTAATTTTTGCGATAAATACTTAGCTCTATGTAAAGCACAGACTGTTTTACCTGTACCCGCGCTTCCAGTGACTTTAAGAGGACCTTTAAACTCTCCATAAGCTATAGAACGCTGTGATGGATGCAGAAATAATTTCCATTTTTCGAAATCTCCAGATAATATATTTTCAAGCTCTGCATCATCTGTAAGCACGTATACATTCTTCTGAGCATTAGGACTCAAGGTATTGTCATCTGATACTTTACCAGCCTCTATTTCTTCAAGAATATCTTCTAATGAAATTCCTTCAGACAAGTAGTATAAATACTCATAAACATCTGATGGAAGATTGGAAGCATAACTTTCTAAATGTTCAACGCGCTCGATGCTTTTAACCAATCCAATAAGGTCTTTAGGCACACCAATACTAGTCAGTTGATCGTCTGAATATGATGTATAAAGTGAGGCTGCATCTTTTACGGTGACGTTAGTTGACACAGGTTTAGTTTGGTTTTTAGGGCGGTCATACATTTGAAATGATTGCGTACTCGCATTCCATTCAAAAACTTTATTCTTAGCCCAATCCATTGCTTCATCGTGATTGTCAACCCATAGTAAATGAAATCCATTACCTTCCTCTGGAGCTTGTATAATAGCACGGTATTTTTGATCTATTCTTACCGTCCGAAGAGACTGATCTTTAAATGTATTTATCTTTTCATAATTGATGGCACTAGATTTAGGGTCTTCTTTAAACTTTTTCATAAACTCCCTAGTCTTCTTCTGTATCTTTCTAGGTAGTACAGAGAAAGCATCAAAAAAGGAGTCGTGTATGAACAATTTTATGGCGTTATTCATCTTATTTTTCTAATTTAAAATTGTCAGGAGTAAAAACCTGATATCCATTTGTAATAAATATTTTTTCTGATTCTGAATCAAAAGGACTAACAACTATTTTTTTATCGTGAGAGCCTAATTCGGCAGATGCTAAAATCACATCATTATCCATTAAATCAAAATCTGTATCTGTATTAAAATCAAAACCATTCTTAGCGAATAACTTGACAATATCGTGCAATTCTTCCGAGAAATTTAGTAATGTCTTTTCGCTTACAGCTCCTTGTATTATAGAAACCTCTTTTTTAATCTCTTTATCAAAAGAGTATACCTCTATATTATGAAATTGTGTTAGATTGTAAAACCTCCAGAATAAAGCCCAATTTTCTTTATCCCAAAACGGTACAGCTTTATAATAACCATAGCCTTTAAGTTTAAAATCTTCTGGACGAATAAACAAACCAAAACTAGCTTCGTCTTTCAATTGTAAATCATCTGCGTGAATATAATTAGTTAGCTTTAAGGTTCCCTTTTCAATATCTTTGATACTTCTCGTCTCAATTATTTGCTCAACATTTTCGGGACTGTAAGAAACCCCCATCATCTTACTTTGAAAGCTAAATACGGCAAGACTTGACCAATTTTTATTATCGACTACGGTAATAGGATTTATAAGAAGTTGAAAAAATCGCGTCGCATTATTATTATAATAAACGTCTCTAAAATCATATTCTTTAAAAGAACTATGTTTCAGAAAAAATTTACCAACTATAAATTTCTCGTCTTGTTTAAGCCCTATAGCATCTTTATCATTAAATATAGACTCTGCAAAATCACTCCAAGTAAATACCCACTGATTATATCTGCCAGAATTGATAATACTATTTCTTATTTCTAAATCTTTAGGAAAACGATCGCTATGATTTTCACTAGCGTGATACTCATAACCGTCAAGATATATTACAATATCCTTTATGGTTTCTAATTCGTCTAGCGTAAATTTCTTACCATTTTTAGTAAGTCCAACACATTTTAAAACAAAATCAGGACGTGTTTTCTTCTCGATACCAAAAAGCCACCTATTGAGATTTTGAGGATATACTTTGTAAACAATTTCATTACCATAATAAGCGAGCTTAAGTTTGTAAATTTTAAGTCCCATCTCATTGTCAGACTCAAAAGTTGAACCTGAAAACTTATTTGCAAATTCTTCGAGAAGTCCTTTAAACTTCCATTCTAAGTCTGACTCTTCATTATTTCCAAACGTACTTACATTCTGTAGGCTTTCTATACTATTCCACTCATCAGTCTTTTCTAGTATATTAGAAAATAACTCCTCTGCTTCAGTACGGCTTAAGATGGTTCTCTCATATTGGTTACCGTAAGTATAAATACATCTATAACATCCATCCTTTCCTTCTTGCTTACACGAACAGAAAGCAATACGTTCATAAGCCTTTTCTAAAATTTTAGTAAAAACTGTAGTGTCAAAAAGCTTTGATAAATAGCCTGTCCCTCCAGGAATAGTTTCATAGAAAACCAGATATCGATCTTTTCTATTAGTCGTCTTATTAAATATTTCATTCTCTCTAATTAGGATATGATCCGGACGACCTTTAAAATATTCTTTCAAACCTAACTTAAGACCTGCTTTAAATAAAGCTATACGCTCTTCAGATCTAAAATCTTCAACAGGAAGCAGTATTGATAAGGCTTCAGTATTAAATTTACGATACAAATAAATTTCATTAAAAACATCATCAGATTGATCGGCGTACAACACTTCTCGGTTAGAACAATAAGGGAAGTGGTAGGCTCTATCTCTATTGTTTAATTCTCTTGCTGACAATGAACGTTCTGTAGATTTTCCACACGTTTTACAAACTACAAATCCTACTTGTGGGTGTTTTTCTCCATTGATTTCAATTTCCCTTGTACCAAAAAAGCCTTCTTCCCTAATACCTGTATTTATCTCTAAGTAGTCTACGTCTTGAAAAAACTCGATTCCAAATGGCACTCTCTTTAAGACGTGTGCACCTTGAGAAGATGATTGATTAATCTTGATATGTACCGATTTTTGATAAAAATGTCGCTCTCTATCATCTGAAGAATCTGTGATTTTTGAACGTTCTTTATCATTTACAGATAAAACACCTTGAAGTTTTACAAGAAATTTTCTGTTATTTAAGCTAGACCAAGAGCCGTGACCACAAACTGGGCATTGAGATTGTTCATTTTCCTCTACATCAATTTCTTTCTTTACGTGATTACAGTTACTACAAAAACGATGCTCTTCATAATCTTCTTGAGACTTGATCTCTAAACCTTCAGACTTCAGTTTATGACCCTGAGAATAGAATATGTTCGCAGGAGCCAATTCTGTTAATGCAGATGAACTCGGTCGTACTATTTCGCTAAAGTCTTCATATTTATATTCAGTTTTCCCATCTACTTCTTTCTTTCTTTTAATTTGTGCATTTAAGGTTACTCCAGTTTCTGGAAAAGCGTAGTTAGGTAAAACACCTACGTTCGTTAAATACTCAATTACATTACGCCTATTAATATTATAAATAGCACTAGACAAAGCTCTTTTCTCATTTTTAAGGATTACCGTTTCATTACCTGTCTCCGGTAGTGCTTTAAGTCTCTTGTTTACAAGTTTTATCTTCTCTTGATAATACTCTATCTCATCCAGTAAATTCTTATGTAAACAAGTCAATCTATTAATAAAACGTCCAGAACTTAAATCTTCAAAAATAGAAGCAAGGCTTTTAGAATTATCACCTAACTGTTCCTTGTATTGCTCAACAAATAAATCATAAAGTAAGGTTTTATTATTCTCTATGTGTGTAGCTATTTTTTGAAATAAGAAATTAGGATCACCTGGTTTTAGAGATTTCAATCTCAATACTCTCACCATTGGAGGTATATTATTTTCCTCAGGATCCATTGAAGCCCAATGATCAAAGCAAAAAGCCATAAAGTGTCGCTTTAAAATATCTTTAGCTTCTAAATAACACGATGGAGTTTTTATTTGCCCACTCATCATATCTTGAGGGTCTTGAAAGTAATATAAATCGTGAGCATCACGTCCTGCAAGATTCAAAATCATTGACGTACCACTAGATCTTCCTGCACGTCCTATACGTTGTAAATAATTAGCTGTTTCAGGCGGTAAGGAAGAGTTAAAAGTCACATTTAGATCACCTATATCTATACCCATCTCTAATGTAGAGGTCGCTACTAATACGTTTGTACTATCTTGTTTAGGTTGTCTTTTAAAATCATACTCTAGTTTTTCACGCTCATTTCTATCTATAAGCCCAGTATGATCTTTTGCGAAAATTCGTAACGAGCGTCCACGATTATAAACCATACGATAATAATCTAACTGGGAGTTTTCTGCAGCTTCATACTGTCCTTTACAACGGTATTGTAGACACTTCATCCCACTTACTAATGATGCTTGTGCTGCACCAGTATTAATTTGATTACCGCAATGAGAACATTCATAATGAACAACATTTGGACTCAAATAAATGCTATTTTCAGACAACCCATAGTTTGTAACACCAGCTGCAACGCGTTTATCTAATATTTTATTAGCATCTAGGTAGTCTAACAACTGGGCATAAAAATCATTTATTAAAACGGTCTCTTCTTGAATAATCTCTTGAAAGCACTTTTTAAAATAAGCGCTAAACCAGTTATCCTTAGTAGTTGTTTGAACAACATCAAAAGCTCTTGTATTTGCACCATTTGCAAGCGCTAAAAATTTAGGCAGTCTTGATGATGGCCCAAAGTTTTTCATTAAAAAGTATTGTTTGTTTACATTACCTCTGTGTCCTATTAAATATGAGTTAGTACGCTCTGTCCTATACTTTTTTAGATATTTATGATCTACACCTCCTTTTGTTCGTAGTCGATGTAAAAAGCCATTTAAGAATTTTAAAAAGGGCTCTTTATCTATGGCTGTTCCTAATTTATTTTCATCGAGCCAATATTTCATTTGGTCATAGACCTCACTCATTACTGCTGTATCAAAATAGGTTGCAGATGCTCCTGTTTTTTCAAGCGTACGACCTATCATCGCGCTATATGAAAATTCAGACCATATTTCCCAAGACATTCTATTAGAAAACTCTTTATCAAATACACTACTTAATTTTCCGTCCTTATTTCTGTAATCGCTTATTTCTAATCTCGCATCACAATCTGGCGGAAAAAATTTGTAATAATAAGCGTCTAAATTTCCTGTTTCTTCATCGTCTGAATGTTCTTTCCAGTGTTCTATAAATCGTTCATACACCTGTGGTAGTGTAATAGGCTCTTTTACATCTTTCAAAACTGCTTGTATAGCGTGGCGCATACCAAAGCGAAAGTTTCTATTTTCTATAAAACCGGCTTGATGTGCTGCGTCTTGAACTCCATTTGTAAAAGCAAGTAACTTACGTTGCCCATCTTTAGTAGGATCTGTTGCTGTAGCAAGTACCTGCGCTGTTGCTATGGACTCTAAGGTAGGGACACCTGTTCCTATAAGTGCTAGTGTGTTACGAGAATTGCAATGAGGACAGATTTTATCTATTCTATTACCATCAACTATACGTGTTCCTAGTATTTTAAAATAATCGTTACTCTCGTAATTATCATAAATACTTAGGGAATGTGGATGCAAATAGCCATCTATCGCATCTCCAGAGTGCGTATAGTCAGAAGCATAAACTTCTTGATACTTCCGGTCTTCAAGGCTACTAATAAAGTATAAATTCTTGTTTTGACTATGCGCCATTAGTTGCTGGCGTGTTCTAGATAAATCGTCCTCAAAATGCGCATTTTGTTCTTTCTTGATACCTATCCATCCACTACCTCCACATTCTCTACAAAAGTATGGTGGCAACGATTTTACAGGATCATTAGGATTCATATCGCTTTCCCATTCAAAAGCTGCGGTAGGTTGCAGTTTACGTACTATTTTTGAAAGACTGCGTAACCAATAGGTGATTTGCAGGTATAAAAAAGGAAACTGTTTAGAGCCAGATTGTTCTTTCGCATACGTTATGAGCGCTAGTAGGGAGCTAAATAGTAAATGAATCTCTTTATCATCTAATTCAAGGCCTATCTTTTCTCTCCATCGCTTTAACTTTGGTTTAATTACAACCACATCAGATTTTGTGATCTTCAATAAGTCAAAAAACCATTTGTTTTTTTTGAGTGCATCTCCTAAATCTTTGGGCGATAAACCTGCATAACCCCAAAAAACCAGTTGCCGCTCTAAATAGCTTAAATAGGTATCGTTCTCCTCAAAAGCACATTTTTGAATCTGGTTAACATCAATAACTGGCTCTTCTATAGTATCATCAAAAAACTCATCTGGTTCTAAACGCTGTTCTTCTATAACCGCATCGGTTGTAACTTTTACTCCAAATACTTTAGAAAAGAAATCTACAAGCTCCAGCTTTCCTTGATCTCCACCACCCATTGTTGCAGATGTTCCTACAGGTACGATTTGATCTTTAGGTAGCTTCAGTTTTAGCTTTAAGCGACGTATTAAATTTGCGACGTCAGATCCTTTTGCACCATCATAAGTGTGTAGCTCATCCAGTACTATAAACTTTAAAAGGTCTGTATTTTTAAAGTTGTGGCTCCATAAATTATGAAATCTTGCTTGTAGTAATGCAAAATCAAGCATCTTAAAATTGGTAAGCAATATATCTGGCGGTGCATCTACAAGTGTTTTACGATCTTCTATAATACGATCCTCGCTCATACGTGTTGCACGTATTCCATCCTTATCTTTTCCTTCTCCTATAAAAAGTCCAGCACGTATTTTTCCCTTTAATTCACCGTCATTAAAATCATTAATTTCTTCTGCTATCCTACGTGCTTGGTCTGTTGCTAGTGCGTTCATAGGATACAGAATAATGGCTTTTATCCCTGGTTTATCTCTATGTTGATAGCAATAATCTAGTAACGGAAATAAAAAACTCTCTGTTTTACCAGATCCTGTTCCTGTGGTAAGTATTACAGGTTCTGGCTTATGACCGTTACGTGTAGATAGTTTGAGAAAGGATAAAAATTGATGATGGTACGGATCAAAAGGTGGTTTTACGTATAGCGCTTTCGCGAAAGCGTCTCTATCTCCATCTGTTGCAATCTTATCAAAAGGCAGTCTTAACTGCATATACGGGCCTTTAAACATTCCCTTTTGTTCACTTAAAAGAAAATCTTCAAATGATTGATCCAGTAACGGATCTTCAAAGTTGAAGGTAGATCTTAGATAATCTACCACCGCTTGCTTTATTTCATTTGCTTGTAATAATGGTAGCATCTATATGTTCTTGTTTATTGTTATTATTCTCATTTATTCACCAACTGAATTTACCAACCTTTTCTTCTTTTAACTTGTCAACTATTGTAAATACTATAACGACAATGTTTTTATTCACCAACCAGATTTACCAACATCCTTTTTTAAGAGTCAATCACCAACTTTTTCATTATTTACCCACTCTTTTCACCCTCTTTATAAAAGAAAAACCTCTTAAAAAACTGATTAACAGTATTTAACCCTAAAATTATTCACCCACCCAATTTACCCACCTAAAAAACCTAATTAATCGTAAAACAAGTGTTTACAGCGGTTTATGAGCAATTCAAATTCATTTATTTACCCACCTGATTCACCAACCTTTTAAACAGTCTGTTTATTAACTGTTTTATTATCAACAATTTAAGATTTGGTTATAATCTATTTATTTACCAACCTGATTTACCAACCAATATTTGTAAATATGCTTCTGGTCGCCGTAAATAGAGGTATCATCTATTATTTATTTACTAACCTGATTTACCAACTCCATCATCATTTTCAGGTAGAATATGTAGTAATTTCCAATTACCACCTTTAGTGCCTTCTCTATCTAAAAGTCCTAATTCTTTAAGGACATCCATATTCTTCCCAATAGCCGTATCACTTATACCAATTTTACTCGCCAGCTCTCCTATAGTAACTTTACTATTTTCATTGACGGCTCGTAAAATTTCTAATCGATTATCTGTAAGATGCTTTTCCCATCGGGCTATCCATTTTTCAAAATCAAAAGGTCTTGTAAGTGTTACCGTAAACATTCCATCAAAAGAAAAATGTGGTGGTTGTAAATCGTTCTCTTTCATAAGGTCTTTAATACGACCTATACCAGAACCTATTTGCTCTACCATACGCATACGAGCAAAAAGCCCAAATACTAATGGGTTACGACTGTGGCTACGTTTACCAAAATCTTTTGAAGAAACCGCACTTACTAGTCCACCTGGATTGGCAATCTCAACACGATCATCAAAAAGCTCTATCGTAATGGTAGCACCTCTGTCATAGTAATCTCTATGAGCAAGTGCATTAACTATAGCTTCCTTAAATGCGGTTTGCGGTATTTCCCAAATTTCCTCGCGTGGTCCTGTAGAACCTTCTATTTCATAGCGAACATCTAATTTATTCTTTAACCATTGTATTGCATCTTTGTACTGTACATATAATGGTCCTGTAAACTTTTTATCATCTACAATATATCGTTTATCCTTACCATCAAAAGCAACGCAACGTATCAAAGCAGTATCAATATATTGTTGTGGTTCTTTACCAAAAAACAACACCGCTCCATTTTTAAAAGCATTGTTTTGGTCTTGTAATTTTAGGTTTTTAAAAATCTGCTCGTTAGGAACTGCATTTGATAAATTTGCTTCTGCTTTAAACTCGTTTAAATTATCTGCGTGAATACCTGTCGCAATGTCAAAAGCTGGACACGGTGTTTCATCAAAATAGATGCGATCTGCTTGCTGAAAGAAGTCACGCATCTCTTCGACAGTAGTTACTTTTTGTGAATTAGGGCCATTACGCACGTAAATAGCTCCACTTAACACGTAAGGTTTTTGTGTTCCAGAAGGGATCTCTATAACCCAAATCTCACTACCATCTACATCAACCGCATAAACGTCACAGTTTATAGCAGGCGAAATCTCACCAATTGAATTATGAATAGCAGAGCGTTTTGCGTTATCTATAGTAGCGCCTTGTATCACATTATTATCATCTACTCCTATAAGTAGAACGCCACCAGAGGCATTTGCAAAAGCACAAATTTCTTCTGTAAGCTTTCTCACATTGGCAGGAGCGCTTACTTTAAACTCTGCATTGTAACCTTCTCCAGAAGCTGCAATACTTTTTATGTCTTTGTCTGTGATCATACTACTGCTTCTTCTGTTTTAAAAATGTTCTCAAAATGCGCCCAAGCTGTTTTATAATCTTCTACACGGTCGCACTTAGTAAATGGCGCGTGGTAGGTTATTGTTTTACCTTGATACAACTCACTTTTTGTAATGGTATGCTCATAGGTTTCTCCTGCTTTCATATCCTTAATGCTGTTCCAGCCGCTGCGGTCTAGACCTACGCCTACGAGACCTTTGGATACGGTGAATACAATATTACCAGTAGCATCATACCAGGTGTCATCCTCATTTTGTTGTAATACAGGAAACTGTACATTGTACATTAAAATAAGTTCTTCTAAGGATAAACCTAATGCCATAGCAGTAATGACATCTATCTCAACGAGTGCTTGCCTGCGCTCAAACCAATTACGTAATGGTGTTTCCCATTTCCATTCTTTAGTTAAATCATTAAATGGTTTTAAGCGCGTATCTTTTTTACTCCAAGAATCTTTTTTAAAATCTTCATTCCAGTTACGTTCCCATAAACTTTGGTATGCTGAACTCAAACAGTTCAGTAAAAGTGTTCTACTATTCAAAAAAATTAAAAAAATATCATCGAGCCCAAAGATTAAATTTCTTATGGTATTATCATAAATATTACTTTTTCCCAATGATTTAATATAAAAATCCATTACTAGAGAAAAGCTTAGCCCAGACAATTGTAATAATTCAAACTCTGATTTTGTTTGAATGGAAATCACACTATTAGTATGACTGGTATACGGAGCAATTATAGTTGACTGGAGAGTTCTCTCTGACATAGTATCAATCATCTTCCCCATTGCAAGTCTATAAGTGAAAATCCAATTATCTAAACCAACAACTCTATTTTTAAACAAATCAGAATCTTCATATCTCGTGAATATTGTCCTTGGAATAAAATTCTGATCAATTAAATTTAGATTTATTATATCGTAATCATTATGATTGTTGACCATAATTTGTGGGTTCCGATAGAATGGATTTGCGGTAAAAAAGTGCGGCCCACTATAAATAAATTCGAAATTATCTAATGTGGGATAATGAACTTTCTTTTCAATAACTCCTTGATTTTGAGAATTCACCTCATTCCAACAGTCGGTACTAAAAAACTTGATATCTGATAAGGTTCCTCCATTTTCTTTTAATTTTTCTAGAATTTTTAAAATATCCTCAGAATGAATTGATGGTAGTTTTGCAGATTCATAATTAGCACCTGGTTCAAATAGCTCTTGTAGTATTTTAAGAGATTTTGATTCAATTTGAACAATTCGACTTTTATGTGGAGAGGTATTCCATTCAAATTGATTATTCAATACATTTTTTTCTTTCAACCCTCCACAAATACCTAAACCACTATGGCCAAATGAGTTTACAATGGTAGATACTGAAAAAAGATTATTTATGTTTTTGAAATTTATTTCAGAAGGCGACGAATATATATTTATACTGTAAATAATTTTATCCTTTATTTCAGAAAATAACATAAGTTTATTTTGAAATTGAAAGTGATAATCAAGTCTTTTGTATAAGGTTTTTCTTAGTTTTTGCCCTTTAGGATTGTCATAAATGCCATCAGGATGAATCAATCCAATTGAACCATTTTCTGAGGATAAATCGAAAGTATTAGTTAAAATTGATTTATATAAATTATTCCTATGACCTTGCAACAAAGGATAATTTTGTATTGCGCCTAAGAATTGCTTTGTAGATTGAGCCCATATGAATTCCTTTTTAAAATCCTCATTTAATTTAACATCGTTTTCCAAAATTTTTGGTGCTAATTTTTTTACTTGGGAAGCTGACATTTTCTTAATGAAAATTTCGGGATTTTTTTCTGATAGTATACCTGCTTCATCCATTGTTATACTCACCCAAGGCGGATTCCCTACAATGACATCAAAACCGCCACGCTCATAAAAGACTTCTACAAACTCAATCTCATTATGAAAAAAGCGATGCTGTTGGGCTAACTGCTCAATATTATCAATACGGTCGCTAGTATCAAATAAGGTACCTGCTCGGGCTTTTTTACGTATTTGGTCTTTGATGTCTTGCGACGACCCATCTGCAAGTAGCTCGTTGCTGTCTATTTGTAGTATAGATTCTACTTCGTTATACCATTCTGTACGGTTGGGCAATAATCTAACATCGCGCACATCCCAAAACCATAAACTACACCAGTAGTCTAAAATCATTTTTAACTTAAAGTAAGGTGCAGAACGGTCTTTACGAGAGTCTGTTAGTCTTTCCTTTTCGTCATAGCCTTTAGTAGTTGTTTGAGGATTAGGTTGCCCATATACTTGATAAACAGATGCGGTATCTTTTACCATACCCATTTGCTGTTTGTAATGTTCTTCTAGCAAGTAATCTATAACGTTACTTATCTTTTCTAGTCTATTTAATTCAACTCTGGTTAATGGTTTTTTGAACTCATTACGCCAGTCTTTAAACGCTTTTTGTTCAACTTCGGTTAACTCATTTTTCAATAATTTAATACCATAACTCGGTACCATATTATCATCTGGTAATAGAAAATGATAGATTTGATTTTGCTTTCGCGAAAGCGTACCCTTCTTATTCCACATTACACGTTTAGGAGCTTTGTCCCACCACGGTTTTGGAATGGGTTTTTTACCAATTTTACCGTTTGCCAAAACAGGAAACTCCTCTAAACAGTCTTTATCGTTATATACTTTTAACCAGGCACCCACAACTGCATTACCAGCACCTAAACGGTGCGCAAAAAATGGCGTTTCCATATTTTTATGCATACAGTTAAGCCATAAGGATAGTTTACCTAGCTCTACCGCAGTTGGGTTAAGGTCTACACCATACACATTATTTGCGGCGATGTAGGCTTTTACCTTTTGTAGCTCGTCTTTATAAATACCAGGTGTAATGCGCTTGCGACCAGCTGCTTGTTCTTCATTTTCTTTTAGCTCTAAATAAGCAACAGCCAGCTGGTTAATCACCTCATTATGGAAGGCTGCTGCACCCATTGCTGGTTCTAGTATCTTAAGTTTTAAAATCTCGTCTGCACAGGCTTCACCAGTAAGTACACCATCTACAATAGCTTGTTTTTCTTTAAGGCGTTCTATAATGCCTTTAAGCGTGTACTTTACAGTGGTTTGTGTAAGTACTTCTGGCGTATAATACGATGCTGAGTTTTTACGATCACGACCGTTCAAGCGATACACAAAATGTCCTTTAGGGATAATAACGTCTTGTTCTGGATACTCTTCGTGCTTTAAAATCTCTGATTCCTTGAAATCATCACGCCTTGTTTTTGGCACTAAAAAGGTACCGTCTGTCCCGTTTTTATCTTTAGCGTTTTTAACCTCGATAAGGTCTTCTCTGGCAAAAAAACCAGAGTACGATAATAAACTCTCGTACACACTTCCCAACTGGTTAATACCAAGATTAGCATACGAAATTCTACCACGTCCTTTATTTTTTGTGCGTTCTGAAAGTGATAAACGCACCACAATTTCTTGTAATATCTTATTACGAAACTGGATGCCTTTTAACTGCTTTAAAGATGCATTGTCAAACAATGGCGAGTCTAAAGGTCGCATCTGGAAACCATCTTTTAAATCTGATCCAGTATGTAAAAAGTCAAAAAGCTTCCATAAACTCTCTGAAAAGAAATAACCATTACGGGACGAGTCTGTAGTTAAAGGCACCATCTCAAGATCGCGTAACATTTCTAGACTATAGCCTTTTTGATACGTACTGTCTTTGATAGGTAATATCTCAAGATCTGCTCGGGACTCTGCATAGAATAAAAACAGTAAGCGATATACCATTTCTAGACATTCATCCTTAAGTTCTCTTGCAAAGTTGTCATTATCAAGTAGGGTAACGATTTCCTTTTTAGCTTCTAAGGTTTTGGCTTGTGATGATTTATAATATATGGCTTCATTTGCTAGGGCTTCTACCGCATAGATTACGGCACTTTTTAAAGTAACCGTAACACCATAACTGGCTTTGTGCGCATCTTCTTCTAAACCTACTAGAACACTTTCGGTTTCCGAAATGAATTGCTTTTTAGCGAGAAGTGCATAAAATAGCGCTAGTAAATTTTTATTTGAAGCCGTTTTAGTTACTGTAAAAAGCTCTTCTAGATCAAAAAGTAAATAGCTATCAAACTTCCATTTTTCATATTGAATCAGAAATATTTTGGGTCCTGCAAGCATTATTAAATAAACCGGACGCTCTTCTTCTGGCAGTAAAAACAATTCTGACAGCGCTTCTTTTATAACTTCTGGTCGTATGTCATAACCATCCCAAGAGTCTGGAAGAACTTTCTCCCAGTCCTCCTTTATGTAGCTTTGTTCATACAGCCCATCTGCGTCTACTTCACCTACTTGAATCATAGGCTGCATCTCCATTATGTACAAATATGGCTTGTCATTCTTGTTAAATCTATAACGTATTGGGATGATTTTTTTATCATCCATCACCACAGGTTCATCATAAGCACGCACGCCATTTATGTATCCTAGTGCTTGCAATAATTGGGTATGGAAATCGTGGGTTCTTTTTACTTTGTCCTTAGTTCTACGTAGGTTTAAGTAATCGTTTTTAAACTTATAATACTTCTCACTTAATGGCGCTATCTTACTAGTAAATTCCTTAATGTGGTCTGCACCATAGCCCGATTTATCAAATACTTTCTTCGGGAAATCTTCATCAAAGAAATGCTGAGAAAAGTAATCGCCTATATTTTCTAAAAATTCTATCATTAGTTGTTATGCATTAAAAAATACTGCTAGTACTCTTAAAAAGGGTTCGTTTTCTAATTGGAAAAATTCATTGTAGAACTCATCCATTTGTTCCTTCACGTAATTCACTTCGCGTTGTCTTTTCTTTTTATGGAAGGAACCGGATGTTTCATCGCCAAATTTTAGTTCCATTTGTGCTTCAGAAGCGGTTAACCAAGATTCTAATTTTTCTTGATAGCTTTCTAATTTCTCTTCCAGCTCATCTTCAAGCCCACCTTGTAATGTGTATTTATACAATTGTTCGCCTCTTTTTACTGCTTCAGGTAGTAAGGATTTAATTTTATCGAGTTGCTCGTTAGTAGTTTCTAATTCTGTCAACCTATCATTTAAGCGAAACTGGTTTAAAAACTCATTGAAGGTTTCTAAATTTCCAACGCTAGCACCATCAAAAGATTTACCTATTACAAAGGTTTTAGAAAACATAGGCTTTCCTTGCTGGTTAGAAGTAATACCTTGAAACACAAACCAAGCAGTGTTTTTAGGTAATGGCTCTCGTAATCTTGCAACTAGCGCTTTACCACGATCTACTTGTGCTAGCAACTTGTATTGCATCCATTTGGCAATGGGATTCAGGTCATATAACAACTGAAAGTTAGGCCATTCATTCTGTTTTTTTCTGGCTCTTATAATAGACCGTTCAACAATTTCTGAATCTGTAGTTAGATTAAAGGTTTCATTCTTTTGCGGGAAAGCTTCTTTAGGCATATCGTATAAAACACCTTTAGACGATAACTCTTCAAATTGCTCAATCTCTACAACCTTATCCTCTCTATCTATAGTTATACGAGGTATTAATCGTTCATCTTCAGCTTTTAATTCATCAATTAATGTGGCGTAATAAGTAAAGTCATCAGGATAGAAAGAAGCAAAACCTTCGTCTTTTTTTATTTCTTCTTTTGTCGTGGCTGTATCTTCCATAAGACTAGATAGCCAATCGTCATCAATTACATCTTTATTTTTTGTATCCAAAAGAGAATCATCACCAGTGGCTATAGCTTTTTCCACCAACTTAGTTTCTTGCTGCTGGTCATAAAAGCCCATTACACTACCGGCATCTCCTAAGCTCTTATGAACCTCTTCTTCTTTTTCTTTTAATTTTTCTACAATTCTAATATCGCCTTGCACGTCTTCACTTTTTGAATCTGAAATCAAATAGTATATAAAAGGCGTTTGTTTTTGACCAAAACGGTCAATACGTCCATTACGCTGGTCTAAAGTGATAATAGACCAAGGAATATCATAATTAAACATCTGATTACAGAAATAGTGAAGGTTAACACCTTGACTTCCTGCATCTGAAGCTAGGAATAAACGGATCTCGCTATCCTCTTTTGAAAAATCTTCCAGTATATCTTGCTGTTGTGTATCGGTCAAACTTCCATTAAACTGAACAACTGCTTTTGGTTTTAATCCAAAGTCTTCTGTTAAGTTTTTTTCAAGCTCATTTAAAGTAGCACGGCGTTCGGCAAAAATGATGATACGTTCATCATTCTTTTTACCTTTCCAACCCATTTGATCTAACTTAAATTTGAGCTGATTGTATTTAGAATCGCTCTTTTCATCTACAATTTTCTGAAGGATAACTCTTAATTCTGTAAGATGTTCAATAACACCTTCTTCATCTATATTTTTTTCAATTCTTTTAATTACCGTTTCTAAACAAGCTTTTGGCGAAGACATATAAGCTTTAAAGAGTCCTATGGAAAACAAGAGTGCTTCAAAATTATAATCGCCATCACTGTCTTCTTGTGCTACTTTTTTAAATTCCTGAATAATTCTTAGTGCTTCCTCTTCATCTCGATTAAGAGGACAATCAATTTTACTTGTAACTCGATCCCTAAAGGCGTCTCCAACTTCATCTTCAACATCCTTTTTAAATCGACGCACATATAAAGGTTGAATAGCTTCTTTTGTAAACTCGCCATTAAAAGGAATGGCTGTTGGGTCTAGCATTCCAATAAGATTTGCAAAATTTTCACGTTTACCATTATGCGGCGTTGCAGAGGTTAATACCATAGCTTCTGTACGCTCAGATAAAAACTTGGCCAATCCACCACGTTGTGAAGCTACATTTGCAACAGTATGACATTCATCAATAGCAACTACATCCCATTTTACGCGCTCTAAATAATGCCTAAACTTGGCGTTATTTTTAAGGGTATCAATTGAGACAATTACTTTGTCATAATAATCAAAAGGATTCTTGTTAGATGGAATTTCGATTTTGATTTTTGCAATACCTTGACTATCTAAACGAACCAAAGGTATTGCAAAACGCGCCCAAATTTCTTGCTGAAATTGAGATAAAATAGATTTTGGCGTTACTACCAAAACTTTTTTTCCTTTACCACGTCTTATCAATTCGGCAAGGAATATCCCTACTTGAACCGTTTTACCTAATCCTACAGCATCTGCAATTAGAATTTTAGGTTGAGGTAACTTAAGTGCTTTAATGGTAGATTCAAATTGATAATTAGCACCACGAATAGCTGCTTTATGTGCTATTTCAATATGTTCTGAGTAATGAGACGAATTTCTAAAAGTAGTCTCTAAAAACAGTTTAGTCTGCCTATAATGAGCCGATGTGTCTGCTTTTAGTTCGGTTTCTTCTGGCTTGATTACTTTATAGTTTTTTTCTAATCGCAAATCAAACTTAAAGCTTTGACCATAGACCAATTCAGATATTCCTTCAACATCAATAATGTCGCGCTCCCGATTTGTAACAATAAAATCTTCTCCTCGTAAGCTAATCCTTATGCCTGGAGTAACTTTTTTGGTTTGTTGGGTTAGTGTATCGTTGTTCAAATTATACGTTATTGGTCGTTAAACATTTTCAATCGCAAGTCTCAATGCTTCCTTAGAGAACTTTTCACTGCCTACTGTCTTTAAAATCTTATCTGCAAGCCATAGCGTTAGCAGTTCTTTTTTAGATTGTTTAAAGATTTTTGCAAGTGCATCTATATCTTCTTTTCTAAACGAACGCTCGCCGCGTTCCATCTTACTTAATAATGCTTGATCCATATCCAGCTTAGCTGCAAGCTGTCGAAGTAGGATATCATTAGCTTCTCTCAGCGTTCGTATGCGTTCACCTATCATCTTAGTAAAGTTTTCATTAAAAGACTTGACAAATATTGGACAATTTAAGGATTATGTACGAAAATATTAGTATTTTGTTGAACTAAAATTTAAGATTTCAAAATCTGTACCACCCATCGCAGGTAGTACATATTTAAAGTATAAGAGATAGTAAATGGATCAATTAAATTTATTTAGTGAAGAGGAAGTAAAACGAGAAAAACTTGGCAAAACAGCTATTGAGTACAAGGCTGCAAGTTCCATCTTAACTCCAGCTTCTGGTTTTATGGCTGATTATGATTATACCTTAAACCCTTACTCTGGATGTTCGTTTGGCTGCACCTATTGTTATGCAGCTTTCTTCTCAAGAAATAAAGAGAAAATGGATGGTTGGGGTGACTGGCTTACTGTAAAAGAAAACGCTCTTTCATTACTGAAAAAGAAACGAAAACGACCTTTAATTGATAAAACTATCTATTTAAGTAGTGTTACTGATCCTTACCAACCTGTAGAAAAAGAACTGGAGTTAACGAGGTCTATTTTGAAAGAGCTTCTTGATTTTCATAAAGTGCGATTGGTAATTCAAACTAGGAGTGCACTAGTTACTAGAGATATTGATTTATTGCAAAAGTATGAAACACTTCAAGTAAATATGACTGTAACCACTGATAGTGAAAAGGTAAGGAAAGTTTTTGAGCCTTTTTGTACTGGAAATAAACAAAGAATTAAAGCTATTACAGAGATGCACAATGCAGGTATACAATCTTGTATCACTATGACACCATTACTACCTATAGAAAATCCTGTTCAATTTGCTGATGATTTATTAGCTACTGGCATAAAACGCTTCATTATACAACCGTTTCATAAAGATAAAGGAAAGTTTGTACGAGGAACAAGGAATGAAGCCTTAAAAATTTTGAATGAGTTTAACTGGAGTGATGAAGAGTATAATAGGGTACTCTCTGTAATGCGTGAAAAAATTCCAAATCTTGGAATAGGTAAAACTGGGTTTGCACCGATTTGATATGTATAATAATTATTTAGATTGGCTAGAGAATCAGCGCAGTATTTTAGATGAATTATTTGCTAGAGCAGGTTTTACTTTTTACGAAAAACACAAACATTTAGACAATTTTTCCTTTGATGCAAACGAAACTCAAAAAGAATGTTATTTGCTTGGTACAGATAGAGACTTATGCTATGATCGTTTTACTATAGGATTATCTTATTCTCTTTGGTATCAAGGAAAAAGAACAAATGCATTTATAAGTTACTTCGCCAAGTTACTTTACGAAGCACGTGAAGAGAATGAAATTACTCTACTTGACCTAGGTGCTGGAACCGGAGCTGTTCAACTTGCTATTTCTTTATGTAAAATAGGTCTTGACCAGTTATTTGGTAAAAGCCCCAAAATTACCATTATAAATATTGACACAAGTCCCTTTATGTTGGATTACAATAGGAGTTATTTGTGGCCTGAATTTATTAAGAGTTACGAAATAGCGAAGGATATAAAGACAATTTATTCCGTCAATTCTTGGGAACAGACAGATACTTCTAATTTCAATAATTTTTGGATAACAGCCAGCTATTTATTTGATCAGAGTGATAATGTTCAGCATTTAAGTGATAATTTATCCAAACTGGTAGAAACCTTTGAACCTAGATTTATTATTTGCAATACTTCTAAAAGGAAAAGCTATTTGATGAATAAAGCTTCTGTTCCTATCAAAAATCAAAATTACGAAGTGTTGTCTATTGATATGAAACATCTATTTACTGGTTCTTTACCAAGTACTTTAGCTGTAAGACGCAAAATAAAAGAAGAATGCGGAGTACAGTATAACGGTATGCCAGTATGGCAAGAAAACTGGATGTCATCAATAATTTTGAGACTTGCGACCCCAGGTTTATCAATTCCTATAGAATCACCTTCTGTAGATTTGTTTACACCACCGTTAACCGTTCGTAGGGATATAATTCTGTCTCCAGAACAAAAGAAAGCAGCTGAAGATGACGGAAGGCCTACTGTTATATATGGACCAGCTGGATGTGGTAAAACTGTAGTGATTACAGAGAGAATAATAAATATCTTAAAAAATAGCTCTGAAAAACCAATTGAAGAGATATCTATACTCGTAACAACTTTCAATAAAGGACTTGTAAGTGTTATAAAAAGTTGGTTGAAGGAGTTGTTATCACGTGAGAAATTTAAGTTTATTGATCGTGGCGATTCTTTGCGAGTAGGCGAATCAACTAAAGATACCATTACCATAATGCATTTTGATGTTTTGCCTACTAGGTTATGGTCTAAAATTTCAGATGCACCAACTCCGTTTAAAAATGATAAAATTCAGTTTGACAATTATCACTTAAGTGTTGCTGCTAGGGCAATAAATACAATTAAAAAGAAATATGGAATTACTACTAATGTTTACGATCACGTACTTAATGACAGATACGTTATTGATGAATATCATTATGTGATTTATGGACAAGATATAGCAGAAGCATCAATATATGCTAAAGCACGAATTAAAGGTAGAAAGCGCTTAGAAAGAGATGGTAATTCAAGAAAATACTTATTTGAAAGTGTCGTACTGTATCTTGAACTTTTAGGTTTAAATAGTTCTTTTGTAAAGAGACGCCATCAGTTTTATAAAGAATTGAAAAAATCGAACAAAGGTTTTGGATTTTCTCATCTTATTGTTGATGAGTTTCAAGATTGTACTCAAACTGATTATAACATCTTTTATGAGTTACTAAAAAACCCAAATAATCTTATCATTTGTGGAGATTTTGCACAAGCCATACATCTTGGAAATGTTGCAAATATTCCAAGACTGTCGCAAGAGGATATGGGTAGAAGAAAATTTATTCAACTAGTAGGGTCTTATAGACTGCCTTACAGAATAAGTGAATGTCTACAGAATTTTTCTAAAAATATCGTTACTGAAGAAGATGATATTAAAAATCCTTTATCTCCATTTAAAGGTGCTCCGCCAGGTGCTCGACCAATCCTTATTAAAGCTTCAAATTCAAAGGAGATGGCATTAAAGATTAAAAATGCAGTGTCTTCCTATCATCAATATGATATATTTAATTTTAACGTAGTCCCTTACGACAATATCCTAATTCTTGAAAAAGACGCAGAACTAAGGAATGAACTTGCTTTATTTAGGCGCGGGCTTTCCTATGATGAGACCATATTAAAAGTTAAAGGATTGGAAAAGAAGTGTGTGGTATGGACAGCGCGAAAGAATATAGAATTTAGCGAACGTATTAGGCATTATGTCTACACTATTTTAACGCGAACATCTGGAATTTTGATTATCGCACTATTTGGGGAAGAATGTAAAGAGTACAAAGATATTATAAATGAATTTGATCCAGAGAGAGTGATTATTTGGGATCAAGACACAAAAAACTATTTGGATGAAAACTACAAGCTTTAAGAAATTCAAATTTGAAGATCTATTGTTAAATAATACTAGGGACTATCAAAACAAGCATAGTGAGCTTATTAGGTCTGCACCTTATATTTATCAATTATTAACTTCTTTACTTGATGTGACTGACCTTTCTGTTGCAAATAGATCAAAAATTTTCACCTCTATTGGGTACTTCCTTGTGCCAAAAGACCTGTATTCAGAAGACGAACACGGCGCAATCGGATATATAGATGACATATTATTAGCAATATTTGTCATAAAAGAAGTTGAAACAGAAATTGGTTTTGAACAAATAGAAAGATTATATAATCAAGATTTGAATAATCTTGATGAGTTATTAAATTCAGGGATATATGATAATGCAATTAAAGATTATGACGAATTATTTCAGGAGGTTTTAGAATTCGTTGGCTTCTACTAAACTAACATATATGGAAGATAAAAAATCAGAGCAAAATATACTTGAAAAAGCAATTAACTATATCTCAAAGCTTTCAAGTTCTAAGAAAGAAAAACTGATGACGATTTTAAAAAAAGTAAATGAAGTTCAGTCCTCAAATCTTACGACTAAGGAAAAAGCAAAAGAAATCAAACGAATTATGTGGAGTGATCAATCAACTAATAGCAAGCTGTTTATTGGCGCTTTCCTAGGTGCTGTCACTGGCTTCTTCATTTTTGGAACTGGAGGCATAGGTATCGCAGCTTTAGGTACAGGTGTAGGTGTTTGGGGTTGGTTAGCTACAGCAGCTGGTGGTGCTTTCATTTCTTCATTAATACATAATTACGAGAAGAAAGAGAATGAAAATTAATTCTATTAATGAAATAACACAAGCCATCAAAAACTTCGATATAGCTGCTTTAAAAGAACTGCTGGATGATAATAAGCCATATCAAGATGTTCCTAAATCACTTTTTCTTGAAAAATTAGAAAAGAAGTTTAATCAAGCTAGGCGTGACGATTGCCATTCCTTCGACGATGTATTTTTTGGTATTTGTGAATCTTGCAATAAGGGCTGTGAAGGAATGACCTTTCTATCAAATTCTGGATACTATTTAGACTTGTTTATTGAAAGTAAAGATGAAGAGTTTGCAGATGATATTTACGTCTGTAATAAACTCACAAACTTTACAGATCTTGAAAAGTCCATAGATTTAGGTTTCAGTTTTAGAAAAGATGAATATTACAACTTTAAACCTACCTCAAAGTACCTCATTATAAAAAAAGAATATAATGAATTATTAAATCAAATAAGTGAGATCGAAAAACCCATAAAAGTAGATAAATTATTGAATTGGTACTACAATAACTTTAACTACTTAAGCGAAACCATTAACGGTTTTGGTCCATTTGAATGTTTCGACTACAACTTATATAATGATGCTTATAGTTTGGTAAGTAAAGTAGAACGCGTATTTGAGATAACACAAGTGAAAGAACAAGCAATTGAGAGTCTGGTGGATTATCACAATTCTAGTACTGAAAGAGAAAGACTAAT
Organism: Cellulophaga lytica DSM 7489; assembly: GCF_000190595.1. Classification (NCBI taxonomy): domain Bacteria; kingdom Pseudomonadati; phylum Bacteroidota; class Flavobacteriia; order Flavobacteriales; family Flavobacteriaceae; genus Cellulophaga; species Cellulophaga lytica. Next base: position 2,664,004 of record NC_015167.1, on the reverse strand, counting down.
CTGGTTCTTTAAAAATCAAGAAAACCTATATGGATCTATCTATTTTGAATTTTCTGAGAAATGGAAAACAGATTCCATAATATTTTACGAGCAGGAACAAGTTGAATTGGAGTTAGACATTACAGGATATGAATATGTTATAGATTACTTTTTAATATTAGATAACTTATATGATGAACTCATAGAAAAGTATAAACCAATACCAGTGCACTTTGAAGGTTCAAAAAATGGTAGCATCGAATGTTCATTAGAAAACTATCTAAGATTGCGCAACAAGTATATAGACGTAGTGAAAAAATACGGTAGAAAAGGATATTAGATCAATTCGATAGTTCAAAAAGGATTAAAATATATTCGAATAAATGCTTTTACTAAACGCTTTACCAAAAAGGTTTAATATAATCTCTATAATCTAAATTAAAAAGAATACATCTTTCAATTCATCTGCACTAATAATTTCAAAATTCGGGAAGGCAGGTAATAAGGTGTTCGTCAGTCGCTCCATTTAGTTACATAGTACATAATCAAAAATGCTTCTATCGTCGCATTTGTGCTTACAGTAAATAGAACTACTGCGGCGATACGTCCTCGCTCGCACTATTTACTTGTACTATTGCACACATTACGCTATTCCTCACCCATAGCTACTCTTGTGCCTTAAAATCCAAAGCTGTGTGTGCTATGCACACGCATAATTTATTAAGGCACAACCGCTATTTAATGTTTTGCGAGCCTGCGTGTCGCTGCGGGCTACGACCTCAAACTTATGGCAGCATTACGTTATGAGAACGCAAAACACTAAGAAATTGATATTTAAATAACAAGAGCATAGCTAGGCTTAGGAAGACTACCATAAGTTTGAGGTCTACCGGTGTCACATTTTTTGATACCTATTCAATAAATTTCGGTTATTAAATAACGTCCTACAGCCATACCACCTTACCTAGCGGTTAAGCTGATACCGCTTCCGTCCTAGTACGTAAGAGCTATGTATTCCTTCGGCGTCTTCCTACCTTCAGTCACCTCACTCACACATAGCACTTACCTATTCAATTAAAAATAGAAATCACTTTAAACCAAATCAAAAAACTGCGCCACCTAGTGTTACCACATTACCGTGAGAGTGCTCGTACCTCACACTATCACTCACAGTACCCTTGCTAATCTCGCAGTCGGCTCGCGCCTTTTAGATTACCTGCTTAACAAACAATAGCGGATAAGAGAACCTTATACTTCAGAAGGCCTTAAAACTTCTTTTAAAAAATTTTAAACCTCTTCAATAGTTGCTTTTGGTGCATTAGATGTAACCGATGCAATACCATTTTCCATTCCAGAAGAAGATTCATACATTTCACTAGTTCCTATAACCTGACCATTACTCGCCTTAAGATTAAAATAGTGCTTACCATTACTCGCCTTTAAACGCTCATATCGTTTATCATCTTGTGAATTTTTACGAACAGATTCTATTCCATTCATACATCCAGCTTTAGCTGAATAACCTTCACTTGCTAATATTTTTTGACCATTATCAGCTTTCAACCTAAAACGATACTCACTCCTAGCATCTTGATATACTTCAAATTTTGACATAATATTTGTATTGTTTTGATATTAAATGTACTTAAAATAGAAATTCAAATCACAACATTAAACTCTATTTATCAACCACTTATTCAACAGTCTTAAGAATAATAATAAAAAAGGCCACAAATTTAGTTGGCTTCCATCGGCCACCACAATAATGCTATAAAGTTCAAGCCAAAGGTTTTGAAAAAAATAGCACGCCAAAAGGCAGTTCTATTTTTTTCAACCTTCCTCCTAGGCGCACGATTTTTCCAAAAAACTTGACAGCATTGCCACGCCACTAGAGAAATCGCTTTCTTTTTTTTGTTTTTCTTTTAAAATAATACGGAAGGGTTTTGTGATTCAATGAAAGTATCGGAATAAAAAAAGAGCCTCTTCGGAAGCTCTTCTTTATTACTTTTTCTTCTTTCTCGGCACTCGTCCAGACCGTAATCGTAGTAGCGTATGATGCAGTCTTTTTACGAGTAATGAAACCACATAGCTAATTACTGCGCCTATTGCAGCCATAAGTGCTGTCTTAATGAGGTCATCTGATGTGATATGAATCCACGCAGAAGATAACGTCCCACCTAGTACCGAAAATTTGATATGTGTTACATTTTGTGTCACTCTATTTAATATTCGACGCGGAATCTTTTCCGTCTATTTTGGGAATCTCTGTCTTCTCATCAATTGTTACTGCTTGACTAACAGCAGTAGCAACGGTTCCGGCAACAGTCATATAAGTTGCTACAGTTACCAAAACAGCTGGCAAACTAATAGGTGCTGCGATAATTGCGCCACCTGCGGTAGCTAATGCGATACCTATATTACGCAAAGTTCTGAAAAACTTAGGCGTTGGCTTTTTATAACGTTCTACAATATTCATTGTCTTAATATTTAATAGTTAATAATACGTTTTCGTTTCTGTCAAATGCTTGATAGCAAAGAGATACTAATTTTTGAAACAGTGGTTTGGAATAAGCTCCTTTTCCTATACCTGTTAACTTAGTTACAGGAGCTATACAACCACGAAGCTCACGCTTCGCGTTATTAGCAGGATGCAGTAGTATAAGACTACGCTCTTCTACATTAGTAAGATGTAAATGATGCTTAAATTTTACCGAATACCTCGCTTTCAGCTCGTATTCGCCTTCAGGTATACAAGACACGTTTCTTTCATTGTTCAACCAAGGTAATTCAATAGCAAAACCTAAAAACTGACCATTATAGAAGAGAGCACTATTAGTGCCCTCTTTATAATAGGTCCTTTGCAACAACACATTCATTTAGACAGTATCTACTTTTGCTACAGCAAGTGCATTAAATGCACCGTTTTTTAACGGATACATTTGTCCATTTACTTCTTGATAAAACTCAATACCAACGACTTGCAAAATTGGAAGCGCTGAGTTTGCTGGAAGTGCAACACTCAAATCAATTGCTGCAGTATTTGCACTATCATAAGGAAGAATCGCCGTTTCATCACTCTCAAAAGTTGAGGTCTCATTGGCAAAATCAAGCTCTGCAGCACCCATTACTACCTTAAAGTGAGTAGTACCTCCTGGAGCTGCAATTCTTACTGTTGGTGAAAATGGAGCCAAACTCACATCGACATCTCCAGTTGTACGATCAAGAGATGTAGTATAAGGAGCAAATAGTGTTGCGCCTAGCTTTCCATTCGCATTAAATTCAAAGCCTTGCAATGTAGCCATATCACCGTCTTCAATGGTTCTAAGACCACGCTCATTGACAGTATCAGTTTTTGTAATTGCTACAAGAGATTTAGTCAAACGACTCACTACACGCTTGTCTTTTGCGTTCTGCAAAAGCACACGGATAGCATTTCGAATCACTTTACCTCCTTTTCCAGCACGTCCAAACTCAGAGCCATTTTCACGAGTTCTCTGAAACGCAGGATCATTTGCAATACGATTGGCATCGACACCTCCTTTATAGCGCGCAAGGTGTCCATCTGCGCTTTTGTAAAAAGAAATATCTCCGATAGTTCCTTTTAATTTGATAATACCTGTTTGTCTAGCCATAATGTTCTAATTTTTTGATTATTAGACAAAAGACACTAGTTTTATAAAAGAAATCAAAAACAGCCATACATTGGTGCCACAAAATACGTTTTATGCCATAAGAAGACATATAAACAATCCATAGTTGAGGTATAGATAAAGTATGGATAGAGTATAAAATGAGAATAGTAAGAGCTTGTATATACCCAAAAGACATACAGCGTATCACTGGAAGAAGTGAACGCTACGGTCGTAAGCTTTTAAATGACATTAAAACCCACTTTGGTAAGAAGTCACACCAATTTATCACTGCAGAAGAATTCGCCGAATATAGCGGTATTAAAGAGGAAATCGTTAACCAATATCTTGAACAAATTTCATAGTATTTAATATGATTTATATAGGTTTGAATCCTTGATTTTCGTATCTTTATGATCTTCTGAGAAAGACAAACAACTATAAAGACTTTCAATGTAAATGGTAGCTATTAGGTTAGTAATCAAATTGAAAAACTAAGAAAGTCAATAATACTAAGGAATTACAGACAAGGTTTGAATCCTGTCGAGGTCACTAAAAGCTTGCTAAATATTAGATTTAGCAAGCTTTTTTCTTTTTACAATACCTCATTTTATAATCAAAAATAAACAATTAAATTTTACAGTAGAACAATAAAATCACTACTCTAAATTAGCTATTTTACCGTCTTTAATTACCAGATAAAAAATATTACCAGCAGTAACATTTTGGTCCATTTTTTTAGAGTAAGCAGGTATCATTTTAGGTAAACCAATAATAGTCTGTAAGGCTATTGTCTGTAGTTTCTTGTTGTTTGATTTTATATCTCTTTCAAAAGGAGTTATACTGCCATCTATTTCTACCCTAAATCTTACTTTTAAAGTAGCATTTTCAATTACTACATTTTCTACTTCTAATTCTTTTAGTATTCTTTTTCTAACGCTATTACGCAAACAAACTCCTTTATCTACACTTTTTTCACAGCCAATATAAATAGGATCTTTACCACTTACAATAGGGTGCTCTATATTTGGTATTTCTTTTCTATCTCTCTTTATCAACTGCTTAGTTTTATATGTAGGTCTATCTGTTATATTTGTTGCTCTCATACTCACAACAAATTTGTGTATAGGAAACTCTTCTGTTTGTTTATTGTAGTTGTTAGACATTGTAATGCTTAATTTTACTAATGTGTTTTCTAAATTCCAAACTGTACTTTTATAATAAGCAGTGCTATCATTAATTTCTAAAGGAATATTTCCTTCTACAGTACCTTCTCCCATAGAAGCTATCATTGCTTTTTCTCCTCTTAAATAAAAACTGAGCATATTTTTTCTAAACTCTAAGTCTTTTTTATTATTGATTTTTTTGTTGTGGTTGGCTACATCCCACTCATTAATTAATTCTAGAATAAGACTATCTTTTTTATAATAAACATATCTAGCAACTATGTCTATATCTGCAATGTCACTATCTTTTCTTATAAATGAAAGTAATCCCAAATCATCGGAAACTGTATAATAGTCAGAATTTAATATTTTTCCTCCAGGAAAGTTATTTTCTGCTTCTAAGTAAGTTGAAAGCGGAAATTGATTTAAATCTAAATTTGGAAGTTGACATAAACCCGAAGTAACAACAAGCAAAACAAGTAGCGTAGTTAGCTTTTTCATTTTTTAAAATTTTATTTATATCAATTTTAATAACAAGTATGCAATAAAAAAACTAGTAATTTATATTTGTAAGGGTTTAGCGCTTATTTGTATAAAAAAGTAGAATAACTAAGACAAAAAAAATTAATTGTAATTTATATATTTAATAGCCTGTTTTCTGGTATACCTCTTCAAAAATAGGATTTTCTACAACCTTGTACATCCTTTGGTTGATGTCTTTAATTTTAGCTACTTTCTTTTTTATTTGAGATAAAAGCACCCCTCTTGTTCTAATTAAATCATAAACAAAGCCTAATCTACGGCCGCCAACAAACCACAGAAAACTTTTTTCTTTTCTCTTTCTAAATATAAACAACTCAATTTCTGAAACTCTAAGCTTAGGGTAATCACTAATATTTTTTTTTATAAAATCAGATTGTCTCTCTACACCCAAATCTTTAAGCATTTGTATATTTCTGTTATGTATTTCTAAAAATTCAGAAGCAGAATTAACTAAATCTACACGCTCTTCAAAACCTATTATAATAGTAAGTGATTTTTTTAAAATATCTAAATCAGACTCTCTCATACCCTATTTTATAAATAATTATATAGAAACAAGGTTCTTTAATAACCTTATTGCCTTGTGATTAACACAATGCCAAGCAATAATAGGTACATTTAGTTTATAAAAGTATAGGAGGTTTATATTTGTAAGTATACAGTTTATATTCGCTGTGGAATTGTATTGTCTTTTAATTAGGTTATTTTATATAAAGACGCATAAAACAGCTCAAAAGTGTCATAAAGGGTAGCAAAAATATCTTGACCATCAAAAATAACAACAGGGAAGTCTTTTTTTGTTGTATCTACAAACAAAACAAATTCGGCATAAGAATCATAACGAAATTCTGGATTTGCCTCTAAAGCATACTCTAAATCTAAAGCCCCTAATGACTCATAATTTGGATAACGCTCTAATAATTCTGAGTCAAAATCTTCCATTTCATTTTCTTCTAACCACTCGTATAAATCGTAATCATCTAGTCTGTAGGTTAAATCTCCAAACTCTAGCGGATAACCTTGTAGAATATCACAAGCAAGTCCAACTGGTTTTTCTTTAAGCTCCTTAAAATCTGTATATTTCATATTTATTTTTTATACTGTATACAACGGGTTTTAAAATAGTTTGTTGCGTGTTTAAAATTAAAATTAGCAGATAAAAAAGTGAATAGTTGCCAAATGTCAAATTAAAAAGTTAGCGCTAATAGCCATATGCAATAAATTATTAAAACAAGCCTTTGCTATTGCAAAATCAGAACTAGTATATGATGATTCTTACAGAAGCACTTTAGCTGAAAATTAGTTAGTTATTACTTATTTTTTACCACAGTACTTTGTTGTGCGTAGGCTTTTATTTAGAGTTATTATATTCTATTAACTTTATTTTTTTACTATTCCAATTTAGAATTACTCGATAATTTTTAAAAAAGTCTAAACCAAATCTTCTACCCAAATATTGCTCTGAATATACTTTTTGTTTTTTTAAAATAGTATTTCCGAATTCTAATTCATTAATAATTCCTGTGTAAGATATCCTTGCATTGTCGTGTTTTCCATAAATCCCAATAGAACCGGTTGTTTTAGATTCAGTGAAATCTGATATTTGTCCATTTTCTTTTTGCTTTTCAAATTCGGAAAAAGGTATAACTAAATCTCCATTATAGCCAAAATCGACATCAAAATTCCAAACTTTTTCACCATTTATTTTACAAGCAATAGAAGGTATTCCTGCATAACCAATAAATAATTTATTTTCAATTATTTTTTCAGGTAAGCTTAATTTCGATTCATTGTCAGTTATAATAATTTGTTTCTTATCAAAATCAATATCCCAAATAGCGTGTTGCAGTAAACTTGAACCAATAAACCCGTCAATATTGAGAGAAGACCACATTGGTATTGAATTAAAATCATTTATTAAGGCTACTGTTTCAACAAAATCTATTTTTCCAATTCCAATAGATTCTATTCTGGTATATTGATTAGTTTGTTTTTTATTAAAAACATCAGAAACATTTACAGAGTCAATAATTTTCAAATTTAAACTTTTAGCAAGTTCTTTTGACACAAGAGTTGGCGTCCCAGTATCAAAAAGAAAATTATAATTTTTATTATTTATTTCTACAGGAATAATTATCCAACCATTTTTAATTTCGAAAGGTAAAGTAACTTTAAAGTTTTCTTGTTTTGTTTTTCCTTCTTTAAAGTATTTTACTGCTTTGCTAGTTGCACAACTAGTTATTAAAATTAATATTACTGAATAAATAAATACTCTTGTTTTGTTCATATATTTCAATTTTGTAGATGCTGTTTTAGCTTACGCACAACGTTTTTTGTATGATTAGTGGCGTGTTTAAGGAATTAATTTAGCAAATAAAAAATCCGCTAGTCCCGACGCATCGGGATTCGTAAGTAGGCTAAAACAAGAAATAATCACAGACCTTCGATTAAGCACGAACGCCCTATGTTTTTTATACATTGTTAGCAACTGGCCTTTTTATTAATTAAAGACTATTCTTTGTTTTAAGTAAAGCATAGTCCTTTTTGTTAAACTTAGTTTTAAAACTTTCTATAATTTTCTTTTCAGATTCAGGTGTCCAATAAATTTTTAGATTTTCTTTTGCTCTTGTAATTGCTGTATAAAAGATATTATGGGAAATCATCTCTTCAACTTCATCTGTTATCACAATTTTTACAGAATTATATTCTAATCCTTGTGCTTTATGGATAGAAACTGCATAAGCTACTTGAAAAGGAATAATATTGCTAGAATCGTCATCATCATTATCAGTACTTTTGTACTTATCGACAGTAAATCGAATTACAGAATTTCCATTTTCAGAATTATCTAAGAGTTCAAAATCATACCACTCAGTATCAAATTCATTAAGTACTAGATTAACTTCAATGTCAAATTGTATTTGTTCGCCAAGTAATTCAATTCCTGAGATTTTACCTTTTAGGTTATTATAAATTAATGGTGAAAAGCGACCTGATTCGTTAAAAATTATTGGGTCTTCAACTTTGTAAGTTTGAGTACCCCAAATAAATGTCTGATTAGAATTACTGCTTTGTAAAAATGAATTTATATTGTTTATGCCGTAAAGCCCATCGTAATTCAAACAAAGTATTATTTCGTCTTCTTCGGCATTTTGAAAAATTGAATTATCAAGTGTTTTAGAATATTCGTTTTTCGTTAAACTTTCTAGAATATTGTCTTCAATGTTTCTTACTCTTTCCCAAAGTCTTAATAAATCTGGATTATTACTTCTATAAGGTTTTTCCAATTCAAATACTGAAGATTCTGGAATAAAAGATTTTATTAGACTGAACCAATTACCAAAAAGTATTGATTCTATTTGAAATACGTCTCCAACAAGAATAAGCAGCCTGAATTTTGCTTTGTTAAGTATTTTAAGCATATCCGAATTACTTACTGTACTGCACTCATCTATAATTAAAATATCGTATTCAGTTTCTTTACTCCAAGTAAATTTGGTTATAGTTTTAAAATTACAATTGGCAACCTTTATATTACGTTTTAAATTGTCAACTGCAGGATTTGTATTTGCCAAATATAACTTACTTTCTTTGTCAAAAAAGTTTGAAATATGATTAATCATAGTTGATTTTCCAGTTCCAGCTGCCCCATAAATTAAAGCTACTTTTGAGCTTTCGAATAAGTTTTTAAGAGCAGTCTTTTTTTCTTCACAATCAATTTTATAAGCAGTTGAATTAAGCCAAGATTCTATTGAGTTTTTATAATTTTTAATTCCCGTAGATGATATTTCTTTTAGTTTGTTTATAATGTTAAAAGTATCTGCTTCATAGCCTTTGATAAATACATTTTTTTTAAAACTTTCTATTCCTCTATTTTTGTGTTTCCAATATAGATTGTCATTCCATTGACTTATAAGTTCTTCAACATTATCAAAGTTTTCAATTTCATTGATAGCAGTAAATAATTGTCCTTTTTGTTCTGTATTGTTTTTTATATGTCTTGCTAATATTTCGTGTTTTCTGTCTTCAGTATTGATAGATGCAAAAAGGTCACTCAATTTAGGATTGTGATTAATTAATGCCGAATTAAAAGGCATTTGGTCAAAAGGAATACACCCAAACTCTAAATTTAGATTTGATAATAAATCACAAGGAGAATTAGTGTATTGTTTTTTAATTATTTTATTATTAAGCTTGAGTAGTAAATACCTAAGTAGGTTATGACCGTCACTTTTAGTTCTACTCATTTCTCTGCATTTGTCCAGTAGTTGGAATATTCGAGAAGCTTTAGCTTTTTCAGTAACCGTCTTTTTTACGTATTCATAATACCAATCATTTAAACTAATAACCTCTACTAAATTTAATCCGGTGGATGTTAAATATTTCATTAGTTCATAAGGTTCCTTACCACTACTAATTTTAGAGTTCACGCCAAAAATTTTTGCGAAATTATCTATTTCACAAGGTCGTATTGAAACCTCCCAACTATCAATGATTTGAATAGGCATTTTTTTATCTAAAATCTCTATAAAATCTGTGCTTATTGATAATTTTACTGCATAATTTCCAAGAATTTCAAGCTTCGTAAAAGCAATTATTCTGTCAAATTTGCTAGTATAATCATTAGCTCTGCGAAAAGTTACTTCATAGAATATTTCATTTTTTACAAAAAAAGGTTTTATTTTTTGAATATAATATCTGTCTTTGTAATTAGTTTTTTTTCGATTCCCTTCTGGTTGCTTAATTAATGAAGAAATTTTGTCATAATATTCTTTTAAGTTAGAATCTGTTTGGATTGGAAAATCTTTTAGGTTGTGAAGAACATCTAAATTATATGTATTGTAAAGAAAAGACTTTATTTTAATAAGGTATTCGAAGTATTTTAGTATTAATCTTTCTGAACTTTCTTCGTTTAGAGTATAATGCGAAGCTGTAATTTGTAAGAGTTTATGAAATCTTGATAAAAATTTTAAGTCTCCTCTAGCTTTTATATATTCAATAGCGTTCTGGATATTTTCGTAGCTATTATTTAATTCTGTTTGTTGTGCATCCTCAAAAACTTTTAGGGCAATATGTTCAACATAATTCCTAAGTTGAGATAAAATATTTTGAGATAATAACCCTCTTTCATTAATATCAAATTTCTCAATGTTCTTACAAATTGTTTTATCAATATCAAATATGTGGGAATTGATTTTACTCATTCTTATTTAGGGTTTGCTATGGCTTGTTGCTAACGTTTAGTATATGGCAAGTAGGGCAGTAGAAAGCGATAAACTTTCAAGTTGCACTGAGCCAAAACGTTGTATTTTGTTTTTAATTTATTCATTCTTAAAAGCCAAATCAACGATTTGGCGGTGTTGGTAAATAGCACTGAACTTCCTTAAACCACCGAGCGCCGTATTTGCTATATACAGTGTTAGCATTAGTTTTCTTTTAAGTGTTTTCTAATTTCCTCATCACATTTTAGAACTGCCTTTAAACGAGTTTCTATTATATCGAATGTTTTTGCGTTTAATATTTCTCTCAACAGGAAATGGACAGAAATAGAACCACTATACTTTGTATAAACACAAGGTAAGTTATAATAAACATTCGTTTTATCTTCAGTATAGATAATCCATTTTGATTCTGGAATTAAGCGGATTAGAGTTTCTCCCATATATGAAACAATCCCATCAAGTTCATTGTTTTTTTCTTTATTTTTTAAATCAACTAGGCTGTACTTACTAATTATGTGATTTTCTAAACTAGAAAGAGAACTCTCTGAAAAGTCTAACACTAATTCCTCTTCTTTATCAATAAGTCCCTTTTTCCAATTTTCAATTCTACTCGATGTATTTTCTTTCCATTGTTTAAATATTTTTTCCTTTTGATTCATTAAATCACATTCTTTGAGTTATTAATGCTAACTAGTTAGTAAACGCAATTAATTGCGTTTATTCACCCATATTGGTGTAATAAACGCACATTTCTAATTTTAGCGCTTAATTTTCTTACAATATAAAAACATTTTTTTTAGTACAAATACAGATATGTGTAATTGTATCAGAATTAATTATAAATGGTAGCTATAGTAACTTAAAATGTAAAATACTTTTAACTTTTAGGCATAAAAAAAACCATACTTTACTACAAGTATGGTTTTGTGGTTTGTGTTTAGTATAACCCTAAAATGGGATAATTTATTTTTTCTTTAGCTTTTTAATTACTGCTATAGTTTGTTTTACGGTAGCCTCTAAGCCTTTATAATCTTTATTAGCTATAACATCTTTACTAATTAATTTAGAGCCTATACCAACACAAGTAACACCTGCATTAAACCAAGCTGTTAAATTGTCTTCTTCTGTAGTTACACCGCCTGTTGGCATTACGTTTGTCCACGGTTGTGGGCCTTTTATGGCTTTTACAAAACCTGCTCCGTAGGTTGCGCCAGGAAATAGCTTTACTACCTCACAACCCAACTCTTCTGCTGTGTTTATTTCTTTTAAAGAACCACATCCAGGAGACCACATTACTTTGCGTCTGTTACAGGCTATGGCAATGTCTTCTCTAAAAGATGGTGTTACAATAAAATTGGCTCCCATTTGCATATACAAAGAGGCTGCTGCAGCATCTGTAACAGAACCAACACCTAATACCATACCCGGTAATTCTTTTATGGCATATTTATTTAGCTCAGAAAAGACTTCAAAAGCAAAATCTCCACGTGCGGTAAATTCCATTAAGCGTGCGCCTCCATTGTAACAAGCTTTTAAAATGTTTTTTGCTAAATCTACATCAGAATGGTAAAACAAGGGTACCAAACCGGTTTCATTCATTGTATTAAAAACTTCTATTCTGCTATATTGTGCCATAATTGTATGCTGTGTTTTTATTATTTTTAAGTGTTAGCGTGCTACTTTACCAGAGGCATCGCCACTCATTAGTTTTTCTACCTCATCTGCCGTTACCAAATTAATGTCTCCGGCTATGGTATGCTTTAAACAACAGGCTGCTACTGCAAAATCTACTGCTTGTTGTGCGTTATATTCTTTATTTAGTAAGCCATAAATTAAACCTCCCATAAAAGCATCTCCGCTACCTACCCTATCTACAACTGGCGTAACATCTTTTATTGCTGCGCTGTACAGCTCGCCATTATCATACAAAATACCTCCAATCTGTTGGTGAGATGCGCTTATAGAGTAGCGTAATGTTGTAGCTACTTTTTCTAAATTAGGATACAATGTAAACAATTTATTATACAAGCTTGGTAAGGACGCTTTATTTTGGTAATCTGGTTTTTCTTCTGCCAAGCCCGACATAAAAAATGCGGTATCTAAGTCGCCCAAAATTACATTGCTATAAGATAATAACTCTGGCATAATATCTTTAGGTTCTTTGCCATATTGCCACAATTTTGCTCTGTAATTTAGATCCGATGTTATAAAAACACCCATCTTACTGGCTACTTTTACGGCCTCTAAACATACATCTGCTGCTGTTTGTGATACTGCTGGTGTTACACCACTCCAATGAAAAACGGTGGCGTCTTTAAAAACTTCTTCCCAATTTATAGTACCTGGTGTAATGGTTGCCATTGCACTATTAGCTCTGTCATACACCACCTTACTACCTCTAGTACCTGCACCGGTTTCTAAAAAATATACACCTAACCTATCACCTCCAAAAGCAATATTTTTAGCTTGTACATTACGTTTTTTTATTTCCATTAGGGCTGTATGACCCAAATCATTATCTGGTAAACGTGTAACAAACTCGGCCTCTAAACCATAATTTGCAATAGATACTGCAACATTAAACTCGCCACCACCATACGTAGCCGTAAAGTTATTTGCTTGCGAAAAGCGCAAATGTCTTTGTGTAGACAAACGCAACATAATTTCTCCAAAGGTGACAACTTTACTCATTTTTATATTTTTTAATTAAAATTTACATATGGTTAATCGATTAAGCATTGAGCTAAAATAAAATCAAAACCACCTTGTTACACTATAGTAGCTTTGATTATATGTGTATTTTCAATACTTTTGGTTAATCGATTAAGCAAATATATTAAAAATTGTCAAACAAAAAAACCACTCTAAAAGATATTGCTGTTAAGCTAAACATATCTACCGCTGCTGTTAGTAAGGCTTTGCGTAACGACTCTAGAATTAGTAAAAAAACCAAAGAGGCTGTAAAAAAAATAGCAAAAGAGTTGGATTATCAGCCAAATAACCTTGCTAGTGCCCTACGTAGTGGTAAAAGTAATTTGGTTGGCGTAATGGTGCCAAGTACCAATAGTTCTTATTTTTCATCGGTTTTACAAAATATAGAAGAGGTATTAAACAGCAAAGGGTATAATGTTATTGTAACACAGTCTAACGAGTCTTACACTAAAGAATGTAACAATATAGACACACTACTTTTTACGCAAGTAGATGGTATTATTGCTTCTATGGCAAATGAAACGGTGGATTTAGACTTTTTTGAAAAAATAAAAACCAAAGGCATACCTCTTATTTTGTTTGATAGAGGTGAAAACGATTTAAATGTTGATTACATTGGTATTAACGATTATGATAGTAGCCATATGATTGTTGACCATTTGGCTCAAAAAGGTTGTAAAAAAATTGCTCATATAGGCGGATTTAAACACACACGTATTTTTAACAACAGAATTAGAGGTTATGTTGATGCTCTACACAAACACAATTTTACTTTTATTGATGATTATGTAAGCGAAAGTAACCTTACTATTGAAGATGGTAGAATACAAATGAAAAAATTACTTGCCCTACAGAACCCACCAGATGCTGTATATGCTGCTAGTGATTATGCTGCTCTTGGTGCTTTGCAAGTTTTAAAAGAAGAAAATATAGCGGTGCCTAATACTATTGCGCTTGTTGGTTTTGGTAACGAACCCTTTACCACAATGGTTACACCTACCATAACAAGTGTAGACCAACATAGTGCAGAAATTGGTAAAATTGCTGCACAAACCTTTTTAGAATATGCAGACAAAAAAACAGCTACACAGCAATTAAACAAAAAGATATTAGAGGCTAAACTTATTGTTAGAGAATCTTCTTAAGAAACTCATTAGTTTTTTTATTTTTACTTAAAATTAAGAGATTTTAGTTATAATATGAAAAGAACAAAAGTAAATTTAAGCAATTGGGAACGCACAGAACACTATAATTTTTTTTCTGCTTTTACTGAACCTTTTTTTGGTATTACATTAACTATAGATTGCACAATAGCATTAAAAAAAGCTAAAAAAAAAGAAACTTCATTTTTTTTATATTATTTGTACAGAGCAACAAAGGCTGCTAATATGGTTGAAAACTTTAGGTACAGAATTATTGATGATAACGTTTATTTATATGACAGCATAAATGCATCCCCCACAATAGGCAGAGATAACAATACCTTTGGTTTTTCTAACATTATATATCATAAAAACGAAACTGAATTTATTAAAAATGCTAAAGAAGAAATAGAAAAAGTTAAAAAGGGAACTACACTATTTCCTACTCCAAAAGATAGTGACGACTTTAATGCAGTAATACACTTTTCTGCCCTTCCTTGGTTAAATTTCACTAGTATGTCACACGCCAGAAACTATAACTTACCAGACAGTTGCCCAAAAATATCCTTTGGTAAAGTAGTAAGTATAAATAACAAGCAACAAATGTCTATTTCTATACACTTACACCATGGATTAGCAGACGGGTACCACGTATCTCTTTTTGCCGAAAAATTTCAAGAACTTATGAATTCTTAAATTAAGTATCTTAACCTAGATGCTGCTTGCTCTGCTGTAATATCTCTTTGTGGCGACCCAAACATTTCATACCCAACCATAAATTTTTTAACTGTTGCACTGCGTAATAATGGTGGGTAAAAACTCATATGCCAATGCCAATGGCTATTATCTTTACCGTTTGTTGGTGCTTGGTGTATACCACTAGAATAAGGGAAAGAGGTATTAAATAACTTATCATAGGCCTTTGTAATAACAGAAATTGCATCTGCAAAAGCTAAAGATTCTGTATTAGATATTTGACTAATATTGTTGTATTGTTTTTTGGGAACTATCATTACCTCAAAAGGCCAAACAGCCCAAAATGGGGTTAATACAATAAAATCTTCATTCGTATAAATTATACGCTCATTAGCCTCTATTTCTTGTTGTAAATAATCTCCTAAAAGACTTCTTTTATTTTTAGCGTAGTACTCTTTTTGCTCTTTTTCTTTTTTTAAAATTTCGTTAGGCAAGGTAGACTGTGACCATATTTGTCCGTGTGGGTGTGGATTACTACACCCCATAACAGCTCCTTTATTTTCAAAAATTTGAACATAATTAATAGTGTCATTACTACCAAGCTCTACATACTCTTTTTGCCAAGTTGTTACTACTTTATTAATGTCTTCTACAGCCATATCTGCCAAACTCTTAGAGTGGTCTGGACTAAAACAAATTACTTTACAAATACCTTGCTCACTTTCTGCTTTAAACAAACCATTATTTACAGAAAAGGTTTTAGAATCTGTTTGTAGTGCTGCAAAATCATTAGTAAACACAAAAACATCTTTATAATCTGGATTTACTTCTCCGTTAATTCTAGTATTTCCTGCACATAAATAACAACTAGGGTCGTAAGCAGGCCTTACCTCATTAGACACAGCCTCGTTTTGTCCTTGCCAAGGTCTTTTTGCTCTGTGTGGAGAAACCAATACCCATTCTCCTGTTAATATATTAAAACGTTTATGCGAAAAATCTTGTAAATCTGTATTCATTATATTGTAGAATTCTGGTTGTTTTATTTTATTTTTTGTGTGCCGTTAGATAGCTTTACGTTATAAATAGAGCAGTTAGTACCAAATTCTTTTTTAAACGCTTTAGCAATTTCTTTTTTAAATGATTTTATCTCTGACTTTAAAATTAGGTTAATAGTACAGCCTCCAAAGCCGCCACCCATCATTCTTGCCCCTAATATATTAGAATTGTTTTTAGTTTTATCAACCAAAAAATCTAACTCCTTACAACTAACTTTAAACTGTGTGCTTAAACCATTATGAGATTGGTATAATAAAGCACCTAACTCTTGTATATCATCTGCCTTAATAGCTTTTGAAAAAGAAGTTACACGCTGGTTTTCTTCTATAATGTATAACGCTTTTTGGTAATCTTCTTCTGTAATATCTGCTTTTATCGTATTTAAATCTTGTATTGTAGCGTCTCTTAAAGCTTTAACATTTAACTTTTTAGAAACTTTTTCACAAACCTCTCTTCTATCATTATAAGCACTCTCAGACAAGTCATGCTTTACGTTTGTATTAATTAAAAGTAGCTTATAGTCATTAAAATTTAGTTTATATAATTTAGACTTTACTGTTCTACAATCTAGCAAAAGAGCACTATTTTTAACACCAAACATACTTGCATACTGGTCCATAATTCCGCATTTAACACCTGCATAATTGTGTTCTGCCTTTTGCGAAATTAAAATCATTTCTTCTTTAGAAATTCCAAGTTTAAATAGTTTATTTAAGCCATAAACAACACTATTTTCTAATGCTGCAGAAGAAGATAAACCTGCACCACCGGGTATATTACCTGCAAAAACAATATTAAAATTGCTTAACTCTATTTCTCTTTTTTGTATTTCAGATACTACACCCAAAATGTAATTACGCCACCCACCATTTTGTAAAGGAGCAACACTTTGTAAGCTAAACTCATAGGTTTCTTCTTTATTTAAAGCATAAACTGTAGATACATTTTTTTTTGTTTTTTGTATGGCTAAGGCAATACCTTTATTAATTGCTGCCGGAAAAACAAATCCGTCATTATAATCTGTATGCTCACCAATTAGATTTATTCTTCCTGGAGAAAAAACCATAAGTGGTTTAGTTTTAAATGTATGTTTAAAACTATTTTTCACCTCTTTTAGTAACTTTTTATTCATGTTATAGTGAGTTTCTAACAATTAAACTATTTGGGTTTTCTATTTGTATATTTTCATTAGATAAAATCATTTGTGCCAAACGCTCTCCCATAGTGTAAAAATTGGTAGATATTGTAGTAATACCACCTTCTACAACCTCTTTAAGCAAACTATCATTGTAACAAATAATTCCTATATCCATACCTAAAACAAGTTGCTGTTCTTGTATTTTTTTTAATAGTAAAATAAGTGCTCTATCATCTAAAATAAAGTACAACTCTCCCTTAACAGGCACACGATTTTGCAGTGTGCTAATTTGTTCATGAGCTATAGTTTTTGTGGCACAAAATGCATTAAAGCCATCTAATATACCTTGCGGCTGTTTCTCTTTTGAAAACAGCAATATCATTTTTTGATATTTAGAAATTAACGAGGCACTCTCTAACAAACCATTTAAAACATTTTTTTTAAAATTTTGATAGATAGACGGATAAGCTTTTAACTCGGCATTAGTTTGATCTAGAATATAAACATTATCCTTAGGTAGTTTTTCTACAACATGACCAATATTTTGGAGATTTGCAGGCATAATAACGTAGTAAGAGTACGCTCCTATATTGTCATATATAAGCTTGCTAAAAATATCTGAATTAAAGTGATGAAAAAAGATATCTACCTGTACATTATCTCCTAATGTATCTAAAAAAGAATTGTATAAATCTTCTTTAAAAGAATTAAGCTCATCAAATAATAAAAAAACCTTTTGTACTACATTAACATCTTCTGTGTTTAAGTAATACCCTTTACCTGCAATAGATTGCACTATACCACGTGTTTTTAACTCATTAAAAGCCATTAAAACCGTATCTCTAGAGAGCTTATGCTTATCTCTTATACTATTTATAGATGGCAATTTATCTCCTTTTTTTAAAGCACCACTTAACACAGCCTCTTCTATAGATGCTACTATTTGCTTGTACTTTGGAGTGCCAGAATTACCCTTTACCGAAACTATACTCATAAGGCAAATATAAAATAAAAACACAACAAAACAAACTGGTAGGTACTAGTATGGTTTTTTCAAAAAAAATTCTTAATATAGCTACTTCAAATTAGACACAACTAAACTTATAAATGATGAAAGAAAAGATAATAGTTACTGGAGGCTGTGGATATATAGGCTCTCACACAGTTATTGAGCTGCTAAAAAGTAATTTTGAAGTTGTAATTTTAGATGATTTATCTAATTCTACCGAAAAAACAATTGATAGAATATCACAAATTACTGGCAAAACACCAACTTTTATACATATAGATTTAAAAGAAGAACTACAAACAAATAAAGTATTTGCCGCGCATAAAAATGCATTTGCAGTTATACATTTTGCAGCACATAAAGCAGTAGGAGAATCTGTAACAGAACCTCTAATGTATTATAAAAACAACTTTTATTCGCTTATAAACACATTACATGCACAAACTAAAAACAATATAAATAATTTTATATTTTCTTCATCTGCTACTGTTTATGGTTTACCTAAAACACTGCCAATTACAGAAAAAAATAAAACAAAACGTCCGTTTTCTCCATACGGAAACACAAAAAAAGTAGCCGAGGAAATTTTAGAAGACCTTACTAAAGCAAGCGTAAATTTTAATGCAATATCCTTACGCTATTTTAACCCTATAGGCGCTCATGAGTCTGGCTTAATTGGCGAATTACCAACAGGTATACCAAATAACCTTATGCCCTATGTTACGCAAACAGCTGCTGGTATTAGAGAAAAATTAATGGTTTACGGTAATGACTACCCTACAAAAGATGGCACGCCTATTAGAGACTATATACATGTAGTTGATTTGGCAATAGCCCATGTATTAGCAGTTAAGAGGCTTGTAAAAAATAAACAGGAAAAACAGTTTGAGTGTTTTAATTTAGGTACTGGTGTTGGATACTCTGTGTTAGATATTATTAAAACCTTTGAAACAGTAACAAACTCTAAACTAAATTATGAGTTTACAAGCAGAAGAGATGGTGATGTACCTAAATTATATGCAGAAACAAAATTAGCTGCCAAAAAATTAGAGTGGACACCTACTAGAGAACTTAGTGAAATGATTAGTTCTTCATGGAAATGGGAACAAAACGTTAGAAAAGAACAAGCATAATGATACACACAAGACCAACATTATCACAAATATCTAAAGCCTTAGACTTATCTATTTCTACCATATCTAAGTCTTTATCTGATAGTCCAGAAATAAGCATTAGTACCAAACAAAAGGTACAAGAATTTGCACGTAAATGTAACTACAGACCTAATAGCTTTGCTGCAAGTTTAAGAAGAGGATATACCAAAAATATTGGTTTAATTATACCAAGTGTACTAAACCCATTTTATGCAAAAGTTTTGGTTGGTATAGAAAAGCATTTAGATGAAAATGGCTATAAGCTTTTTACTAGCATTAGTAACGAGTCTGCAGAAAAAGAATCTCATTACTTACGTTTTTTAGGTAGTGGTTATGTAGATGGTGTAATTATATGTGTTTCTAAAGAAACAGCAATAACTAATAAATACCAACATATAAATACCCTTATTGCAGAGGGCACACCGCTTGTTTTATTTGACAGAATTAGTAATTTAAAAAAATGTGATAGCGTTATTATTGATGATTACAAAGCTTCATTTAAAGCTACAGAGCACCTAATTATAAATAAAAAGTGTAAAAAACCAATAATGGTTTCTTTAATACACCAATTAGAACATGGTAAATTAAGGGCTAATGGTTTTATAGACGCACTAAAAAAACACAATATACCTACAAAAAATAGCATTATTACTGCTGCTACAATTGAAGAATTATCCAGTAAAATAAAACTTGCTTTACAAAAAAATAAAGCAGACGGAATTTATGGTGCTAATGATTTGGCTTTAGAACAAGCAATGACTATTGGTAATAGGTTACAAACCAATAAAATTGCATATACTGGCTTTTGTAACAATTCTAAAACCGGATGGAATACTGCCTTAAAAATTATAAATCAGAATGCAGAAAAAATGGGTAAAGAAGCTGCTAAATTGGTGCTAGAGCGTATTAAAACAACAAATAATAAAGAATTTTATACTAGAACAATTACAGCAGAATTTGTGTAAAAAATAGCTCTTCAAAAAATTATTTTTAACAAGAGTGCATATACTTCACACTCTTGTTAAAAAATATATTTAAATGAAATTTATATCATTTGTCCACCAGACACTTCTATACGTTGAGCATTAATCCATTTTGCATCATCTGTACACAAAAACGCAACAACACTACCTATATCACTAGCAATTCCTACTCTTCCTAAAGCCGTTTGCGAACCAATAAAATCATTTAAATCCTTATTGTCTCTTACGGCTCCGCCACCAAAATCGGTTTCAATAGCACCTGGAGCTACTGTATTCACTCTTATTTTATTTTCTCCTAACTCTTTTGCTAAATATAATGACAATATTTCCACCGCTCCTTTTGATGCTGCATAAGCTGCATAACCAGGTAAAGTAAACCTAGTTAAGCCGGTTGAAACATTTACTATTCCGCCTTCATTATTTAAATAAGGTAATATTTTTTGAGTAAGAAAAAAAGGTGCTTTAAAATGAATATTAACCATTTCATTAAATTGGTCTTCTGTTGTATTTTTTAAAGACTCATTAATACCAATACCAGCATTATTAACTAAAAAGTCTAATTTATCTGCATTAAAAACATCTTTTAATGTAGCATTTAAACTCATAAAAAAAGAATCAAATTTTTTGCTGTCATCCACATTTAATTGTAACGCAGCTGCTTTATTTCCTAATACCTCTATTTCTTTAACAACAGCTAGTGCACTAGTTTTACTGCTCTTATAAGTTAAAATAACATCTAACCCTTTTTTAGCCAAACTTATAGCCATATTTTTACCTAGACCACGGCTGCCACCTGTTACCAAAACAATTTTATTTTGTACCATAATATTTTATTTTTTAATTAAAGTACAAAGGTCTTTAAATACTAAAATTATTAACTTACTAAAAACAAAGAGATAGTTGTAAATTTCAAAGAAGTTAATTAGTTTCTAAATTTATTAGGTGAAAAGGAGGTTTGTTTTTTAAAAAAGTTTGAAAAATGGGCTACTTCATCAAAACCTAAAGAGTATGCAATTTCTGACACAGACCAATTGGTTTGCTTAAGCAAGTATTTAGCTTCTTGTGTTATTCTATTAGCAATAAAATAAGTTGTAGTATTACCTGTAACCTCTTTTAGTGTTGTATTTAAATGGTTTACATGCACCGCCAACCTATTTGCATAATCTTTAGCAGATCTAAGTTTTAATTGTTGCTGCGTACTTTCTATAGGAAATTGTCTCTCTAACAACTCTAAAAATAAAGATGTAATTCTTTTTGATGCTGTCTGTGCTGTGTACAAAGCAGTATTAGGTTGTAGCTTTTGTCCAAAATGAATAATTTCTAAAATATAATTCCTAATTAAATCATATTTGTAAGCATAGGACGAATCTATTTCTGCTTGCATTTTTTTAAATAACACAGCTAATTCTTGATACTCTTTTTTTAGTTAATTTAAATACAGGATAGCCTCCAGAGTTAAAAATTGGTAAATCATCTAACACTACACCTCTTTTAGATTTTATTAAAAATTCATCTGTAAAAACACAAAATTTTCCTTTCTGTTTAGCATCTAAAGGCTCGTATCTATAAGGTATTTTTGGTGAACCAAATAGCAAAGCATACTTATCTATATTTATAATTTTATCTGCATATTCTGCTTTATTTTTTCCGTTGATAAGGCTAATTTTATAATACATTCGCCTATTGTAAGGCATTACATTATCTTTTTTTAAATTAGCTAACATATCTGGTATATTAAAAATAT
Organism: Cellulophaga lytica DSM 7489; assembly: GCF_000190595.1. Lineage (NCBI taxonomy): Bacteria > Pseudomonadati > Bacteroidota > Flavobacteriia > Flavobacteriales > Flavobacteriaceae > Cellulophaga > Cellulophaga lytica. Next base: position 2,641,831 of record NC_015167.1, on the reverse strand, counting down.
TAAAGTGTCCAATATACTTACCAATCTCCTCAGGAAGTTTGGCATTTATCTCTTTATAAAAATCTTCAATAGTAGTTACCTTCATTATAATTTATTGTAAAATTCAAATATATAATTATTCTTCGCAATCAATTTTTAATTATAAACAAAAGCAAATATTGATGTAATAAATAGCACATTTTAACAATAACTTAACCAATTAGTCTAAATTCTTTAGTAACTAAATTTTAATTTATAAATTGTACTAGCTAAAACTGTGCAATCATTTATGAGGAAAATAATCTCCCTTGTCTTTTTATTCATTTTCTGTACATCTACTTATTCACAAGATTCTCCTAAAGAATACAACTTTGTTAGTATAAAAGAAGGTATTTCTAAAGTTGGTGTATCTACCATAGTACAAGATCATTATGGCTTTATTTGGATGGGCACCAATGGCGTTGGTCTTTACCGTTATGATGGTATAGATTACACGTATTATAAGCACGTTTTAAATGACACTACCTCATTAAGTAGTAGTCTTGTTTACTCATCATACTTAGATAAAACAAACCGACTTTGGTTTGGTACTGAAGAAGGCCTAAACCTATATGACAGAGATAAAGATCAGTTTAAAAAAATATACCTAACTGCAGAAGAAAAAGAAAATAAAATAAATATTCCTATACGTAGTATAGAAGGAGATAATAACGGAAACTTATTTATTGGCACAGTAGATTTAGGGTTGTTTAAACTAAACTTAAAAACACTAAAAGCAGAAAAAATTGAAAACCAATATAAATATTTACCCGTAGATGTTTATGCCTTAAAGATTGATAAAAACAATAAAATATATGCTGGTACAAGTATAGGGTTACAAGAGTACGACTCTAACACCAATAAACTTAAGCAATCTCTATTAAATACAGAAGATAATTCATCAGCCATAAAAGAGGGTATACAATCTTTATTGGTTGATAAAAACAATAATATTTGGGTAGGTACTATAGATGATGGTTTGTATAAAATAGATCATCTATTAAACACCCGCAATTACCCTATTTCTGACACTAAGATTTTTTCTATGATTCAGTTGCCTGACAATACTATAATGTTGGGTACTGAGAATAACGGACTTTTTCATATTAACACCAACGGTAGCGTTATTAAAAACTATTTATCTAGTAAAACTGATGAAAAAAGTATTTTATACAACTCTATTTGGTCATTATTTTTAGACACAAATGATCGTATTTGGATGGGCTACTACAACTCTGGAGTTGCGGTTTATGACAAGTTGTATGACAAGTTTAATAATATAGAAAGCCTTAATAATACACCAAACTCATTACAAATAGGCTCTGTAACATCTATTGTACAAGACAGCAGCGGTAAACTTTGGATTAGTATGGATGGCGGTGGTATAGATATTTACAACCCAACAACTAAACATTTTACACACATAAATAAAAAAGAAAATAGCACTTATAGTGGTTTAACTAGTGATTATATTGAAGGCCTTTTTATAGATAGCAAAGAAAACATTTGGGCTGTTAGTTGGGATAACGGCATTTATATGCTTAAAAAAGGAACTAACAAGTTTATAAATTTTAATATTACTAATACAGGAGGCAAATTAGAATCTAATACCGTTTTAAGTATTGATGAAGATTCTGAAGGAACTATTTGGATTGGCTCCTTTTATGGCGGGTTACACTCATACAACCCAAAAACTGAAAAAATTACACAGCACAATACCGAAATTTTTGTGAAAAATGGCATTACCAATAGTGATATTTGGAAAGTATTGGTAGATAAAGAAGATAACATTTGGCTTGGTACAACACTAGGGTTATTTCGTATTAAAAAAATGACTAACGGCAACTTTATAGTTACTTCTATGACCAAACGTATGTCTAAAGAATATAAAAACCAAGCAAGTGCAAATCATATTTTAACCCTGCATGAAGATAGCCTAGGTAACATTTGGATAGGTACAAAAGGAGCTGGCTTGTGCAAACACAACCCAAAATTAGACACTTTTAGTTGGTACAATAAGTTTAATGGCTTAACAGAAGAAAATGTTTGTGGTATTATAGAGTGTAAAGAAGGTAATATATGGGTTACTGGTAATTCTGGAATATCTAAAATAATGGTAAATCAAAATAAAATTCTTAATTACACAAGTAATGATGGTTTACTGTCTAACGACTTTAATATTAATGCCACATATAAAGACAGTAAGGGACAATTGTATTTTGGCAACTACAAAGGAGTAGATTATTTTGACCCAAAAAAAATACAAACAAACAAAAATCTTACTTCTATTTACCTTACAGATTTTAAGCTATTTAATAAAAAGGTTACTCCTACACAGGCAAACTCACCTTTAAAAAAAGTTATTTCAGAAACAGATAGTATTAGCCTTACCAACAAACAATCTGTATTTACTATAGAGTATTCTGGTATTAATTACACAAGACCAGAAAAAAACGAATATGCTTATTATTTAGAAGGATATGAAAAAAACTGGAATTATGTAGGTGCCACAAGAAATGCAACCTATACTAATTTAGATCCTGGCAACTATACTTTTAAATTAAAAGCCTCTAATAATGATGGGGTATGGAATGAAGACCCACTGGAATTAAAAATTACAATTTTACCTCCTTGGTGGAAAAGTGTTTGGGCAGTTATTGCTTATATTTTATTGTTTTTATTAGGTGTTTACATACTTAATAAAATGACCCAAAGCAGAATTAAAGAAAAACAAATTATTAATAACGAAAGAGATAAACGTTTACAAGAAAAAGATTTAGACGAGAAAAAATTTCAATTTTTCACCAACATATCACACGAGTTTAGAACTCCGTTAACGCTAATATTAAATCCTTTAAAAGATATTTTAAATGATACTAGTCTTAACCTGCCTTCTAGAACAAAGGATAAACTTAAAATTATACACAAAAACACAGACCGTCTTTACCGCTTAATAAATGAGTTGTTAGATTTTAGAAAGCTAGAACTAAACAGAGTAAACATTAAGGTTAGACAATTAAACTTAGTTGCTTTTACAAAAGAAATAGTTAGTCATTTTACAGAAGAGGCTAACTCTAAAAACATTAACCTATGGGTAAGTTCTGCTTTAGAAGATTTACCTATTTGGGCAGATGAAAATAAGTTAGAAAAAATTATTTTTAATATTCTTTCTAATGCTATGAAGGTTACGCCAAATGGTGGTGCAATTAAAATAAAATTAGAGCCAAAAAACAAGCTAACAATACTACCATTAGTAAACCCAATATCACCTGTAAAGGCAATAAAAATAACAGTATCAGACACTGGTCCTGGATTAAAAAAGGAACAAGTAAAACGCATTTTTGAGCGTTTTTATCAAGTAGACAATCTTAATAAAACGTATTATGATGGTACTGGTATTGGCTTAGAGGTTGTAAAAAGTTTTGTACAACTACATAAAGGCAAGGTAGAGGTTAATAGTACCGTAGGTAAAGGCACAAAGTTTAAAGTAATATTACCTGCAGGTAAAGCTCATTTTACCGAGGATGAAATTGTACCAGATATTGCTAGTACAACTATTACCAATAACAAAATTACAAATAGTGATAAAACCAAAGATACTGAAGAAGATATAGACAATGCTCCTAACCTACACACGCTTTTAGTAGTAGAAGATAATACCGAGTTAAGAAACTACATAAAAAACGAATTTAAACACCTGTATAAAGTGCTTACGGCTGTTAATGGTACAGAGGGATTAAAAATTGCTAAAGAATCTTTTCCAGATGTTATTATTACAGACGTTATTATGCCAGAAATGAATGGTTATAAGTTTTGCCAAAGTATTAAAAACGATCTTAAAACAAGTCATATTCCATTACTAATGCTTACTGCAAAAGCAAGAATAGACGACCGTATAGAAGGTATAGAAACTGGTGCAGATGCCTATATGGTTAAACCTTTTGATATGCGTCTTTTAAAACTAAGGGTATCACAATTAATAACAAGTAGGCAGCTTATTTTTAACAAATATTTTAGTTTAATTAATGATGTCCCTAAAAACATAAACACTACATCATTAGACAAAGAATTTATACAAAAAGTATTGGTTTACATTAATGATAATATTGATGACCCAGAACTAAATGTAGAGTCTTTAGCCTCTGAGTTAAACTTAAGTAGAAGTCAGTTTTACCGTAAAATAAAAGCGTTAACCAACCAAACAGCTAGTGAGTTTTTACGTAACATACGCTTACAAAAGGCTAAACAAATTATAGAAATGGGCAACACAAACATTAGCGAAGTATCATACAAGGTAGGATTTTCTTCTCCTTCATACTTTACTAAATGCTTCAAAAACTATTTTGATATGCTACCAACAGATGTTAAACCTACTAATACATAATAGTATTTTTAACAGTATAAATCAGTCTTTAAAAAGCTTAAAGCAGGTTCTAAAGTTATTTGCTTTGTAGCTAAAAACAACCATTGTTTATCTTAAAAGCTTCCTAAAAAAACAAGCATTACGCTCGTTAAAATACCTGTTAAAATGTTAAATAATGAAGGTTTTCTACTTAGTTTCTATAACATATAAAGCAAAAATTGGTAATTTAAAACACCTGCCACATTAAACTTTAACATTTTAAAGTACTACATCACTACAACAAACTAGACAGTAATAAAACGTATGTTGCATATAATGCTACAAATGTTGCAAAATACTGCATTTACTAGTGTTTGCTACATATTTTTTAGTGAACGCTTTAAATGTCTTAACAACTAATTTACATCTGTAGGTATATTTGGTAATATGAAAATTAACTACTCAAAAATGAGACGCCTTGTAGAAATAGGCTTAATAGCTGCAATAATTGCACTGCTCATATTTATTATAATGTATATATTCTAGTTTCTATATTTTAACAAGATTAATCAAATAAAAACACTCACAAATAATTACTAACAACACATAAAAAAGAAAGGAAAATTTATGACAAACTAATAAAGCAAAACTTACTTAATAAACTAACAAAAAAACTATTTTACTAACTTAAACTTTTTAATATGATAATAAGGTTAAAACACGTGATTGCTACACTTGTAATTATTATTACACAAACAGCATTTGCGCAAACAAAGACTGTTAGCGGTCTTGTTACAGACCAAGCCGGTATACCATTAGGTGGTGTTACCGTTATTGTATCTGGAACCACTAATGGGACCAGTACAGATTTTGATGGAAATTATACCATTGACAACGTTAAATCTACAGACAAATTAGACTTTACTTACATTGGTATGGTGCCACAAACTATAACTGTTGGCAGTAAAACTACCATAAATGTAACTATGCAAGAAGATGCACAAGCCTTAGACGAGGTTGTAATTGTTGGTTACGGTTCTAAGAAAAAGAGCTTGGTAACAGGTGCCATTTCTAGTATAGATAGTGAAGATATAAAAAGTACATCTGGCCAAAGGGTAGAGCAAGTTTTACAAGGTAGAACTTCTGGTGTTACGGTTTCTTCTTCTTCTGGTGCACCAGGTTCTGGAGCTAAAATTAGAATTAGAGGTGCTGGATCAAGTGGTAACTCAGATCCTTTGTATATTGTAGATGGTATGAAAACTTCTTCTATTGTAGATATTGCTCCAGGTGATATTGCTAATCTAGAAATTTTAAAAGATGCTGCTTCTGCCGCTATTTATGGTACAGAAGGTGCAAACGGTGTTGTAATTATTACTACTAAAAGAGGTAAACAAGGTGGCTTAAAAGTTGGATTTAACTCGCAACTAGCTATACAATCTGTAAAAACAGATATGGAGTTAATGAACGCCGAGCAGTTTGTACAGTATATGAACGAAGCCGGGCAAGCTAATGTTGCTTTAAATGGTTATGATACAGATTGGATAGACGAAACATTTAACAACGCTTTAATGTTTAGAAATGATATTAACCTTTCTGGAGCTACAGAAAAATTATCATACTATATGTCTGCATCTAACTTAAACCAAGATGGTATTGTTGGTAAAGGTAATTCTTCTTTTGAGCGTTCTACTTTTAGAGCCAATATTAAGGCAGATATTACAGAGTGGTTAGAAGCTGGTATAAATGCTACTTACTCTATTACAGACAAAAACGGTATTCAAGAAAATAATGATACCAGAGGTGTTATACAAAATATGTTAATTATAGATCCATTAACTCCGGTTTACTATGCAGATGGTCAAGTACCACAATCTGTTATAGATAGGTCTGCAGATAATGGCGTTCCTTTATTAACTTCTAGCAATGGTAGAGTTTATGGTTACCCAAGCTACTCTACAGGTGAGGTTATAAACCCTGTAGCTTTTGCTAATGATATTAATAAAACCATAACAGATACAGATCAATTTTTAGGGTCTGCATATTTAAAATTTAACTTGTTTGAAGGCTTTTCATTTACATCTAGATTTGGGTATGAAAACGGAAAAACAGAGGTTAGAAATAATGTAATTCCTTACTATGTTTCTTCTGAGGCAGCTAATACAAAGTATACCACATCACAAACTAAGTATGAAACTAAAAAGTGGTTATGGGAAAACTTTGCATCGTATACAAAATCTTTAAACGATCATAACTTTACTCTTTTAGCTGGTTACTCTGCAGAACAAACAAGGTTTGAAACTGTTTTATCTAGAAACGGCTCTGTAGATATAGACCAGTTTACTGGTTTTGATTTAGACTTACCTGGTTATACCGTAGAAGTTAAAGATATTTTACCTGCTCCAGATAATATGGTGTCTATGTATGGTAGGTTATCTTATGATTTTGCTGGCAAATACTTATTTGAAACTTCTATAAGAAGAGATAAATCAGATAAATTCCCAGATGCAAACAAGGCTGGTACATTCCCTGCTTTTTCTGCCGGTTGGGTATTATCTAAAGAAGATTTCTGGAAAGAAGACTCTAAACTAAACTACGCAAAATTAAGAGCTAGTTGGGGACAAAATGGTAGTAGAAGCAACTTAATAGGTAATGCAGATAAAACGTATGTTATTAGAGCTATTAATGGTGTAGATATTAATTATGAAGGACAAACAGGTGCACAAATCTCTGGATACTCTAATCCTAACTTAGTTTGGGAAACTTCTGAGCAATTAGATTTTGGTGCAGATTTTAGAGCTTTTGAAAACAGATTAAATTTCTCTGTAGATTACTACAAAAAAACCACAAAAGATGCCATTGTTAATAATGGAGGTTTAATTACACCTGGTTCTGCTGGTTTTCAATCTAACGAGTTTAATGCTGGTACTATAGAAAATAAAGGTTGGGAATTTGAACTTGGTTACGGAGATACAACTAGCGGCGGATTTAGATATGATTTTAACGCTAACTTATCTACCTTAAAAAATGAAGTAACAGAAATATTATTTGTTCCAGAAGGTGCTTCTATTATTGGTGCTGGTGCACAACAAAATCCAGATGGTGTTACTCGTTTTACAGAAGGTCAGCCATCTTGGTATTTCTATGGTTATAAAACAGATGGTATAGACCCAGCTACCGGTGAAGTAATTAAGGTAGATACTAACGGAGATACTATTGTAAACAACGCAGATAAAGTAAAAGTAGGTTCTCCTCACCCAGATGTATTATTTGGTGGTAACATTGCTTTAGGTTATAAGGCGTTTGATTTTAACTTACAGTTTCAGGGTACAATTGGTAACGATATTTTTGCTACTTACCACCAACCATCTAGACCTATTACTAACAAGCCTGTTCATTTTTATAATGAAAGATGGACTCAACCTGGTGATGTAGCTACATTTCCTGGTGCTGCCAATGTAATAGATTCTTATGATACAGATTTAATGGTAGAAGATGGTTCTTATATGAGAATTAAGCAAATACAAGTTGGTTATACATTACCAAAGAAAATTGCAGAGAGACTAAAAATAAACAATTTAAGAGTTTATGTATCTTTAGATGACTACTTTACCTTTACAGACTACAAAGGCTTAGATCCAGAAATTGGAAACTTTAGCTTTAATTCTATTGGTGTAGACAGAGGTTTTTATCCAACAGCTGCTAAAACAGTATTTGGCTTATCATTAGACTTTTAATAAATAGATATAGTATTATGAAAAAAATTATAATCGCAATGGTAACTATCCTTTTTATTGGAGGAGTTACTGCATGTAGTGAGGATTTTACAACAAATCCGCGAGAAGACGGAGAAGATTTGGAAACATTTTTTCTTGAAGAGGAAAACGTAGATGCAGCCATAATTGGTATTTATGATTTAATGCAACACACCTACTCTGTAGACTGGCACAGTGCATTTTTAGTAAAACAATTACCTGGTGATGATATGAATGCTGCCGGTGGTAACAGTGGAGATCAACCACAATTACAAGATATAGATGATTATGCAAACGTATCTACATCTAACCAATCTATAGAAAGTGTTTGGAACTTGTTTTACAGAACAATTTCTTTATCAAACTTAGTTATAGAAAACATTAAAGAAAGTGACTTAAGTAATAAAGAGTTAGCATTAGCTGAAGCTAAATTTTTAAGAGCTTGGTCTTATTTTGAGCTTACTACAATGTTTGGTGATGTTCCTTTAAGATTAACAATACCATCTACAGCAGATGAGTTTGGAATTGCTAAATCTCCTAGAGCAGATATTTACACACAAGTAAAAGCAGACTTAACAGACGCTATTGCTGGTTTACCAGACAAAACTGCTTTAACAGAAGACTTTAGAGTTTCTAAAGGTGCTGCACAGGCATTAATGGGTAAAGTATTGGTTTTTGAAGGATTATACGGAGAAGCTATTCCGTTTTTTGAAGCTGTAATTTCTAATCCAGCGCATGACTTAGAAGATAACCCAGAAGATGCTTGGAGTATTAACCACGAGTTTGGAAAAGAATCCTTATTTGAAATTGGTTTTATTTCTACAACCGGAAGAGACTGGGGTAACTTTGCTTGGGGCGGAAGAAATGAAAACAACATACACATACAGTTAATGGGGCCACGTGGTGATGGTATTTTTGATGTATCTCCTGTTGGTTTAATTAATGGTTGGGGCTTTAACTTACCAACTGCTAAACTTTTAAATGCTTTTGATGCTGCTGGTGATACAGACCGTAAACTAGCTACTGTAATGACAGAAGAAGAACTAATTGCTGCTGGCGGTAGTGTAGATGAAAGCGCTGCAACTGGCGGAAGTATTTGGGACTATGAAGGTGGTATTAGAATAAAATATGCTACAAAAGAAGAAGATACAAGTGCTGATGGTGTTAAAGAATTAAACTATGGTACTAACTATAGGTTATACCGTTATGCAGAAATGTTATTATTAGCTGCTGAAGCTTATAATAAAGATAATAAAGACGCTGAGGCAAGAACAGAACTTAACAAGGTTAGAAACAGAGCTGGTTTACCAGATGTAGATGCATCTTTAGCTGGAGACGATTTGTTTGAAGCTATTGTTAACGAAAAGTTTTTAGAATTAGCTCATGAAGGACAACGTTTTTGGGATTTAGTTCGTTGGGGTAAAGCTGCAACAGAATTAGCAGGAACAGGTTATACATCTAAAAATGATTTATTCCCTATTCCAGAAACAGAAATAGAGAAGAATTCTGAATTGACACAAGCAGATCAGAATCCTGGTTATTAGTAGTTAGATTTTTAGTTCATTTAATACGGCGGTATAAGTTATCTTATATCGTCGTATTTTTTTATCTAGTTTTAAATCGCATGTAGAGCACTTTCCTCTTTATGCGATTTTTTTGCATATACAAGGGTTAATATATAAAAAAACAAGTGTTTTTATCTTCATAAAATTAACAAAAATAGTTGTTGAAATTTGTTAAAAATACAATTTAAACAGCTGATTTTTAACTATATAAATAAAGCATTTCCTTTAACAATTAATTAACTTCGATTAGTTCTGAACTAACCGAACCAATTATATCTTTGTCGCTTCTTTTTAAACATAAAAAGAAAATAAAAACAAATACTAATTAAAAAAAAGGTATTGCAAATGAAGAAGAATATGTGCAGCAAAAAAAGTACACTAGTAGAAAAACTAGGAGTACACATAGAATCTAACAACGGATATTCTCCTATAGCTTCTAGAGTGCTTGCTTATATTATCCTAACAGGAAAAATAGGGACAACTTTTGAAGATTTAGTATCACTATTATGTGCTAGTAAAAGTACCATATCAACGCAGTTAAACTATTTAACAGACATAAAAGAGATAGAATATTTTACTAAAACTGGTGATCGTAAAAAATACTATGTAATTACTTCCAATAAAATAAAAAGTCATATTTCTAATATGATACAGAAATGGGAAGTAGAAAAAGAACTACATCAAGAAGTTAGAGATTATAAAAAAGAGATTAATGATTTAGAAACCACTACAGAAGAAGAAAAATTTGATTTAACATTTCATAACAATTACATACAATTTTTAAACCAAGCAATTACGTCCATCTCAAAACTAAACGTGGACAACATTAACCTATAAAGACAGAATAAAGATGAAAAAGAGAACTATTAGTAGAATTATAATTCCAATGGCAGCATTCCTTGTCATTGTGAGCTGTGGAAGCAAGCAAGAACAACAAGCACCACAGGCACCACCAGCACCTTTCCCGGTTGCACAATTACAACCTAAAACAGTAACAAGTTATGCAGAATACCCTACAACAATAGAGGGTATTGTAAATAGTGATGTTAGGGCAAAAACATCTGGTTACATTCAAAAAGTTTTAGTAGATGAAGGACAAAAAGTACGTAAAGGTCAGGTTTTATTTAGATTAGAAACACAATCTTTAAGTCAGGATGCTAGTGCAGCAAAAGCACGTATTAATGTAGCACAGGTAGAGGTTAACAAATTAATACCACTAGTAGAAAAAAATATTATTAGTGAAGTTCAGTTAGAAACTGCAAAAGCTAATTTAGCACAGGCTAAAGCTAATTACAGCAGTGTAAGTGCTAATATTGGTTACGCTACAATTAAAAGCCCTGTAGATGGTTACGTTGGTGCTATTAATTTTAGAGAAGGTGCTTTAATTTCTCCAAGTGACCCTACTCCACTTACTACAGTTAGTGATATTAGCAAAGTGTATGCATTTTTTAGCTTAAATGAAACACAATATTTAGACTTTTTAGAAAAGGCAGAAGGTAAAACTTTAAATGAAAAATTAGCAAATTACCCAGAGGTAAGTCTAATTTTAGCAAATGGTAGTACATACTCTGAAAAAGGTAAAATACAAACTAGTACAGGACAAATAAACCCAAGTACTGGTACCGTAAGTTTAAGAGCTATATTTAACAACCCTAACCGTTTAATAACAAATGGCAACAGTGGTAAAATACAAATACCTAATACGTTTGAAAATGCTATTGTTGTACCACAACAAGCAACATATGAGCAACAAGGTAATGTAATGATATTTAAAGTAGGAGAAGATAATAAAGTATCTACATCTATTATTAAAATAAAATCTACTGTAGATAATTTATATGTTGTAGAATCTGGTTTAGATCCTAAAGACAAAATTGTTACAACTGGTGTAGGTAAATTAAAAAATGGTGTGGTAATAACTCCTCAAGAAACTTCTTTTGATGATGCCATAAAACCTATAGCTACATTATTTAAAAACTAAAAAAATCTAAACTTATTTAGTTATGTTAAAAACATTTATTGAAAGACCCGTTCTTTCAACAGTAATATCTATTATCATTGTTGTACTTGGTGTTATAAGTATAACAAGTTTACCAATAGAAGAATATCCAGATATTGCGCCACCAACAATTAAGGTGTCGGCATCATATACAGGAGCCAATGCAGAAACGGTATTAGAGAGTGTAATTATACCTATAGAGGAGCAAATTAATGGTGTAGAAGGTATGAGTTATATTACCTCTACAGCATCTAACAACGGTACTGCCGAAATTACAGTTTATTTTGATCAAGAAATAGATGCAGATATTGCAGCTGTAAACGTACAAAACCGTGTAGCAAGAGCCAACCCTTTATTACCACAAGAGGTAATACAAACTGGGGTAACTACGCAAAAGCAAGAGACTAGTGCTTTAATGTTTATATCTATGTATTCTGAAAATGAAGATTATGATGCAACATTTATTCAGAACTACTTAAAAATAAACGTTATACCAGCAATGCAACGTATTAGCGGTGTTGGTGATGTATCTGTATTTTCTCAGCAAGATTATGCTATGCGTATTTGGTTAAAACCAGAAAAATTAGCAGCATATAATTTAATACCCTCAGATATTTCTGCTGCTTTAGCAGAACAAAACTTAGAAGCAGCTGCTGGTTCTTTAGGTGAAAATAATGGAGAAGCATTTTCATATACTTTAACCTATAGCGGGCGTTTTAAAGAACAAAAGCAATACGGAGATATTATTATAAAAGCATTAGGTAACGGAGAATTTTTACGTTTAAATGATGTTGCTACAATAGAGTTAGATGCACAATCTTACTCTTCTAACGCAATGAGTTTAGGAAACCCTGCAGTTTTTATGGGTATTTTTCAAACAAAAGGTTCTAATGCACAAGAAATTATAGAAAACATAAAAACCACTTTAGCATCTGTAGAAAAAGACTTGCCAGAAGGTTTAAATATATTTGTTCCTTATGATACAAGTTTATTCTTAAACGCATCAATAGAAAAAGTAATTAGTACACTTGTTGAAGCCTTTTTATTAGTTTTCTTAGTTGTATTTATCTTTTTACAAGATTTTAGATCTACTTTAATACCAGCAATTGCAGTACCTGTATCTATTATTGGTACCTTCTTTTTCTTAAGTGTATTTGGGTATTCTATAAATCTACTAACATTATTTGCATTAGTATTAGCTATTGGTATTGTGGTAGATGATGCTATTGTTGTGGTAGAAGCCGTCCATGCTAAAATGGATGAAGGAGTTAAAAATCCTAAAAAGGCTACACTTATTGCAATGAACGAGATTTCTGGAGCCATTATATCTATTACATTAGTAATGGCAGCTGTATTTATTCCGGTAACATTTATTACGGGGCCTACTGGTGTTTTTTATGAGCAATTTGGAGTTACTTTAATTATTGCCATTTTAATTTCTGCAGTAAACGCATTAACATTAAGTCCGGCTTTATGTGCTTTATTATTAAAAGAGCATAAACATGATGAAGAATTAAAAGGCAAAAGTCCATTACAACGTTTTTATACTTTATTTAACCGTGGCTTTAATGCTACTATAGACAGGTATGGTAAATCGCTTCAATTTTTATACAAAAGAAAATTTGTTTCTGTATTGTTATTAATAATTGCAGGTGTGGGTATCTACTGGGCATCACAAACAACACCAACTGGTTTTGTACCAGATGAAGATAGAGGTATTATTTTTGCAAACATAGAATTACCTGCGGGTTCTTCTTTAGATAGAACCGATGCTGTTTCTAGAGATTTATACTCTAAAATAAACGGTATAGAAGGTATTGCTGGTGTTAACTTTATTAAAGGTCGAAGTTTAATTAGTGGTGCTGGTACCAACTACGGTTTTGGTATTATTAAATTAAAAGATTGGACAGAGCGTGAAGATCCTTCTACATCTGTACAGGCCATAACAGGTAAGTTATTTGGTATTGCATCTACAATGCCAGAAGCAAATATTATTTTCTTCTCACCACCAAGTATACGTGGTTTTGGTAACTCTGCTGGTTTTGAAGTTAACTTATTAGATAAATTTGGAGGTGAGTTTACAGAATTAGACAAAACAAACAAAGAGTTTGCAATGGCTTTAATGTCTCACCCCGAAATTAAGTATGCACAATCTTCATTTAATACAAGTTACCCACAGTATGAGATGGATATTAATGTACCACTAGCTAAAGAAAAAGGAGTATCTGTTAGCAGTATCTTCTCTACTTTACAGGGTTATATTGGTGGTGTGTACGCATCAGATTTTTCTAGATTTGGTAAACAATTTAGAGTATACATACAGGCCTTACCAGATGACAGAGCTAGTGTAGATGATTTAAACAGTATGTATGTTAGAACAGATGCTGGTGAAATGACGCCTATTACACAGTTTGTAAACTTAGAGCGTGTGTATGGTCCACAATCTGTAACTCGTTTTAACTTATTTAATTCTACAAAAATAACAGGTGCTACAAACGAAGGTTTTAGTACAGGTGATGCTATTAGAATTATAGAAGAGGAAGTTGCTAAATTACCTAGTAATTATACAGTTGCTTATTCTGGTTTAACACGTGAAGAAGTAAATGCTGGTAGTCAAACCACATTTATATTTATACTAAGTATTTTATTTGTTTACTTTTTATTAAGTGCACAGTATGAGAGTTACTTACTACCATTTGCAGTAGTATTATCATTACCATTTGGTGTATTTGGAGCTTATATAAGTACTAAGTTTTTAGGCTTAGAGAATAACATTTACTTCCAAATTGCATTAATTATGCTTATTGGTTTACTTGCTAAAAATGCCATATTAATTGTAGAGTTTGCACTGCAACGTAGAAGAGCAGGAGAATCTATTGTAGATGCTGCTATAGATGGTGCTAAATCTCGTTTAAGACCAATTTTAATGACTTCTTTTGCCTTTATTTTAGGTTTAATGCCATTAGCATTAGCAAAAGGTGTTGGTGCAGAAGGTAACAACTCTATTGGTACTGGTGCCGCTGGTGGTATGTTAATTGGTACCATATTAGGGGTATTTGTTATTCCAATACTGTTTATTTTATTTCAATGGTTACAAGAAAAAGTTTCAGGTAAACCAGCAATTCAAACTACAGAAGAATAAAAACTATGAAATCTACAATAAAATATAAATTTATTAGCAAAACAGCGCTTATAGTAGTTGTTGCTTTTACACTACAAAGTTGTTTTGTTGCTAAGGATTATGATAGGCCAGAGTTACCACAAACCGAGGCCTTATACAGAACAGACAATTTGCCTACAGATAGTATATCTATGGCAAATGTGTCTTGGAAAAACTTGTTTACTGACAATTATTTGGAGCAGTACATACAAGAAGGTTTGCAAAACAATTTAGATATTAGAATTGCAATTCAACAATTGGCAGCTGCAGAGGCTTATGCTAAACAAGGTAAGGCTGGGTATTTTCCAACATTAAGCATTGGTCCTAATTACACACACCAAGAGTTATCTAAAAACAGTCAGTTTGGTTCTTTTTTAAGTAATACTTCTACAGACCAGTATGATATTACTGCTAACCTATCTTGGGAAGCTGATATTTGGGGTAAAATAAGAAGCAATAAAAGAGCCACACAAGCTGCATATATGCAAAGTGTTGCTGGGCACCAAGCTGTAAAAACACAGCTTATTTCTAGTATTGCAAATACATATTATAACTTATTGGCTTTAGATGCCCAATTAGCTATTACTAAAGAAACAATTAAGACTAGAGAAAGTAGTGTAGAAACAATTAAAGCCTTAAAAGATGCTGGTAATGTAACTCAAGTTGCAGTAGACCAAAACATAGCACAATACAATAGTGCAAAAGCTTTAAAAGTAGATCTTGAAGCTGCTATTTTTAGAACAGAAAATACGTTAAGTATATTATTAGGTAAGGCACCACAAAGCTTTAAGAGAAGTAGTTTAGACATACAAAAAATAGAAACCGACTTAGCGCTTGGTGTACCAGCTACATTACTTAGCAACAGACCAGATGTTATGGCGGCAGAATATGGTTTAATTAATTCTTTTGAGCTTACAAATGTTGCTAGAAGTAGTTTTTATCCTTCATTAACATTAACAGCTTCTGGGGGATACCAAAGTTTAGAGTTAGATAAATTATTAGACGCTAACTCCCTTTTTGCAAATATAGTTGGTGGTTTAACGCAGCCTATTTTTAATCAGCGTAAGCTAAAAACACAAAAAGAAGTTGCGCTAGCACAACAAGAACAGTCTTTATTACAATTTAAAAAGACACTTTTAACTGCTGGTTCTGAGGTATCTAATGCTTTGTATACGTACAATGCAGAAACTGAAAAATATGAGTACAGATTAAAACAAGTTGAAGCCTTACGTAGAGCAGAGCAAAACTCTGAAGAGTTACTTAAAAATGGGTACGCAAATTACCTAGATTTATTAACTGCCAGAGAAAGTGCTTTAAATGCAGAACTTAATATTATTGATAGCAAATTACAGCAACTAACAAGTATTGTAAATTTATATGAAGCTCTTGGTGGCGGCTGGAAATAATATAAGTAGTAATGATCACTAAAAAAGAGCTTTTAGAATGTGCTAAAGCCAATTTTACAAAATTTGGCAGCAAACGTATTACTTTAGATGAGTTAGCAAAAACGCTAGGAATTTCTAAAAAAACGATTTATGTACATTTTAAAAACAAAGAAACTTTAGTGAACAAAAGTGTTACGTCTTTAATAAACGATTATAAATTGGATATTAATGAAATTGTTAAAAACAATTTAAATGACGATATACTTACTATTATACTAATATACAAACGAGGGTTTGAGTATCTAAGATACTTTAAACCCTCGTTTATTTTTGGTTTAAAAAAATACTATCCTAAAGCCCATACTACTTTTTACAATTTTAGGCATGAGCTTGCTTTTACAATCATTTATAACCTTTTAAAAAATGCTAAAGAAAAAGGACAAATTTTACCTAATGTAAACCTTAAACTGGTTAC
This sequence comes from Cellulophaga lytica DSM 7489, assembly GCF_000190595.1. Classification (NCBI taxonomy): domain Bacteria; kingdom Pseudomonadati; phylum Bacteroidota; class Flavobacteriia; order Flavobacteriales; family Flavobacteriaceae; genus Cellulophaga; species Cellulophaga lytica. The sequence continues at coordinate 2,625,135 of NC_015167.1, read as the reverse complement.
AGAGTTATATTTTTTAAATGTAGGGACTATTGCTTTTTCTTCAGACAATCTTTTTAATATTTATGATTCTGATACAATTTTAAAACATTTAATTGTTTACAATTTAAAAGGTATAACTGTAAAAGAGTACGCTAACAGTTATTATAACTAACGTCACTTTTTAAGTATATTGGCATCTAAAAAATATGTCATTTTTAATGATACTGTAGTGCTATTATTTTCTTCTAAAACACGTTTTAAATTTGTACCATAATTAGAGTTTACTGCTGCATTATAGTAGTTAGACCCAAGTTTGCAAGCTAAACTAACTTCACTAGCTGGTGCAAACTGCCATTTGGCTAAAACATCTATATTAAACTGATTAAAATTATCATCATAATCATCTGGATTTATACTAAAATTATTAGTCATAAAATCACCATTATTTTTTAGTGTAAATTGGTTATTATAATCTACTGTAATCCAATAATGACGCAAACGCATATTTACATTTAAGGTAGAGTTTACAGCATAATTTAAAGTAATTGCGTTGTTTAATTCTTTTACTTTTCTACTACCAAAAACAATATCATTTTCCTCATTTTTTATAAATCCTACTCCGTTTGGTTTGTCTTCTAAAGCCTGACTAAAATAAAGAGAAAAGTGCTGACCAACTCTTGCCCGCAGACCATAGCCCGTAATAAACTCATTTGTAAACACATCAGAATTGTAATATTTAACCAAAACCATATATGCAGATAATGAAATGTTTTTGTTACTATTTGTTTGGTATTCTAAAAAGGTTTCTGCTTGTGCTGGCACATTAAAATATCTATCTTTTGTACGTGCTTCAAAAAAGTTTTTGCCTTTAGCTAAATATCTAAATTCAGCAAAAAAAGTATGATTATTTTTTTTTAACACACCATAGGTGCCCAATTTATAATACGTTTGCTCTTGCTTCATTAAACTGTAATAGTACCTCTGCTGGTGATCTAAAAAAACTTGATATCTAGAAAATATTTTTTTAGGCTTATTATTGGTATAACTTAAATCCCCTTTAAAGCGCAGCTCATTGTTTCTAGACAAATATCCAAAATCATTAGAGTCAAATTTATCATCTAGTAATTTAATAGATGCTCCTCCTCGCCATTTGCCACTAACTTTACCCGCATAACCATAGTACTCGTGTCCAAACTCGTCTTCCGTATTAGAAAAATATTTTTGAGAAAGTGCCTTTTTAAAGTACATAGAGTAGGTTCTGTTTTTATTGTAATAACGATACAAAAGTGCTGTTAAGTTAGCATCATAAATAGCGCCACTGCGCAATACAGAGTTATTTATAAAAGTTAAAGATGAGTTGTTTTTTAATGCTTTATCTAAAACAATTGCATTATAATTGGTTAGTGGGTTAGTTACAACTTTTCTTGTAGTATTGGTATTTATATTCTTAATTTCGGCTTCACTCTCTGCAGTAATTCCGTTTAAAACACCAATAGACAATCCGTTTTTAGATTTACCTGTAAACTTAAGTAAGTTAATAATGTTAGATGTAACTGGGTTTTCTTTAACCTCCTCATTTTCAGATAAATGAATGTTATCTTTAGATATTGGCGCACCTCCTATTCTACGTGTATACAAATAACCACCTTTGTCAAAAATCTCTGTACCTTCTACAAAAAACTGTCTATTTTCATTAAACTTTACTTCAAAAGGAGATAGATTAAAAATTTGATCGTCTGATGGTGCCTGACTAAAATCTGGAATAAGAGAAACATCTAATGTATATGCATTTTTGTGCACATACTTTACATCTAAACCGCCATTAAAAGTTGTATTTTTAGTACCAGTAGGACTCTTTTCTGTTACTACAGATACAAACGGATTAAAAGACAAATTAAGCGGTGGCGTTATACTGTTTAATCCATTTAATTTTCCTAGCTGATTTAAATATCCGTCTACATCTAACCGTATTGGGTTCCAATAGGCATCTTCATTTAAAGCATTTGTTATACGTTGAAAATTGATCTTAAAATTGCTTAAATCCTCTTTAGGAAAACGTATACTATTAAACGGTATTTTCATTTCTACAATCCATTTAGTAGCATACAATTTTACTTTACTCTGCCAAACAACATTGTAATTTGCGTAAGTATCGGTTGGTGTTATTTTTTGGTCGGACTGTACACCTGCAGCTGTAACAGAAAAATCGTAACCTTCTCTAGCCTCTCCAAAAGGATCTATTTGTATGCCAAAAACATCTGCATTACCCACATCATCTCTGGCTGTTAATTGGCTGCTAATTTCATTTTTATCATCAACATATAAAACACCTAAAACATACAAGTAACTATCATCAAATAAAATAGCTATATCTGTTTTTTGTTTAGATGATTTTCCGGCCTCTGGCAAGGTTTGTATAAAATTACCTGCCACTAAATGTTGCTGCCATATTGCTTCTGTAGCTTCTCCATCTATCTTAATAATTTCTGTTGCTTTATGTATTTTTATACTTTTTTGGGCTGTTACGTTATGTAGTACAAACCCAAATACACACAAGACTACCAACCTACAGATATTGGTTTTTTTACTAATTTTCATAATTGGTTGTTTTTTAATTGACAACACAAATGTGAGATTGTTATACCATACTATTGGTTAAGCCAAGGTTAAAGGGCAGTTAATGGCAAGGCAACTAAAAAAATTGTTCTATTAACAAAAGAGCAAAAGACCTTTAAATGCTATAAACAGGGCGAATATTAACGTTAACGAAGGGTTAACGACTTCTGTTTACGGTACATAATGTAGGTTTATTGGTATTTTTGACTAGCAGAAAATAACCAATGAAAAACAAAACAACCATATTAATAAGTACCGCTATACTAGTTTTAATAGCGTTATCGTCTATACAGGCGTACTTAATAAACAATACTTACCAACTAAAAAAGAAAGCTTTTATTAATGAAACTACAGATGTTATCTCTGTAATAGATGACAATACTAAACTAGATTCATTGTACAATATATGGGGAGATAATTTAAAAAATTACATAGCAGATTATAAAAACAATCGTTTATCTAAACACCAAATTGTTAGTAGGTCTAAAGAAAAAAGTGATAGCCTAAATACCGAGTTTAAAAAAATATTTAAAGCAGAACTTAAAAAAGTAAATTTAGGGTATGATGTAGATTTTAAAATGAATTTAACTAGCGTTGTTCTTTTAGATAAAGTTAAAAATGACACCATATTTTCTGCTGGCAAAAAAGAATTAAGATTATTTGGCGAAGATTTTGAAGATAAAAACGCAAAAACCATTAACAACGCTAAGTGGTTTTCTGAGCAAGAATTTGTTGAAAAAATTAAAGATGAAATAAAAATAAACACCTTTGATTTAGAAGTAAAAACAGAAAATAAAATAGTTATAAAAGACTGGAAAAGTATTGTATATAAAAGAATGGCCTTTTTATTTTTTGCCTCTGTACTAATATTTTTAATTGTTATTGGGCTTTTATACTACGCCATTAAAAACTTAATAACACAGAAAAAAATAACAGCTATTAAAACCGATTTTATAAATAATATTACGCATGAGTTAAAAACACCTTTAGCTACATTAAGTATAGCATCTAAAAGTCTTAAAAAAGAAGAAATTAAAAATAATGAAGTAATTTTTAACAGCACACTTAATATTGTAGATAGGCAAAATGAACGTTTACAAAAACTAATAGATCAAGTAATGACTAACAGCCTTAGCTCTAGAGAAATTATACTAAACAAAGAGCAGGTTATTGATAATGAGTATTTTAAAAACTTAATTGATGATTTTAAATTATCTGTACAACAACAAGACGTTACTATTGTAAACAACGTTTGTAGCGCAGAGGTTTTATTACGTATTGATAAATTTCATTTTACCACAGCGTTACTAAACATATTAGAAAATGCAGTAAAATATGGTTCAGCATCTATAAAAATCACCATAGAAACAAAGCATATAAACGGAGAATATTGTATTAACATAACTGATAATGGTATTGGCATACCAGAAAAAAACCTACCCCTAATTTTTGATAAATTTTACAGAGTTACAGAGGGCAATTTACACAACGTAAAAGGTTTAGGTTTAGGCTTGTATTATACTAACCAAATTATAAAAGCACATAATGGTTCTATTGCTATACATAGCCAATTACATAAAGGAACAACGTTTACTATTAAAACACCAATAAACTAATGCAAAAAACCACTGTTTTATTAGCCGAGGACGATTTTGATTTTGGAAGTATTTTAAAACAATACTTAGAAATTCACAATTTTGCAGTTACCTGGGCAAAAGATGGAAAAGAAGCTTTAGATATTTTTATGTTAGAAGCTAACAACAACACTCCTTTTGGTATTTGCGTTTTTGATGTGATGATGCCAAAAATGGATGGCTTTACTCTAGCAGAAAAAATAATAAACAATAGCCCAGAAACCCCTTTTGTTTTTTTAACTGCAAAAAAAATGAAAGAAGATAAAATAAAAGGTTTAAAACTTGGAGCAGATGATTATATAGTAAAACCTTTTGAAGCAGATATTTTAGTATTACGATTAAAAAATATATTAAAAAGAACACAAAAAATCATTCATCAATCAAAAAACAACAGCAGTTACAACATAGGCGCCTATGTTTTTAACCCTGTTAATTACCAACTAATATTTAACAACACCACACAACGGCTAACAGAAAAAGAAGCTCAATTAATAGCCTATTTTTTTGAGAACAAAAACCAAATGGTAAAAAGAGATCATTTACTTAATGCCGTTTGGGGTACAGACGATTTTTTCTCTGGTCGTAGTATGGATGTTTTTATTAGTAGGCTCCGTAAATATTTTAAAGAAGACAACAACATTTCTATAGAGAGTGCGCGTGGTGTTGGCTTAACCTTTAAAATTAAGGAGTAAAAGTAACAACAAAAACTTCTGTGAAAAACAGAAATTAAAAACAAAAATCTATGAAAAAAATAACAATATTAACAGTACACATTATTTTATTTTTGCTAGGAAGCACAGTACTAGCACAAACAATACCAACACCGCCAAAACCACCAACAACACATACATCTTCTTCTAGTTCTATGTCTTATTCTAAAACCAGTAGTGATAACCAAGGCGGAAACATTTCTATAGCTATTAGCAATACTAATGATAGCTATAAGTTTAAAGCAAAATTCCCTGAAGAAAGATATGTAGAAATAGTATCTGTCTTAAAAAATGAATTAGAATCTAAAAAAATGACCAAATCTGGTAGTACTTATTCTTGGGTATCTAATGCTAATGGTAACGAAGTTTACAACGTTAATTTAAACTCTAAAAAGCTAACAATGTCTTTAGATAAAAGTATTGCTTCTGATGCTCTTATTACAAAGTTTGAAGCCTTGGGTAAAACACTTAAAACAGTTATTTCTGGTAATGATGAAACAAAAAGAGAAGCAGAAGAATTACAGCGTGAAGCAGATAGATTACTTAGAGATGCAGAAAGAATGAAACGTGAAGCTGCCAGAATACAAAGAGAAGCAAAGCGCATAGAGCAGGCTAATTTGGAAAGCTACAAAGAAGATGCTATACGTATTGCTGAAGAAGCCAAACGTTTAGCAGAAAAAGCTGCAATAATCAGCGTAGAAGCAAGTCATAAAGGAGCTATTAATACTCCTTTAAAAATGTTATTGCGTAGTAACAAAACTTACTTAAGTAATACCCTAAAAAACACAATTAATTATACTTGGCCAAGTGCGCAAAATGAGCTTATTACAGCTCTTTTAAAAAATAATATGGTACAATCTAAAAATAATATTGTTTTTAATACAGACCCAACTGGTGTATACATAAACGGCACAAAACTTACCAACACGCAAATTAACCAGTACAAGAGTATTTTAAAAAGATATAACATTACGCCAGATAATACATTCTCGTTCTACAAAACAGACAATAATATTGTTATTATTAATAACAATGCAAAACTTACTAGCTTTTTAAAAAATTTAAAAGAAAAAGGGTATATAAACTCTTTAAAAGACAAATTGCTTTTAGAAATTAACGGTACCAGTATTATAAAAAACGGAAAAGCTGTTTCTACTAAAGATGTAGCAATTTACAACAGACTGCTTTTACAAAATAACATTATACCTGCGCCTGGTAAAATTATAGAAATAACAGCTTCTAATGCTTATAAATTAGGGTATACATTAAACAACAAATCACATATAGGAACTTGGGTTATGCCTTAAGTAAAGCACAACCCAGTTCTTAATTTTATAAACTATTTTTTTGTTACAGACATTGAGTATGGTTTAGCTTCCTTAGCCGTTCCTCTACTCTTGTTTGGTGTGTTTTTCATACTAAAATTATAAGTTGCACCACTCATAATATCATCATACGTAATGTAGTTTTTAGTATAGCTATTTCCGTTTTTCTGTACCTCATCAATATAAATATTTTCTTTACTATTATTTGGGGCATTAACTGTAAATGTTTTACCGTTTCTTAAATGCATTTTTACACTTTTAAACAACGGACTACCCAAAGCATATTCTCCAGTTCCTGGAGTTACAGGATAAAAACCAGCAGCAGAAAACACATACCAGGCAGATGTTTGCCCGTTATCTTCATCACCACATAAACCATCTGGTGCAGAAGAATATAACTTATCCATTACATTACGCACGTGCATTTGTGTTTTCCAAGGTTGTTCTAACCAATTGTACAAATAAATTGCGTGCTGTATAGGTTGGTTTCCGTGTGCATATTGCCCCATATCTGCAACCAGCATTTCTGTAATTTCGTGTATTTGTTGTCCGTAGTAAGAGTCATTAAAAGTGGGTGCTGCAGTAAAAACATCGTCTAACCTAGAGCGCATTTTAGCTACACCTCCAAAGTCTTCTGCTAAACCTAACGGATCATGAAAAACACACCACGTCCAGTGCCAAGCAGCACCTTCTGTAAAAGCATCTCCCCATTTGTCTGGTGTATATGTAGTTGCCCATGAACCATCTTTATTTTTACCACGCATAAAACCTATTTTAGGATCAAATACATTTTTATAATTTAAAGATCGTTCTCTAAATAACTTAACCTGTTTTTTAGGCTTTCCTAATGCTTCTCCCAATTCTGCAATACTCCAATCTGCAAAAGCATACTCTAAAGTACGTGCTGCATTTTCATTTACGCCAACATCATAAGGCACATATCCTAAATTATTATAAAATTCAGCTCCAAAACGACCAACAGAATTAACAGGTCCTTTACGGGTTGAATTTTTAACAACGGCTTCATACAAGGTTTCAATATCATACCCTCTAATACCTCTTAAATAAGCATCAGCAATGTTTATAGCAGAGTTAGACCCTATCATACAATCTCTATGTCCAGGGCTGGCCCACTCTGGTAACCAACCACTTTCATTATACGTATTTACAAGGCCTTGCATTACATTGCTTAAATACTCTGGATACATTATTGTGAAAAATGGAAAAACAGCTCTAAATGTATCCCAAAAGCCATTATCTGTAAACATATAACCAGGTAAAACTTCTCCGTTATATGGACTGTAATGTACTATTTCATTAGCTGCATTTAGCTCATAAAACTTTCTTGGAAACAATAAAACTCTGTACAAAGCGGTGTAAAATGTTCTGTATTCTTCTACAGTACCACCTGCAACCTCCATACGGCCTAACTCTTTATTCCAAGCTGCAGCAGCTTTTTCTTTAGTCTGATTAAAAGTATCATCTCCTATTTCTCTTTTTAGGTTGATTTCTGCTTGCTCTAAACTAATAAAAGACGATGCTACTTTTGCTGTAACTTGTTCCCCATCTTTTGTTGAAAAACTGATAGCTGCACCAACGTGGTAACCCTCTGCTACCTTATTATAAGATGTTTGTTCTTTTTCTTCCTTTTCTTTTTTCCAAGTTAAAATCTCATCAAAATCTTTATCAAAAACTAAAACAAAATAATTGTGAAAATTACCCGGTACGCCACCACTATTATTTCTACAATACCCAATAATTTTGCGCTCTTCTGGTATTATTTTTACCATAGAACCTTTAAAAAAACCATCTACAAGAATATGAGATTTTTTAGACTCAGGAAACGTAAACCTAAATTGGGCGCCTCTTTCTGTTGGTGTAATTTCTGTAGTTACATCATAGTCTGCCAAGTAAGCACTGTAGTAATGTGGTTTACTAATTTCTGCTTTGTGTGAATACCAAGAAGCTCTCTCGTCCTCATTAATTTTTAATTTTCCTGTTTCTGGAAATAATGAAAATGCTGCATAATCATTAATCCACGGACTTGGTTGGTGGGTTTGTTTAAAACCTCTAAGTTTTAAAGCATCGTAGGTATATCCCCAGCCGTCTCCCATTTTACCAGTTTGGGGCGTCCAAAAGTTCATTCCCCACGGTGTAGCTATTGCAGGGTAAGTATTACCGTTAGACAATGCAAACTCTGAGTCTGAACCTACCAATGGGTTTACATAATCTACATAAGAAACTCCCGTGTTAGATTGTGCTACTACAGCAGTTGTTACAAGTACAATTAGGGGAAAAAGTATTTTTATTAATTTCATTTTTTGAGATTGTTTACACTATTTTTTATGGATAATATTTTACTAATTTAAGGTTATTTGTGCCGTATTTTAACTAAAAAAAGAGGAGGAATAATTTTCCTCCCCTTAAAAAACTAAATAATTACACTAAAAAACTATTTATCCCACCATACTCTTGTGGTAAGTACATCTGGACCTTGAGATGCAATTGCCGCAGCATAGTTGTCTGGGTTATTACTTTGCTCGCTTGTAGAGTACGTTAACCTTCTTGGTATTGTACCTCCTGTTTCATTACCAGGATAATTTGTTGGTGTTAGGTTAGGGAAACCTGTTCTCCTCCAATTAGCAAAAGCTTCATACTCATTTAAAAAAGTTGCAGCCCAATATTGGGTGTTAATTTGCTCTAATGCATTTGCTGCATCAAACGGGTTTGCTGTTAAATAAGCATCTATATCTGCATCATCTATAATAGCGGCATCACCATAAATTGCTAACATTTTCATTGCTGCTCTTACTCCTGCATTGTAGTGTGCTTCTGCATTACCACCTGCTAACCCCCAACGCTCTGCTGCTTCTGCAAGCATAAACTCTACCTCAGCATAAGTCTGAAAAAACATTGGCGCACCTTCACCAGTAATAATACTTCTGTTAGGTTCTGCATATAAATCTGTATCTTTTTCTCCTGTAGACTCCTCTAATAACTGGCTATCTAATCCGTTTGGCAAACCTTTTAAATCTGCAACATTAGTACTACCATCACTTTTACGAGCTGCTAAAATTGGCAGTCTAGGATCTCCCTGTAAAAAGTCTATAAACGTTTTACTCATTCTAGGGTTGCTATCTGCTGTAAAAACTTCTCCGTTACCGTTTTTATTTATTCCCTCTGGGCCAGCAGTATGTTGTATGTATGCAATATCATCATTAGATTCCATTACGCCACCAGCTATTGCTTTAGTTGCCCAAGCCTCAGCCGCAGCAGGATCTACTTTTATTAAGCGTAGACCTAACCTTAGCATCATAGAATTTCCAAATTTTTTCCATTGAGATTGATCTCCTTGAAACATTAAATCTGCATCTCCAAAACCAGAAACTCCGGTACCTAATACTGCAACAGACTCTTCTAACTCTTTTAGCATATCTGCATAAATATCACTCTGCTTGTCATATTTAGGAGTTAGGTTTCCTGTTAGTACCGCTTTACCAGCTTCAGAGTAAGGAACATCACCATACAAATCTGTTAATCTGTGGTAAATAAAAACTCTCATTATTCTAGTAATAGCTTTCATTTCTTCTGGCTGTTCTTCTTCATCTAATTGAACAAGCATATCCTCTACGGTTTTTATAGCATTACCGTAAATACGATCTATCATAGAAGATGCATAGCCTTTGTTCCATGTATATTTATCTCCAGACCAATAGCCTGCTGTTGTAGATAAATGCTGCATCATTGTAGAAGAGTATATTAAATTTGCTCTCCAGTTCTCATAACGTTCACCTGATGTGTATAGTTGAGCAGCACTAAGCTTAGTGGTAGCCGGCACCTGATTTGGTGCTGTTGGGTTAACGTTTAGCTCTTCAAAACCTTTATCACAGGCTCCAAGAACTAATACAAATGATAATATAAATAATATTTTTCTCATGTTCTTAAAATTTTACATTTAGACTAAAACCATAGTTTCTAGTTGATGGTACACCAAAATATTCTAAACCTTGTGAGTTACCTGAGTTGTATGTACTTTCTGGATCTACATTATCTATACTTCTTGAAATGTAGAATAAGTTTCTTGCTATTACTGATACATTTACACTACTTATAAATGTTTTTTCTAGCATTTTTTCTGGTAATGAATACCCTAAACTAAACTCTCTAAACTTTATGTAATCAGAGTCTTCTACAAATTCCTCTGCAATACGACTAATTCTTCCATAGTATGTTTGTAAATCTTCTGGTGCAACAGTAGTTGTAAATTCTTGACCAGTGTCACCGTCTATACCAGTAACTACTAATCCGTTTTCTCTGCCTTTTAAAGTTTCTTTGTGTAAACCTGTACTGTAACCTAAAGCATTAGTACCAGACAATAATTGTCCGCCAAATTTACCGTCAATTAAAAAGCCTAAGCTAAAATCTTTATATCTAAAGGTATTACTCCAACCTAAAGTTAATGGTGGTACACCTTCTCCTAATATTTTACGCTCTCCTTCTTGTGCAATTGGCACACCTTCTGAGTTTATATCATAAATAATGTTACCAGCATCATCTCTATTATAAGATACACCTACTATAGAACCATAAGGCTCACCTACAACGTGTGTAATTCTTGCGTTTTGTGTTCTTGGCTCATCTAAGCTAATTGGTGTACCCTCATCATTAGTAGCAGTAACTTCACTTTTATTATAAGACCCGTTAAAGCTTGTGTTCCAGCTAAAATTATCTGTTTGTATTGGTGTACCAGAAATTAAAAACTCTATACCTTTATTTTCTAACTTACCAATGTTAGCCGTTGCACTTTCATAACCAGAAAATACAGATGTAGATATATTTACAATATCCTTAGAAGTTTCATTTTGGTAATAAGCAATATCAAAAGAAAGTCTGTTTCCAAAAAGTCTAAGATCTAAACCAATTTCTGTTTCGTCTTTTTCCCAAGGAACTAAATTTGGGTTAGGAACAGAGTTTCCGTTAATTCTACCTAAAGTTTGCCCTTGATGACCTTGTCCAAAAATTTGGTATGTTGGTGCTAATTGATAAGCAATGTCTCCACCACCAGCTACACCAGAATAACCTCCTCTAATTTTTAAAAAGTCTATAAAGTTAGGTAGTTCTAATAAATCTGATAAAATAACACTTGTATTTACAGAGAAGTAAAACTCGTCATTAGGTGTAGTTTTGCCTGGGTAAGATAATGTAGAAAACCAATCGTTTCTTCCTGTAAAAGTTAAGTAAGCCCATTTATCATATGAAAATCCTAAAGATCCATAAATACCAGAAATTTTTCTTTCTTGAAATTCTCTACTTCTACTTTGGTCTCTAAGGTTAGATATATCTTCAAAACCAGGAACAACAAAATTGTCTCCTCCTAAAATTAAAGTTTCTGACTTAACGTGGTTTGTATTTGCACCAACCAACCCATCAACAGCAAACTTATCTGTTATACTTTTCTCTATACCTAGCATTACATCAGCATCTATTTGTGTATATCTACCTTCAGTCTCGTTCATACCTCCTAAAAGTTTGTATGCTGTTCCCCAAGGCTCTATAGATGTAGATTTTCTTGTGTAATGATCCACACCAACACGTGTAGATGCATACAACCAATCTAAAATATCATAACGTAAAGATGTAGATGCTATAATTCTGTTTTTTAAATCTTCATTACTAAAATTGTATGCAGAAAAATAAGGGTTTTGCGAGTAAATGTTTGCAGAGTATCCTCTTTCTGACCCATCTGGGTTTGCACCCGGATTCATATCACGTACATCTACGTTTGGAGATAATAATGCAACAGTATAGTTTGCATTTCCAGGAGCATCAGACAATCTTGGTCTGTTGTTCACATTTTCTACAATATATTTTACATTAACCTGACTTGTTAACTTGTCTGCTAATACAGCACTTGTATTTAAAGAAAATGATTTTCTGTTAATACCTGAGTTAGGCACAATATCTTCATTATCTAAGTCAGATACAGAAAGCCTGTAACTCATTTTTTCAGAACCACTTGTAATTGCTATTGTGTTTATAAACGTAGTACCTGTTCTGTAAAAGTGATCTCTGTTATCGCCTACATAAGAATAAGGTCTTTCTTGCCCATCCCATTGTACAACGCTAGAACCATCTAATTTTGGACCCCAAGAAGACAATCCTAAATCAAAAGCTTCAGACTGGTTAGCAGGTACTCTACCCCTTGTACCTTGTCCATATGATGTTTGAAAATCTGTTAAAGAAGTATCTACCTCATCAAAAGTAACAGAGCTACTAATTTCTACACCCAATCCTTTTTTCTGGGTACCTTTTTTTGTTGTAATAATAATTACACCATTACCTGCTCTAGAACCATAAAGAGCTGCAGCTGCACCACCTTTTAGTACACTTACAGATGCTATATCGTCTGGATTTATACTAGAGATACCGTCACCTCCGTCACTACCACCATACAAATCTGCAGATCCACTATTTTCATTACCAATAGGAATACCATCTACAACATACAAAGGTTGGTTGTTACCTGTTAATGTACTGTTACCACGAATAATAACTCTACTAGAACCAGCAGCACCGGTTGAGTTTTGGGTAATATTTACACCTGCAACCTTACCTTGTAATGAGTTAATTGCACTAACTTGTTTTACATTAGATAGCTCGTCTCCTCCAACTTCTGTTAAAGAATACCCTAATGCCTTTGCTTCTTTTTTAATACCTAAAGCTGTTACAACTACTTCGCCTAATTGCTCTGCATCTTCAACTAAAGAAACGTTAAGTGTAGTTTTCCCTGCTACTGCAGCACTTTTTGCAGTATAACCTATAGAAGTAAACTCTAATATTGAAGAGTTACTTGCTACAGTTATTGTGTATTTACCATCAAAATCTGTAGATGTACCATTAGATGTTCCTTTTTCTAAAACATTAACCCCTAGTAAAGGTACTCCTGCTTCATCTGTAACCGTACCAGTCACAGTTTTGTTTTGCGCTACCATACCACTAGTAAGGAGAAATAGCACAAACAACAATAAGTAATGTGTTTGTTTTTGCATACTTAAATGAGTTTTAATTGTTAAGTTAGTTATTAGTTAATTTAACTTTAAATTTTACGTATTAATGTTAAAAGCAGAAATTAATTCGACTAACAACTTTGTGGAAAAGCTAAGCGACAATATAAGGAGGTGTTAAAAATACAGAGGCTTAATTATTAATTCCTCAGTTTTATCTTAAACAAATGCGCATTTAAAAATAACTACAGCAAAAACCTACAAACACTACAGAATAAGACACTTACAAATAAGAAAACTTGTTAAACAATAGCTATTACTCTAGTCTTACTTCTAAAACAGTGCCATTAAGTAAGTTTTTATGAGACACAAAATACCCTTTAAGGTCTTTATTATCTAAACGGATACTGTTAATTTTTCCATTAACATTTCCTGTTCGTTTAATTGTTAACGTTTTGTTTTTGTAGTATGTAGTATTTAAATGAATTGTGACTGATGAAAACCTGGGTGTAGTTATGGTATAAACTGGTGTAGCCGGACTAACAGGATATATACCCATCATTGCATATACCACCCAAGCAGACATTGTACCTGTATCATCATTACCTGGTAAGCCAGATGGTGTATTTGTAAAATATGTATTTATTAATTGCTGCACACGTTTTTGAGTTTTCCATTCATCTCCTTTGCTGTAGTTATATAAAAAAGGATAAGCAATATCTGGCTCATTAGCCATATCAAACTGGTTATTATCAAAAATATAATCTAGGTGAGATACAAATTGTTTTTTACCGCCCATTAGCTTCATTAAGCCTTTAATATCGTGGGGAACCATAAAGGCATATTGCCAAGCATTACCTTCTATATAACCCACATTTTTCTCAAAATTTGCACCTTTATACGGATCAAAAGGTGTGTACCAACTACCATCACTATTTTTAGGTCTTAGTAGTTTTAACTTACTATCAAATAATTTTTTATAGGATAAAGATTGATTATAAAACTTTTTATAGTCTGCCTTTTTACCCAATTCTTTTGCTAGTTGAGAAATGGCAAAATCTGCTATATTATATTCTTCAGTTGTAGAAACAGGACCTTCAGCTCCTCCGTTTACACTTAAATATCCATTTTTCCAATACTCTTTATTACCTGGTCGTAACGGATTATTGTCTAATTCTGTAGCTCCTTTTACCATTGCTGCATAAGCCTCCTCTACATTAAAATCTCTAATACCGCGCAAATATGTATCTGCTATTACAACTGGCGCAGGATCACCTACCATTGTAAAAGTTTCTGTAGAATTTAACTCCCATTTGGGCAACCAACCATTTTCTTTGTACATAGATAACATACTATTTACCATATTAGATTGTTGCTCTGGGTACAATGTACTCATTAAAGGATGGTAATTTCTGTAGGTATCCCAAAGCGAAAAAACGGTGTATCTAGTGCCTTTGGTATTTCCTATTTTACCTGTTGCAATCTCAGGATAATCTCCATTATAATCATTTAAAGTATTTGGATGTATTTGTGTATGGTATAAAGCTGTATAAAATATTGTTTTATCATCTGCAGAACCTCCTTTTACCTCTACAGTAGACAAAGTCTTGTTCCATGCCGCTTTTGTGGTGGCATATACATCATCAAAATTTTTATTAGCTGTTTCTTTTTCTAAATTTTCCCTAGCATTTTCTATACTTACGTAAGACACACCAATTTTTACCTCAACAGTGGTTTTCTTTTTAAAATTGTAACGCATATAAGCACCAATACTATCACCTACAACTTCTCTTGTAAAGCCTTTCATTAGTCTAGTTTTACCATTGTACCCCATCCATTGTGCTTCTACTCCATTATATTTGTATGGTTTTTTCCAAGCTCCAAACTCATCTGCTGGACTAGAAAATTTAGCAACAAAATATACTGGGTAAGCCTGTTCTGGACTATTGTAACAGAAAGAGCCAACTGTGCGCATTCCTTCAATTTCTGTATTAGATACCACTTTTACCGTTGCGCCTTGCTCATTAGTTAAGCCAAGTCCTAAATTTAAAAGTATGTTAGATTCTCCTGCTGGAAATGTATACCTAGACACTCCTACTCTTGTTGTTGCAGTTAGTTCTGTTTTTATATTGTATTTAGATAAGTTAACTGAGTAATAGCCTGCTTTAGAAACCTCATCTGTGTAAGTGGTTCCGTATTGCATATGGTTTGTTTTTAAATCTCCTGTAGTTGGCATAGTTAAAATAACTCCCAAATCTGGACAACCAACTCCACTTAAGTTTACGTGCGTAAATCCTGTTAAAAAATTGTATTGTTTAACATAAGGGTTAGACAGCCAACCAGCATCTTTTTGTACTGCTACATTAAAAGGAGATACACTTGCCATACCTCTTGGCGCAATTGCTCCAGGATTTGTTGCTCCAAAATTAGAGGTTCCTATAAATGGATTTACGTAGTCTACAGGTTGTTGACCAAAGGCAAAACTTACTACAACTAAAACAATACTTAAAATTTTAAATTTTATACTCATAATTCTATTCTACAATAATTTCATCTACAAACAACCAAGCACCACCGCCATTAGGCGGACTTTTTAAATTAGTTACCACCACCTTTATGTACCTAGCTTTAGTTGGTTTAAAATTGATTTTAAAATCTTTTAATTCTGATGCATTGCTTACTTTAAATGGTCTAGTAACCTCTGCAACTTTGGTAAACTTTTTTCTATGTTCTGATGTAAAGACTTCTATTTTTAAAGGAAAATAAATTCCTGAACTTTGATTTTCTAGTGTACCAACTGTTACTGCAGAAAACGCTGTTTCTACATCAAAATCTATTACCACATCCATATTATTACCCAACCAACCTTGCCACTGTCCGTCGTGAAAATTTTTAGATCCTCTTAATACATTTACCAAACCAAGCTGTTGCTCTCCTTGGTAATTTTTATGATACTTAGTGTTATAAACCACATATTTACCAACCGCATTATGGTAATTAAACTCTTTAGTTAAGGTTGGCCCTACTTGTTTATTATTTTTAAACATTGCAGCCTTTAACGTAGCTGTTTTATTTAGTTGAATTGTATTTTGATATTGTGAAGATGACTGTGAAAGCAAAGAACCATCTACGGAGTATCTAATATCTGAATCTGGAAATTCATTTTTTAATAAGATTGATAATTCACCTTTTTCTATATCAACTTTAGTATCTGTAGTTACCTGATAAGCACTTTTAGCATAGTTAACACCCATAACATCATAACGCTTAAACAGCTCTTTTACTCTACCTGAAAAATTAGCCCAGTTTTTATGTGTCGTTGGTGTCCACAGAGCCTCAGACATAGCAGCCAGTCTAGGAAATATCATATACTCGGACTGTTGTTCTGTTGGTATATACTCTGCCCACAAATTTGCTTGTCCGCCTAACACGTGTTTTTCCTGCTCTGGAGTCATTTTATCTACCACTGGGTTAAACTCATATACTTTGCTAAGCGGAGTATAACCACCAAATGCTAAAGGTTCTTGATCTTGATTTCCTTGGTAATGATCAAAATAACAATGCGTACCAGGTGTCATTACAACATTATGCCCCTCTGCAGATGCCTCTAGACCGCCCTTTACACCACGCCAACTCATAACGGTTGCTCCTGGAGCCAAACCGCCCTCTAAAATTTCATCCCAACCAATTAAAACCCTATTTTTAGAACTTATAAAACGTTCTATTCTTTTAATAAAATAGCTCTGCAATTCATCTACATTTGCTAAGTCTTCTGTTTGTAATCTAGAGGTACAATGTGTACAAGTTTTCCAATTGGTTTTTGTAGCTTCATCTCCGCCAATGTGTATATATTTAGACGGAAACAACTCCATAACCTCTGTTAATACATCTTCTAAAAAAGTAAATGTTTCTTCCTTACCAGCACAGTAAATATCTGTAATTGGCCAAACACCACCAGACGGAACCATAATTTGCTCTCCTAAACAAGAAAACTCTGGGTATGCAGCTATTGCACTACTAACGTGTGCTGGCATTTCTATTTCTGGCACTACAGTTATACCTCTTTCTTTTGCATAGGCTACTACTTCTTTTATTTGCTCTTGCGTATAAAAACCTCCGTAAGTAGCTTTTGTTCCTAAAGGTGCATTTGGTCTAGCGTTCCATCCTTTATCCTCTTGGTTTACCCTATAACCACCAACAGACGTTAGTTTTGGATATTTTTTAATTTCTATTCTCCATCCTTGATCATCTACCAAATGCCAATGAAATGTATTCATTTTTAGCATTGCCATACGGTCTAACGTTTTTTTAATATAATCTACCTCAAAAAAATGTCTAGACACATCTAACATTAGTCCGCGCCATTTAAAACGAGGATTATCTTTAATTTCTATTGCTGGAACTACCCACTCTTTTTGCACAAAGTTTGCACTCTCTATACTAGCAGGAAGTAACTGTTTTATAGTT
Organism: Cellulophaga lytica DSM 7489; assembly: GCF_000190595.1. Lineage (NCBI taxonomy): Bacteria > Pseudomonadati > Bacteroidota > Flavobacteriia > Flavobacteriales > Flavobacteriaceae > Cellulophaga > Cellulophaga lytica. Next base: position 2,607,400 of record NC_015167.1, on the reverse strand, counting down.
TCTAATCCATATACAAAACCAGAATACGTTTTTGCAGATACGGTTATATGATTAGAATTAATTACTAAATTATAGCCTTCATAAGGTAATGAATCTACAATTTTAAACTGTAAAAAATTAGAAGAAGGAGCACTAGCTACCACAGCTAATTTTACACCTGAGACTTGTTTAAACTTTTGAGAAAAAGACGCTAATAATTTTTGTTCATTTTTTGTGCTTGCAACCAATTTTGTATTTCCATTAAAACTAAAACTACCTTTATGTAACTCTGTAAATACAGGCTTAGGAATAATATTAATTTCTTCTTCTGTAAATTTTTTTTCTTTTTTAGTTGTACAACCAAACATTAATAACAGTAGAAAAATGGTTATGTGGTAGTTAAGTTTTTTCAAAATGAAATACGTTTAATTAAATTTCTTACTTAGTTTTTTTATTACCGCATATTGCTCATCTGTAAGTGCATTACCATCAAAGATAGAGACTCCTTTTGCTCCATTATCTTTTGCTAATAGAATTGCTTTTTCTAAATCTGAAACAGACATATTTGGCACATAAATACCAGTATGCAGCTCTGTATTAGAATTTTTAAGGTCTTTTACACCTTGTCCTGTTGCATAACCAATCCAATCTATTTCTTCATTGTAAAAGTTATGATAAATCATTGGTAGTACTTTATCTACATTCCATTTATCCCAACGTTGGCGAACCATATGGTCTGCCATTTCTGGGTAAGGAAATACTGCTGCGGTTAATATTTTATTGTTATTATGCGCTATGGTATAAGCTTCATCTACAATAGCTTTTACTTTATTTAACCTAAATTGTTTCCACTCCATATCTATAGCTGGATTTTTAGACTCCTTAGGGTTTTTATGGTGCTCCTTTTCAAACTCTGCTACGCATACGTCACAGTAACAAAAATCAAACTCAGGTAACTCTACTTCTTGTTCTAAATTGTATTTTGGTAGTAACCCAATTGGTAAAAAAATATCTGAATAACGAATATAATCTAAATGTACACTTGCTACATCTTCAACCTTTGCCAAACCTTCTACCAAACTTAATATATGTGCTTTAGACTCTTTTCTTGTTGGGCACAACCATTTGTAATACCCTACATATGGTGGCTCATCAAAACAAGACTTACCATTTCTACTAACCGCGTACCACTCTGGGTGTTGTTCTGCAGTAGCATCTCCTGGCCTGTTTACAGTAAACATCCAAGCGTGTACATTTAACCCTTCTTTTTTTGCAAAAGGAACTATTCTTTTTAACAACTCTGGATCTGTACCTGTATTAATTAGCACATCTGTAATTCCGTTTGCGCTATATTTAGCAAATTCCTCTTGGTAAGCAGTATCTTCTTTTTCATTACTGGCCGAAATCCAAGTCCAAAATGTAAAACTATCTGTTACAGCATCTTGCATTTCTACTACATTCTTATCTTGTTTTTTCTCTTCACAAGAAAAAAATAAAGAGCAAAGTAAAAGAACACTTATTACCCTTAAAAATACCTTATTCTGCTTCATTACTACTAAATTTACCATCTTCTTTAATTACTAATATTTTGTTTGTAAAAGGACTTTTTACCCAGATGTTAAATCCGGTTTTATGCTTCTCTAATTTTGGACTCACTAAAGCTCCTAATATAGATTTGTCTTGTATCTCTTTTTCATTATTATTTTCTACATAATTTAAAAACACTTTATACAAATACCATTTTATATGCTCATCCTTTGGAATGCTCCAATTTATATTTTCCTTAGTTTTATCAGAGAAATAAACATATCCCCATGTGTTAGGTTTATGCATATTAATTACGCCTTGTGGAGACCAAACCCAATTATACTCTGGTAAAGCTTTGCCATTAGCATCTTTCTTTTTAACATACTTACCATCTATTAAACTATGTTGCCATTGTACTCTAGAAAAATTTATACGCCAAAAATTATTCACTGGTATTTCTGCTATTTTAGAGGGTTCAAAAAGTGATTTCCAAGGAATAGCAATTTCTGTAGACCAGCTTTTATCTGTATCATTAGCGTTGTTTAAAGTTCCGTTAATATGCACGGCAGTTTTTAATCCGTTTATATCCCAATTATTAATGGCAGCACCACCTTGACTATATGTTTTTGTTAACAACAAATCCCATACTGTATTTAGTGCGTTTATCTCTAACTCCATATAATTATGGGTGGTACCAGGCGGATCTATAAAAATTTCAAAGTCATTATTATGAAAAATAACTGCATCCCTTTTTGTAATATCGCCCCATATATGAAGCTCATCTAACAAAGCAAAGAAATACAAATAAGTATCATCCCAAAGCATTTTTACTCTAGTTTTATACGTTGCTTTTTTATCACCTTCAATATCTATAAATTCGGTTGTCCATTTAGCATTTTCCCAAGACTCCTCATTAGCTAAACCATCTATTTCTAAACTATTTAATGCCTTGTGTGCTATATATTTTTTAGGTGTATTTTGCGCTAATAAAGACGCGCAGCATAAATACGTTAGGAAAAGAAAAATAGCTATAATTCTCTTAATTTTTATAGAAGGTTCTATATTCATATTCTTTATTATTAGTAACTTTTTTTTAACGTTAATATAATTTAGTTGCTAATTAAATTATTTTTTATAATTTTCAGACGTTCTATTTTGCGTGTTTGGTAAAATGCTATATCTAGTTTTTAAACTGCATAGCAACACTTTATAAATATTCCTTTTTTTATTTGTAATAGAAATAATTTTAGACCAATAACGATAGCTAAATGCTAAACGCTTTAATAGTACCGACAAAAAAACAGCCAAACTTAACCAATGAGTATAAACACAGATGTAGATTCTTTTTTAAACAAGAATTCTTCTAAAAGCTTTGAAATAAACTACAAACACCATATAATTTTTTGGGTTATATACTTTATTTTTAACAGCTTAAGGTATAGTAACATTCACCAAGATTTTATGCTCTCATTGCGTATGAATCTTATAGGTTTTCCTATACATATGGCTATTGCCTATTTTAATGTGTATTACTTAATGCCCAAATTTGTTTTTAAGAAAAAATACATTAGTTACACGTTTTTAGTTATTGCAACACTATTTTTAATGTTATTGGTTAAATACTCTTTAACCTATTATTTTATAGGTCCAAATGTATGGCCAGAAGGACCAGAGGAACTAAAAGGCCTAACACTTAATTACGCCACTACAATGATGGTTGGTGAGCTATATGTTTCCTCTTTTGTAGCAGCCATAAAACTTACTATAGATTGGCTTAAAGAACACAGCAAACTACACGAATTAGAAAAAAGACAACTTAGTACAGAATTGCGTTTTTTACGTTCACAGGTTTCTCCGCATTTCTTTTTTAATACACTAAACAATATATATTCATTAACTTTAGAAAAGTCTGATAAAGCTCCTGAGGTTATATTAAAACTATCTGAACTAATGCGCTACTTGTTGTACGCTACCAAAAAAAACAAACAAGACCTAAAAAGTGAGCTAGACTGTATACAAAACTATTTAGACCTAGAACGTTTACGTTTTGATGAGTCTTTAAATATAAACATTAGTATTTCTGGTGATTTAGAAGGCAAACGTATTTCTCCTATGTTATTAATTCCTGTAATAGAAAATTGTTTTAAGCACGGAGCCAGTAAAAACATAGGAGATATGGTAATAGATATAGATGTAAAGGTTAGTGAAGATTTACTTCATTTTAAGGTATCTAATACCATACCCGAACAAAGTGCAGACAGTTTAATACCTATTAGAAGTGGTGGTATTGGACTAAGCAATTTAAAAAAACGCTTAGAGCTAGGGTATAAAAAAGAAGATTACCACCTCTCTATTTATGAAAAAGATAATATGTTTAATGTAATTCTAAAACTTAAAGTATGATTAAATTAAGAACCATAATTGTTGATGATGAACCGTTGGCTATAAATGTTTTAAAAAATTATGTTTCACAAATACAAGAATTAGAGTTAGTAGAAACATTCTCTAATGCGGTTGCTGCAACTACTTTTGTTCAAAATAACGAAATTGATATTATTTTTTTAGATATTAATATGCCCATATTAGATGGGTTAGATTTTCTAAAAAGTTTGCAATCTATGCCAATGGTAGTAATGACAACCGCACATGAAGAGTATGCACTTACTAGTTATGAACTACAAGCTATAGATTATTTGGTTAAACCTATACCGTTTCCTAGGTTTTTACAAGCAGTACAGCGTATTATAAAATTAAAACAAGGTAACACTACAAAAACCACAACTACCAATACAGTTGCAGAAAACCCTAGTATTTTTATTAAGGTAGATAAAAAGAAGTTGCAAAAAATAGTGTTAGATGACATTATGGTAATTGAAAGTTTAAAGGATTACATACGCATAAAAACAAAATCAGATAAATACATTATACACAGAACTTTAAGCAGTTTTACAGACGAATTACCTAGTGATAAATTTATAAGAATACATAGGTCTTATACCATATCTATCTCTAAAGTAGACACTATAGAAGGTAATAGTTTAGAAATTGGCGGCATACGCTACACAATTGGACGTAGTTACATTAATGATGTAAAAGAAACACTTTTAGGACGCGCATAAATTTCAATTTTTAAGAAAAAGCTGTTAGGTTTTCATTTTGTATTTATTAAGCTATTGTTACAAGTTACTGGTCGATTTTTATTGCTAATAATTTAAAGAATAACAATATTTAAGAACAATAAACTAGCTGATTCTTAAAAATTATGATATTATCTAATTGGTTTTTATATCAAAAAAATAATGTAGCAAAAATAGCTCTTGCCGCATTTATTACTATTGGTGCCACTAGTTGCAAAACAGAAAACAAATATTCTGAGGTTGCTATAGCAGAAAATGGCACTGCAGCAATACCTGATGTAATAGACTTTACATTTCACGTAAAACCTATTATATCTGATAGATGTTTTATTTGCCACGGGCCAGATAAAAATGCTGTAGAAGGTAATTTTTCTATGGTTTCACCAGAGGAGGCTTATAAAGCTTTGGGAGAAAACTTAGACCATTATGCTATTGTGCCAGGAGACACAGAAAAAAGTGGAATGCTAGACCGTATTTACTCTAAAGACCCAGGGAGTATAATGCCACCTCCAGAATCTAATTTGATACTTACCGAGTATGAAAAAACTATTTTAAAAAAATGGGTAGAACAAGGTGCAGAATATAAAGATCATTGGGCTTTTACACCTCCTAAAAATAAAAATGTACCTAAAACTAAAGATACTTGGGGAAATAATGAAATAGATAACTTTATTTACCAAAAATTAGAAGAAAACAACTTACAACCTTCTGAGCAAGCCCCAAAAGAAAAATTATTACGTAGGGTTTATTTTGACTTAACTGGCTTGCCACCATCTACAAAAGACATTAATAATTTTTTACAAGATACTTCTGCAAATGCGTATGAAAAAGTGGTAGATAAGCTGCTAGCATCACAAGATTATGCAGAAAATATGGCAGCAGAATGGATGGATATTGCCCGTTATGCAGATACACATGGCTACCAAGATGATTTTGAGCGTATTATGTGGCCTTGGAGAGATTGGGTTATTAATGCTTTTAACAAAAATATGCCATACAATAAATTTGTTACAGACCAACTAGCAGGAGATTTAATTCCGGATGCATCTCTAGAGCAAGTTTTAGCAACAGGTTTTAATCGTAACCATAAAATTACTTATGAGGGCGGAGTAATCCCAGAAGAATACAGAGTAGAATATGTAGAAGACCGTATTACAACTTTTGGTACTGCTTTTTTAGGGTTAACATTAGAGTGTGCCCGTTGTCATGACCATAAATATGATCCTATTAGTCAAAAAGCACATTTCTCATTCTTTAGCTTTTTTAATAATATAGATGAAGACGGATTGGTAAACGGTGGTTCTGGAGTAATTCCTAAACCATACATTACAATTACAGAGAAAGAAAAAAATGAAGTTTTAGATTTTGTACAATTACAAAAATCAGACATAAAAGAAGTTCCTGTAATGGTTATGCAAGAGATGAAAACTCCTAGACAGGCATATATTCTTAACAGAGGCTTGTATGATCAGCACGGAGAAAAAGTATATCCAGATACTCCAGAGACTATTTTAGCTTACCCAGAAGGGTTTGAAAGAAATAGACTTGGATTAGCAAAATGGCTATTTCATAAAGATAATCCTTTAACTGCCAGAGTTGCTGTTAACCGTTTTTGGCAACGTATGTTTGGCACTGGCATTGTGGCTAGTTCTTATGATTTTGGTAACCAAGGAGCATTACCCACACACCCAGAATTGTTAGATTATTTGGCCTTACAATTTAGAGATAGCGGTTGGGACACTAAAAAAATGCTAAAACTTATGGCGCTTTCTAAAACCTACCAGCAAAGTACTGTAATTAGTAAAGAAGCTTTAGAGAAAGATCCAGAAAACAAATGGTTAGCACGTGGACCAAGAATACGTTTGTCAGCAGAAATGATAAGAGACCAAGCCCTTTTTGTAAGCGGACTACTAAATAAAGAAATTGGTGGCCCAAGCGTTAAACCATACCAGCCAGAAGGTATTTGGGAAGAAACCACAGGTGGCGGCGGCGGTAGTACATCTTCTTACGTTTTAAGCGAAGGAAAAGATTTGTACCGTAAAAGTTTGTATACATTTTGGAAACGTACAGTACCTCCACCAAGTATGATAACTTTTGATGCTGCCTCTAGAGATTTATGTTCCGTAAAAAGGCAAGAAACCAACACTCCGTTGCAAGCATTGGTGTTATTAAATGACCCACAACTTATTGAGGCTGCACGTGTGTTAGCTGCTAATGCAATTAAAAAAGAGACAAGTATCGAAAAACAAATTTCATACATTTTTCAATCTTCTACATCTAGACTACCAGATGAAACAGAGGTTACAGAACTTACCAACCATTATAATGATATGTTAAACAGAGTAAAAAGTAACGAAATTAATACAGATGAGTATTTAGCTATTGGCTCTTATAAAGTTGATGCTTCTATTACTGCAGATAATTTAGCTGCTTTGTCTTTAACAGCGCATACCATTTTAAATTTAGATGAAACTATAACCAAAGGATAGTTATGAGCGAGAAAAAAATACTAGAAGAAAGATCGTTAATCCTAAACCGTAGAAACTTTTTAGGCAAAGCAGCTTTAGGAGTCGGTGGCACCGCTTTAGCATCATTAATGGGTTGTAGCTTTTTTAATAAAAGTGAAGCTGGAATATTAACACCAGCAAATTCAATAAGCGGTTCTAAAGGCGCTTTAAGTAGTTTGCATCATCCTGCAAAAATAAAAAGAGTCATTTATTTGTTTCAAAGTGGTGGTCCGTCTCAATTAGAGTTGTTTGATTATAAACCACTTTTAAATGTACGCCGAGGTGAAGATTTACCAGAATCTATTAGAAACGGGCAACGTTTAACTGGTATGACATCTGGGCAAGATAAGTTTCCGTTGGTTGGCTCCCAATTTGATTTTAAACAGTACGGTAAAAATGGAACTTGGATTAGTGATTTACTGCCTTACACCGCTAAAATGGTAGATGATTTGTGTTTTATAAAATCTATGCATACTGAAGCAATTAATCATGACCCAGCAGTAACGTTTTTTCAAACAGGATCACAACAACCCGGTAGACCTAGTATTGGCTCTTGGTTAAGTTATGGTATTGGTAGTGAAAATGATAACCTACCTGCTTTTACAGTATTATTATCTAGAGGTAGCGGAAGACCTCAAGGTCAGCCTTTATATACCAGACTGTGGGGCAACGGGTTTTTACACTCGTTACACCAAGGTGTTCAATTTAGGGCAGCCAAAGATCCTGTATTATATTTAAATGACCCTAAAGGAACTACTAAAGACACCAAACGTGCTATTTTAGATAAATTAGCAGCCTTAAATGAAAAGCAATATGAGGAGTTTGGAGATCCTGAAATACAAAGTAGAATTTCTCAATATGAAATGGCATACAGAATGCAAACCTCTGTACCTGATGTTATGAATATTGATGATGAGCCAGATTATATTTATAAAATGTATGGCTCAGATGCAAAAATACCTGGCACTTATGCTGCAAACTGTTTGCTAGCAAGAAAACTAGCCGAAAAAGATGTACGTTTTATACAGTTGTACCATATGGGTTGGGACCAACATGATAATTTACCAGGCGCTATAGAAAAGCAAGCTAAAGATGTAGACCAAGCCTCTGCTGCGCTTGTAGCAGATTTAAAACAACGTGGTTTATTAGAAGATACGCTTATTGTTTGGGGAGGCGAGTTTGGAAGAACCAACTACTCACAAGGAATATTAACAGCAGATAATTACGGAAGAGATCACCACCCAAGAAGTTTTACAATGTGGATGGCCGGTGGCGGTATTAAACCAGGCATTAGTTATGGTGAAACAGATGATTTTGGATATAACATTGTTAAAAACCCGGTTCATGTACACGATTTTCAGGCCACAATGATGCATTTATTAGGTATAGATCATAAAAAGTTAACCTATAAATATCAAGGTCGTAGATTTAGATTAACAGATGTAGAAGGCCACGTTATTAAAGATATTTTATCTTAAACCATAGTACCAACCATCTACTTTAACCAACTTATGAACCGACGAACTTTTATACAAAACTCTAGCTTAGCTAGTGCAGGGCTTTTTTTAAGTACACCTGCTTTACAAGCTATGCAGCCCTATAAAGATGCCATAATTGGTCATGGCAATTTTAAATATAAAATAGACTTAAATTGGGGTGCACTAAACTCTAATTACTACCCTGTAGAAAACTGCCATGAAATGGTACAAGATTCTAAAGGAAGAATTATTTTACTTACAGACCACACCAAAAACAATGTAATAGTTTATGATAAATCTGGGAATTTAATTGAAGTTTGGGGCACCGAGTTTCCTGGCGCACACGGACTAACATTAAATATAGAAAACGGAGAAGACTTTTTGTACATAGCAGACAATAACCGCCATGAAGTAATAAAAACAACCATTAAAGGTAAAGTTGTACAAATTTTTAAGTTTCCTAAAGGCTATGGTAGTTATAAAGATATAACAGAGTACATTCCTACAGAAACTGCTATTGCTGCTAATGGCGATGTTTATATTACAGATGGCTACGGAGCACAACATATTTTACATTACAATGAAAAAGGTGAGCTATTAAATATTTTTGGAGGTAAAGGAAAAGAAGATCATTTATTTGGTAATGCACACGGTATTACTATAGATACGCGCAACAATGCAGCACCTACATTACTAATTACTGACCGTATGGAAAATAAGTTTAAACGTTTTAGTATGCAGGGCGATTACATAAATACAATACACCTACCTGGTGCTTTTGTTTGCAGACCTGTAATACATAAAAACAATATTTACACAGCCACTATTTGGTCTGGAGATGGCGCAATGGATACAGGTTTTGTATCTATCTTAAATAGTGAAAACAAATTAGTTTCTGCTCCTGGTGGTACTAAGCCAAAGTATAACAATGATGGTACTTTGCAGCCAATACAACAAGCCATAAAGGTATTTAAAAATCCACATGACGTTTGTATAGATGATGATGAAAACCTTTATGTAGCACAATGGAACTCTGGTAAAACATACCCAATAAAATTAACTAGAGTCTAATTAATTCTATGAAAAAAATAATATACATATTAATTTTTATAGTTGGATTTTCTTGTGCTAAAAACAAGAAACCCAACTATGCACAAACTAAAGAAATACAGCTAGTTTCCCCAAACTTTACCGTAGATTCTATATTTTTTAAAAACAATGCTACTATTCATTTTTCTAGTGTTTTAGCAAACACAACACTAAAATATACAGAAGATAATAGTAGCATTACTCAGCAGTCTAAAACACTGAAATCTCCTTTAAGAATAGAAAAATCATCTACAATAACTGTTAAAGCTTTTCATACAGATTATAAAGAGAGTGAGACTGTTAAGCTACAGGTAAAAAAAATAAAACATAATATCTCAAGTGCAGCAATACGTATTTTTCCTGAGCCTAGTAGTACCTATTCTGCCAATGGTGCTGCTAGTCTTACAGATTTAAAAAGTGGTTACCCTCAATTCAAAAAAAATAATGCTTGGTTAGGTTTTAATGCAAAAGAGATTAGTTTTAATATAATTTTAGACAAACCTTTATTGCTCTCTAAAATAACATTACATACATTAACTGCCCAAGGAGACTGGATTTTTGCTCCAGAACATATTAGTATTAAAAACAACAATACAATTATAGGAGAGCTAGTAAATAAAGAAGCTAGCAAACAAAGTTTTAGTGGCGCAAATGTAAACTTTACAGAAGTACCCATTACTCCTAAAACATACAATGCACTTACCATTGTAGTTAAAAGCTTAAATGGCATACCAAATTGGCATTCTGGTGCCAATAATATCCCTTGGTTTTTTATTGACGAAATTATAGTAGAATAATGCAGCAGATACACACACTATACATCCACATAGGAAATTTACACCCTTTATTTGTACACCTTCCAATAGGCATACTAAGTTTTGCTTTTATATTAGAAATTTATTTAAAAATTAAAAAATCTAAGGAAACAGACATTGCTAAACTGGCATTGGGCTTAGCTGCTATTACTGCTCTATTTTCTTTAGGAACAGGATGGCTTTTAGGTGATAATGGCGGCTATGATGAGCAAGCATTATCTAGACATAAATGGATGGCTGTTGCGCTTACTGTTTGTAGTGTGCTGTTATTTATTTTACGCACTTTACATCAAAAATGGAGCTCAAAAATTTTCTTTCCTATATTTATAATTACACTTGCTTTACTTGGTATTACAGGTCATTTAGGAGGAAATATGACTCACGGAGATGATTTTCTTTTTCAAGATAAATCTAGCAAAGAAGTAGCTATTACAGATATTAATAAAGCTAAGGTATATAAAGATGTTGTACAGCCTATTTTAGATACCAAATGCGTTAGCTGCCACAATGCAAACAAAGCAAAAGGAGAACTTATACTTACCAGTAAAACCTTTATATTGGCTGGAGGTGAAAATGGTAGTGTTTTAGATTCTATAAACGGAGAACAAGCCTCACTATTAGGAAGAATACATATGCCAATAGAAGATAAACTGCATATGCCTCCAAAAGGAAAAGTACAGCTAACAGCAGAAGAAATAAACTTATTAGAATGGTGGATGAAAAACAACAATTGTTTTGATTGTACTGTAAATGAAACTAACACCACTGCACAAACAAAAGCTATTTTAAAAACTTTAGAAAAAGACACTACATCTATTGGTATACTTACTGCAAGTTTAGATCCGGTGCCCTTAGAATGGGTAGCTAAAATGAATGCAAACGGATTTAGCATTCTTCCGCTATCAGAAAAAAGTCCTTTATTAATTGTAACCCTTGCTAACAGAAAAGGAATTACTAGTAAAGATATTAAAAAATTAGAAGATTATGCAGATAATATTGTGGAGCTTAATTTAGGTTTTACAGATTTTAATGATGATATGGCAATGCTACTGCCCAACTTTAAAAATATTGTAAAATTACAGCTACAGAAAACAAAAATAACATCTAAAGCTTTAGAGGAGGTTGAAAAATTAGAGTTTTTAGAGTCCTTAAATTTATATGGCACAGCTGTTACTAGTGATATTTTTAAACATTTAAAAAAATTACAAAAGCTAAAAAAAGTATACTTATACCAAACTGCAATACAAAACAGTGAACTAGCTAATTTGCAAAAAGACAAACCACAGCTTGTTACAAAACATTTATCTGATACTATTTTTAATGACGCAGTACTTAACAATCCGTTTATAGTAAATGCTACAGATTTTTTTAATACTGAAATTGATGTAGAACTTACGCACGTTTTTAAAACTGCAAACATATTTTACACTTTAGACGGTACTGAGCCAGACACTACATCTACTAAGTATACTGCTCCTATTAAACTTACAGACTCCAAAACCATAAAGTTTTATGCCCATAAAAAAGATTGGAAACAAAGTAGCGTTGTAACTGCTAACATAAAAAAAAGTGGCTTAAAATTAGATTCTATTTGGTTAGATAAAAAACCTCATGAAAATTACAAAGGAGATGGGGCAAATTCTTTAAAAGATTTAAAAAGAGGTTCTATAAACTTTCAGGATGGTTTATGGTTAGCATACCAAGGAGAAAACTTAAATGCAACCATTGCTTTTAATGAACCTAAAGAGATAAGTACAGTTTCTGTTGGTTCTTTAACTAAACCTACTAGCTGGATATTTAATCCTATTGGTTACAAAGTATGGACAAGTACTAACAATAAAGATTACACTCTTATAAAAACAGTAAAACTCCCTGTTCCCCAAAAATATGTAGATGATGCCATTTCTTTTTACGATATAACTTTTGATAAAACAGTGGCTAAATATGTAAAAGTTGAAGTAGTCAATATAACAAAAAACCCAGCTTGGCATCCAAATCCTGGAGGCAAAAGCTGGGTTTTTGTTGATGAAATTCTTGTAAACTAAACTATTTCTGCACTTAAACCTGCTTGTAATAGTTTGCTACATCTTGGTTCTAAATCTTTATATGAACCGGTTTTAACGGTACATTTACCTTTGTAATGCACCAAAAAAGCACATTGTTCTGCCTGTATTGGTGTATGGTCGCAAGCATCTACCAGTGTGTCTATCACATGATCAAAAGTATTTACATCATCATTAAACAACACTATTTCATTATTGTTTGCTACCTCTTCTTCAACTAAAAGTTCTTCTAAATATTTTTCCTGATTACTCATAATCTTCTAACATTTATACTAACTAAAATACATATTTTACGGCAACCCAATTATTTTTTTCCAGATTTTTTTCAAACTTTAAACCTACTTCATTACATTTTTCTGTAATTACCGGGATATCTTCTTTATAAAATCCGCTTAAAAATAAAATACCATCTTTAGTTAAACACTTTGCATACGCAGGTATATCTGCTAATAATATATTTCTATTAATATTAGCTATAATAATATTGTACTTCTGGTCTTTAAGCAAGCTAACATCTCCCTCAAAAACATTTATTTGGCTACAATTATTACGCTCTTTATTTTCTAAAGCATTTAAATAACACCAGTTATCTATGTCAATAGCATCTACAGAACCTGCATTTTTCATTGCTGCTAAAATTGCCAAAACACCTGTTCCGCTGCCCATATCTAAAACAGATTTTCCTGTAAAATCATGTTCTAAAATATGTTGCAACATCATATGTGTAGTTTCATGATGTCCCGTACCAAAACTCATTTTTGGTTCTATAACAATATCAAACTTGGTATTTGGTTTTTCATGAAAAGGTGCACGTACAGTACAAACGTCATCTACTACAATTTTTTCAAAGTTTTTTTCCCACTCTGCATTCCAGTTTTGTTGTTCTATTTCTTTAAAGTTAAAGCTAATATCAAAATTTTCATTAGATAATATTTGCACATTTTTCACCTTCTCCTCTGTCCAAAGATCCTTTAAAATATATGCTTGTACTCCTTCTTCATTTTCTACAAAACTATCAAACCCAACTTCGCCCAATTGCGCAATTAATATGTCTGATGCTGGTTGCAATGGTGCAACTGTAAAATTGTATTCTATATAGACTAAATCTGCCATTATGTACGTATTTGTAAACTTTTTTTAGAAGTGCAAAGGTACTTTATATTGCGTCTATAATAGCAATAAAATCGTCTGCTTTTAGTGCTGCTCCACCAATTAAGCCACCATCTACATCTGCTTTAGAAAAAATTTCTCTAGCATTTGCAGGTTTTACACTACCACCGTATAAAATAGATACAGCTTCTGCAATTTCTGTAGTATACTCATCTGCTATTGTTTTTCTAATAAATGCGTGCATTTCTTGTGCTTGTTCTGGAGATGCAGTTTCACCTGTACCAATTGCCCATACAGGCTCATAGGCTAAAACAATGTTAGACCAAGCTTCTGGCTTTAAATTAAAAAGAGCATTTTTTAATTGAGACGCCACAATATTAAAGTGGTTGTCTGACTTACGGTCTTCTAACTCTTCACCAAAACAAAAAACAACGCGTAAATTCTTTTCTAACGCTTTAATTACTTTTTTAGCTAAGATTTCATCAGTTTCGCCAAAATAAGCTCTACGTTCAGAGTGACCAATAATTACAGTGTTTATGCCAATATCTAACAACATATCTGCAGAAATTTCTCCTGTATATGCACCATTATCTGCAAAGTGCATATTTTGTGCAATTACTTGTATTGTTGATGATTTTACGTCTTCTACTGCCGCTGCTAAATTTACATACGTTGGTGCTACCATAACCTCTGCATCTGTGTCTGGTAATTTACCAGATAATTCTGCTAACAATGCATTTGTTTCGGTTAGGGTTTTATTCATTTTCCAGTTACCTGCAACTATTTTTGCTCTCATTTTTTATGTGTTTTATGAGTTTACTATCAATTTTAAGTATCAAATATAGTATATAATATTTGTATCACTTAATGATTTTGCATTAGTAACAAATAACTGCCTAATCCTTAAAAAAAAGGACATAAGCTGATAAAAATTTAATGTTTTTTGTTTTTTATTGGTATCCAAATTTCTTCTACAGAATCTGGGTTTGCTGCGCCCAAATATCTATCATCTAAAAACTCAAAATGTGGTCTTTGGTCTAGCTGGTAACCTGTCTTTGGTAACCACTCTGTAAATATGTACTGAAAAGCTGTAGAAAAATCTTTAGCCATACCTTGGTATAAAAAAACTGCATATAAACCACCTTTAAGCTCTAAAACTTGCATACCATTAGGTACTTGTTCTGCATTAGTAACAGCTATTGCTGCCCACTTATTAAATGTAGCTGCTGGGTTAAAGTTAACAAAAGAGTATTCTTTACCATAATCTTGAACCGAATAATACTCGCCTTTTATTTGGTTTACTATTTCATCTTTTCTAGATACAAAATTTTTCCAGTGTGTAACATTATCCATAGTAAGCACAGAAACCTCTTTTTTTATACCTACTAAAATTTTAGGTTCTAATTCTTTTATCTCTGGTGTAACACTTACTAAGTTTCCCATAGCTATGCTTCAATAATTTTTATAGTACTGTTATGCTTTAATATTTCTGTAATAAAGCTATCGTTTGTCTTTGGGCTTATGTAAACCTCATCAAACTTATTGTATTTTATAATTAGTCCTTTGCTTGCTGTTGCTGGTTTTAAACCAACCCAAAGTGTTTTTCCCTTTACGATTTGGTGTATATCTGTAATAGCAATATCGCCTTTAAATGGTCCACTTTTATAACTTAAAGTAGTAGAAGTAAGCTTGTAACTTGTACCATAAAAAACCCATAACAACAAGCACAGCACCAAAGCGTTAACTACTATACTAACAATATGGTTTATAGTTTTAACTTCATCAAAAATACTAAAGAAAAGAATTAAGCATAATAATAGTATTACAACTATTATCACACCTTTAAACAAGTTATCTTTTCTACTTTTAAAAATCATTTTAAAACTTTAAATCGTCTACATCATTGTAGTGTACTTTTTGTTTGATTGTACCTTTTTCTAAAACCAAAACAGCCGGATTAGAACGAACTACAGTTTTCAACGCAGTCTCATCAGTAAAATAAAAACTAAAATCTAGATTGTATTTTTTTACAATTTGGCTAGTAAAGTCGCCATTAGAAGCTGACATTCCTATAACCTTGTATCCCTTTGCAATTGCTTTGTCTGTAACTGTTTTTATTGCTGTAAAAGCATCATAATTACTTTTAGCCAAATCATATGCAATTACCATTACTAATTTATCTTCTTGTAATAGTGATGATGCAAAATCTTCACCATCTTTTTCAATTGTAAAATCATGTATAGGTGGCTCATACCCTTTTTGTACTTCTGTAGTTTCTACACTTACATACTCGCCATCTACACTTGGGTAATCTCCTTGGGTAACGTATATTTTTTCTTCGCCATTTACATTAAACTTCCACTCATAATCAAAAATTGGCTCTGGCGCACCTTCTGGTACAGACATACCTTCTGTTATATTAGCTCCAATTTTATAAGGTCTAAAATCTTTAACTGGTAAATGGTTTAGCACATAATTTGCAAATAACACACAAGCAAGTAAGCCTAGTAAAACTACACCTCTTGTAACATTAAAATTAAAAAGAGGTTTTATATGCTTAAGCCCAAAAAATAGAAGTAGAATATAAAATAGAAGTATTACATCTTTAATAAAAGACTGAAAGGGAGTTAGTTTTATAGCGTCTCCAAAGCAACCACAATCTGTTACTTTATTAAAATAGAAAGAATAGAACGTTAAAAAGGTAAAAAAGATAATCATTCCTAGTAAGCTGTAAACAGTTAGCTTTGGTCTGTACCCAACTAAGAGCATAATACCAAGTAATATTTCTACAATTACTACTACTATAGAGATTGATAATGCGTGTGGCTCAAAAAAAGGCATATTTAAAACACCTACGCTAAAATATTCTTCTAGTTTAAATGAAAAACCAACCGGATCATTAAGTTTTATTAATCCGCTTATAATAAATAATATACCTACAAAAACCCTACTAACACCTACTAAAAACTTCATACAATAATTAAATTTGAAAAAATACAACTTAAAAGTACGCCAACGCAACTTTTAACTTTTGCTTATAATTTTTACTCGCTTAAATGAATTAATGCAAAAACAGAGTAATTAATAATATCTTGATAGTTAGCATCTATACCTTCACTAACCAATGTTTTTCCTTTGTTATCTTCTATCTGCTTAACACGTAACAACTTTTGTAAAATAAGATCTGTTAAAGAGCTAACACGCATTTCTCTCCACGCTTCACCATAATCATGGTTCTTATTTTCCATTAATGTTTTAGTAATGGTAATATGCTTATTGTATAGTTCTACAGCCTCAGCAACATCTAAATCTGGTTGTTCTACAATGCCTTTTTCTATTTGCACCAATGCCATAATAGCATAATTAATAATGCCAATAAATTCAGATTTTTCACCTTCATCTACCTTTCTAACATCGTTTTCTTGTAAACCACGTATACGTTGTGCCTTAATATAAATCTGATCTGTTAAAGACGGCAAACGTAAAATACGCCAAGCACTACCGTAATCTTTCATTTTTTTTTGAAAAAGCTCACGGCATTCTTTTATAACCGCATCATATTGTTCTGATGTATTCTGCATTTATCTTGTGTAATTTGTGTAAATTTCGCTTAAAATTTTGAACTAATCAAAAGTAAGGGTTTTATCTTAAATCATTTATTTTTTAAAAGTCAATAAAAATCATTTTAACACACAGTATGACAATTAATTGCAACGGAAATTTAATAAACCTATCTACACCTAAAGTAATGGGTATATTAAACCTTACACCAGACTCTTTTTATGACGGAGGAAGCTATAAAAATGAAACCGACATTGTTACCAAAGTTGAAAAAATGCTTGTAGATGGTGCTACTTTTATAGATGTTGGCGCATATAGCTCTAGGCCAAATGCTATTAATATCTCTGTTAATGAAGAAATTAATCGTATTGTACCAGTTGTACAACTACTCGTAAAAAAGTTTCCTGGCATTTTACTTTCTATTGATACCTTTAGGAGTGCAGTAGCAAAAGTTTGTTTAGAGAATGGTGCTGCCTTAATTAACGATATTTCTGCTGGTAGTTTAGACGATAAAATGATGAACGTAATTGCAGAATACAAAGTACCTTATATTATGATGCATATGCGTGGTACTCCGGAAACAATGCAACAACTAACAGAATATACAAATGTGACTTTAGACGTAAAACAGTATTTTGCTAAAAAACTTGCCCAAGCAAGAGCCTTAGGCATTGTAGATTTAGTAATTGATCCTGGTTTTGGATTTGCAAAAACTACAGAACAAAACTTTAACGTATTACAAAACTTAGACCTTTTTAAAACAATGAATGTGCCAATACTTGCGGGCATTAGTAGAAAATCTATGATTTACAAAACCTTAGACACAACTGCTAGTAATGCACTAAATGGTACAACGGCATTAAATACCATTGCGTTAACAAAAGGAGCCAATATTTTACGAGTTCATGATGTTAAAGAAGCCTTAGAATGTATTACGTTATTTACTGCTTTAAAGTTAAATGAGGAGTTGTAATTTAATTCTTCATTTTTTTTATAATTTTACAAAAACCCTTTTACTTGGATTTTCTAAATTTTCTTGATTTTAAAATAACAGATATTATAGACATTATATTGGTGGCTGTACTACTGTACTATATTTATAAATTAGTACGTGGCTCTGTAGCTATTAATATTTTTATTGGTATTGTAATTGTTTGGGCACTTTGGAAACTTACCGAATTGCTAGATATGAAAATGATTAGCAGTATGGTTGGCGGGTTTATGAACATTGGTTTAATTGCCTTAATTATTGTTTTTCAGCAGGAATTGCGTAAGTTTTTGCTAATGATAGGTTCTACTAATTTTGCCACAAAACGTAATTTTATAAAACACTTTAAATTTTTAAAACAAGAAGCAATGACTACAGATACCAATGTAGAAGCTATTGTTAACGCTTGTGATAAAATGGGGAAATCTAAAACAGGAGCATTGCTTGTTTTAGAACGCACCAACTCTTTAGACTTTGTAAAAAGTACAGGTGATAAAATGAATATTGAAATTACCCAACCTATATTAGAAAGTATTTTTTACAAAAATAGTCCGTTGCATGATGGTGCTGCCGTTGTTGAAAACAATACCATTGTTGCTACCAGAGTAATACTACCAGTTTCACAAGAGCGTACCATACCTTTACGCTTTGGATTAAGACATAGAGCTGCAGTTGGTATTACAGAAAAAACAGATAGTTTAGCACTTGTTGTTAGTGAAGAAACTGGCACCATATCTTACATAAAAAACGGAGAGTTTGTACTTTACAAAGATTTAGACGAACTTACAAGTCTTATTAAAGAGGACTTAATATCTTAAAATGAATTGTAAAAATTGTGCAAATAGTCTACAAACAGACTATTCTTTTTGTCCAGATTGTGGTGCAAAGGTGATTAGAAATAGGCTTACTATTAAAAATTTACTTAGTGACATTACAGAGCGCTACTTTAATCTAGATAACACTTTTTTACGTACTTTTTTTCATTTATTTACAAAACCAGGTGTTGTCATAAATGGTTACGTAAATGGCACAAGAAGAAAATACGTTAACCCTATTAGTTATTTTGGTATTGCCTTAATGTTAGCAGGGTTTTTAATGTTTTTTATGCGCAAGGTTTTTGATTTTGAAATGGATCTTGACGCTTTTGACCAAGGAATGAACCCTGAGTTTACTAAAAAAATGAAAGATGTAATATATGATTACTCTTCCTTATCTTTTATAAGTTACATCCCTGTTTTTTTAATTGTAGGCCTCATTACATTAAACAAAAGAAAACACATACTAGCAGAATACACAATTAGTGTAATTTATAGCTTAGCACAATGGAGTATTTTGTCTTTTTTTACAAGTATGTTTATAATTGCCTACTTCCCGGAATCATTCACAAACTACAGCCTTACTGCATTATTATTTATGATTTTATACTTTCTTTATGTTCAGCAAAAATTAAATAAATATTCTGCTTGGCAAATAATTTACAAATCAGTATTGTTTACAGGTATATTTTTTACAATATTTGTGGGGCTAATATTTTTTATAATGATAGTTGCTATGATTACTGGCCATTTTAATCCTGCAGATTTTGTTCCTGCAAAATAATTTAAGCTACTTCATCTGCTACAAACTGTGCTTGATAAAGGTTGTAATAATAACCTCCTTTTTTAAGTAACTCTTTATGTGAACCGCTTTCTATAATATTACCTGCATCCATAACAATAATTTTGTCTGCTTTTTTAATAGTTGCCAAACGGTGTGCAATAACAATAGACGTTCTGCCTTGCGTAATTTTCTCGGTTGCCTTTTGTATTAATTGCTCTGAGTATGTATCTACAGAAGATGTAGCTTCATCTAAAATTAAAATACTTGGGTTACTTACATAAGCACGCAAAAAGGCTAGCAATTGACGTTGCCCACTAGATAGCATAGAACCACGCTCTTTTACATTATACTGGTAATCATTAGGAAGACTTGTAATAAAATCGTGCACAGATATTTCTTGTGCAGCCTGTGTTATAGTGTCTAACGTTATATCTTCATTTTTTAAAGAAATGTTATTCTCAATAGTATCTGCAAATAAAAATACATCTTGCAAAACAACCGCTATTTTATCTCTTAATGACGTTAATTTATAGTCTTTAATATCTACACCATCAACCAAAATTTCACCAGAATTTATTTCATAAAAACGGTTTAGCAAATTTATAATGGTAGATTTTCCTGCTCCGGTAGCACCAACAATAGCTATTGTTTCACCTGCCTTTACATCAAAAGAAATTCCGTGTAAAACCTCTTCACCTTCTACATAACCAAAGTGTACATTTTTAAAAGAAATGTCACCTTTTATTTCTTCTTTTTCAAAAGCGCCCTCATTGGTTATAGTATCTTTTCTGTCTAAAATTGCAAATACTCTATTGGCTGCTACCATACCCATTTGCAGTACATTAAACTTATCTGCTATTTGCCTTAATGGTCTAAACAACATTTGTGACAGTTGTATAAACATAAATATGGTACCAAGCTCATCTATATTATTGTTTAATACAACACGCAAACCACCATACCAAACAATTAAACCAATAGCTACAGAAGAAACAATTTCTGCTATCGGGAAAAAGATAGAGTTATACCAAACTGTTTTTAACCAAGCATTTCTATGCTTTTCATTTATAACTCTAAACTTTTCTTGTTCTACTTTTTCTCTGTTAAAAAACTGAACAATTTTCATTCCTGTTAAACGCTCTTGTACAAAAGTATTTAGGTTAGATACTTGCGCTCTAACGTCTATAAAAGCAACTTTCATTGCTTTTTGAAAAACTCTAGTAGCATAAATTATAATTGGCATAATAGCAAAAACAATAAGTGCTAATTTCCAACTATAAAAAACCATTACGCCAGCAACTACAACCATTTTTAATAGGTCTGATACTATCATAAAAAAACCTTGACTAAAAATTTCTCCAATACGCTGTATATCTGTTACTGCACGTGTTACCAATAATCCTACAGATGAATTGTCATAATATTTCATTTTAAAGCTAAGCATATGCTTAAAAAGCTTTATTCTAATATCCTTTATAACAGATTCTCCTAACCAATTAGCATAGTACACAAAAGATAGCTGACTTACCACCTCTAATACTAAAACTATTAACATTAAAACAATAATGTTTAACAATAGTTCCTGGTCTTTATTTTCTAAAGCTGTGTTAACAATTTCTCTTAACAAAATAGGGCTTAAAACCGCAAATGCTGATAAAGATATTGCAGCTATAACAACACCATAAAAAGTAATTTTATAAGGTTTGGTAAATTGTAACAATCGTTTTAACAATGTATAGTCAAACGCTTTTCCTGTTTCTTTTTGTGTTTTAGACATTTTTTACTTTGATAATATTTTTTGGGTACAAAACCTGTGTTAAATATAATGCTTTTGCTGGCACAGAAGTACCTGCCTCTGCCCTACTTTTACTAGCTATTATGGTGTGTATATGGTCTATAGTAATTTTACCTGTTCCCACATCTAAAAGTGTACCCACAATGGCTCTAACCATATTGCGCAAAAACCTATCTGCGGTAATTGTAAACACAAATTTATCTTCTTTTTGTTCCCAAATAGCTTTTTTAACAGTGCAATAATAGGTTTTAACATCTGTTTTAGATTTAGAAAAACACTCAAAATCTTGTTTACCTAACAGCAATTGCGCTGCCTTATTCATTTTTTCTATATCTAATTTTTGCTTTATATAATGTGTTGTTACTATAGAGAAAGGGTCTTTTTGTGTGGTAATTAAATACTCGTATGTACGTTCTGTTGCATTAAACCTAGCGTGGGCATCTTCTGGAACTTCATAAATGTTTTGGATAGCAATATCATCTGGCAAAAAAGAATTTAGCCTACGCATTAAATCTACTGTATTAGATATGGGAGTTGTATTAAAATGGGCATACATTTGCTTAGCGTGTACACCTGCATCTGTTCTGCCAGCGCCCATTAAAGAAATTTTTTCTTTTAAAAGCGTACTAAATGCTTTTTCTAACTCTTCTTGTACAGTTATAGCGTTTGGCTGTATTTGCCACCCGTGATACGCTGCTCCAAAGTATGAAAATGCTACAAAATATCTCAAATTGAATTCCTATTTTTGTAAACCACAAAGATACTTAATATAAGTAAGATTTTAGCAGGCAGTAAACCGTATTACTTTAATTTAAGATTAAATTATACCGCTACTTCTTTTAAATGTTATAAAAACCAATTATTTAAAATGACAAAAATTTTATTACTGTCTGATACACACAGCTACATAGATGATAACATACTAAATTATGTTAAACAGGCAGATGAAGTATGGCACGCTGGTGACATTGGCAATTTAGAGGTTACAGACAAAATAAAAGAGCTAAAACCTTTAAGAGCTGTTTATGGTAATATTGATGATGACAAGGCTAGACTAGAATTTCCGCTAGACAATAAGTTTATGTGTGAAAAAGTTGCTGTTTGGATAACACATATTGGTGGTTACCCAGATAAATACAATGTGCGTATACGCGAAGAAATAAAAAAAGATTCTCCTAAAATATTTATTAGCGGGCACTCTCATATTTTAAAAGTAATGTTTGATAAAAAGTTAAACCTACTGCATATGAATCCTGGTGCTTGTGGTAAACACGGTTTTCATCAGGTACGTACAATGCTACGTTTTACTATAAATGGTAGTGATATTAAAGATTTAGAAGTTATAGAACTTGGTAAAAAATAATATGCAACCCTAAAAATTAGTTAGTTATGCTTTACTATTAATTTTTACTAGGTATTTTTTGTATCCATTTTTTTATATTTACAATTACATTATGTTTTGCAAACACAAACCAAATTAAATAATAGCAACATATTTTCCCCAATTTATGAGTAATAGCCCCAAAATTACTGTTGTAGATTTAGAAACGTATAAAACAAACCCTAAACTACATAACAACAAAAAATATTATAAAATATGTCTTATTCATCCAAAAAGTATACTACACTACCCAAGTAAATCTATTACTATAAACAACACAGTATTGGTATTTACAAATCCGCTTTTAGTCTACAACTGGGAACCAATTTCTAGAGAACAAGTAGGCTATTCTTGCTTATTTAATCCATCATTTTTAGCAGAAAATACTAATGAGCTAGAAAAACAATGTCCGTTATTTAAGCTTGGAGCAAATAATATTTTTCATTTAAATAAAGAGCAAGAAACTCATATCACATCATTATATAAAAAAATTAAAGAAGAACTAGACAGTGATTATAAAAATAAAGATGCTGTTGTTAGCAATTACATTAGTTTAATAATACATGAAGCATTAAAAATAGAACCAAATGCAGCTAACAAAACACCAAAATGTGCTGCGTCTAGAATTACTTCTTTGTTTTTTGAGCAATTAAACAGACAATTTCCTATTAAAGATCCTAACAAGAGTATTACCTTAAAAACTCCAAAGGACTATTCTGACTTTTTATCTGTACATATAAATCATTTAAACGACTCTGTTAAAACTATAACAGGTAAATCTACATCTACACATATTAAAGAAAAAATTACTGCAGAGGCAGAAAATATGCTTCATAATACCGATTTAAACATTACAGAAATTGCTTATTGTTTAGGTTTTAAGTATCCAAATAATTTTAGTAAGTTCTTTAAAAGCAATACAGGTAAATCTCCTTTAGAGCACAGGAGTGTTTTTCTTTGATTTAGATATACTATAGTTTGATTTGTATACTTTTCTAAAAGAATCTATAAATATATTTATAATCCCAAACCTAAATATATTTATAGATGATAAATGAAAATGAACTAAAAGGCAAAACCAAAACTGAAGTTTTAAAATTATTAGGAACTCCTTTTAAAGGAGCCATAACTAATGTATGGACGTATAAAAAAGGTTCTAGTAACGAATTAGAAGCCGAAATAACCGTTTATTTTGATCCTGAAAATGGCAAAGTACTTTTAACAGATTGCGAAACAGTATAAAAAACTATGTTATAAAAATAAAAAAACCCAGGAACAACCCTGGGTTTTACGCACTAATATAACTAAGATGTTAGGTTTAACGCAAACGATCAACAGATTTTACAAGATCTTCATCCTTTTTAATGAACCTATTGGCTAGCACTAAAAATACGATAGAAAATAGTGGAATCAACATCCCAATACCCTTCTCAGAAACAACAGTTTCTCCGGATAAGTTTAGTGATCGGGAAACGAAAAATCCTAGTATAAAAAGATTACATATCATATTCAACCTGTTTACAACAAATTGATTTTTTCTATTTTTAAATAACAAAATGGCAATAAAAGCCAAAATAGCAGACACATAAAAGGCTATAGAAATATACATTTCATCTTTAGCAAAAATAACAGTACCGTTATCTAATGTCCATAAACTAGCAAAAAAAGGAAGCACAGCTGCCAAAACAACTACTATTAATAAAAAAACAGTTTGTACTCTTTGTATCATTTATCTTTCTTTGAAAAAACAAAAATAGCGTCTTTTTAAGATTTATCAATGAAATATTAAAAATAATTTGTAATATTGCTACAGAATATTAGTAATATCGCTTACCGACAGGGACTTTCAAGTCCAAATAAGTACCCAAATTACACACTTCAAGATTTCATATTTTTCAACAAAGTATAACTTATTCAACATTACATGTTTGAGATTTCCGATTTAAAAGCAAAAAAGCTTCCTGAATTACAGGATATTGCAAAAGGTTTAAATGTTCCTAAGTTTAAAACATTAAAAA
The DNA here is from genome assembly GCF_000190595.1 of Cellulophaga lytica DSM 7489. Classification (NCBI taxonomy): domain Bacteria; kingdom Pseudomonadati; phylum Bacteroidota; class Flavobacteriia; order Flavobacteriales; family Flavobacteriaceae; genus Cellulophaga; species Cellulophaga lytica. Next base: position 2,582,353 of record NC_015167.1, on the reverse strand, counting down.
AACTAGATTTGGTATACCAAATACTAGATGTACAAGCAGCAAACCCTAAAGCGGTAGAAGAAGTTGTTGTTAAAGAACCTAAACCAACCAAAGCGCCAGCTTCTGCAAAAGCAAAACCTGCAGAAAAGCCTAAACCACGACCGGTAAAAAGAGAGCGTGTTTTAAGAGAAAAGCCAAAACCTAAGGCAAAAGAAGAAACAACTACAGAAGAAACAAAAGAGCCTGTTGCAAAAAAAGCGCCAGCTCCTAAAAAAACTCCTGCAGCTAAAAACACAAAACCTTCTGCTGCTACTGAAAAAAAACCAGTACACAGAAACAACCAAGGCCAGCAAAAAAATAATGGTCAGCATAAAAATCAAAACAAAAAACCACAGCACCAAAAAAATTCTAGAGACAAAAGTAATTTTGACAAGGATTTAAAAAATAGATACAGAGAGCCAGAGTTTGAGTTTGATAGTATTATTGCTAGTGAAGGTGTTTTAGATATTATGCAAGACGGTTATGGTTTTTTAAGATCGTCTGATTACAACTACCTTTCTTCTCCTGATGATATTTATGTTTCACAATCTCAAATTAGATTATTTGGATTAAAAACAGGAGATACAGTTTTAGGAAATGTGCGCCCACCAAAGGAAGGCGAAAAGTACTTTCCGCTAATTAAAGTAAATAAAATTAATGGTATAGATCCACAGGTTGTACGTGACCGTGTTTCTTTTGAACACTTAACACCATTATTTCCTCAAGAAAAATTTAACCTTGCCGAAAAGCAGAGTAATATTTCCAACAGAATTATAGATTTGTTTTCACCAATTGGTAAAGGACAACGTGGTATGATCGTTGCCCAGCCAAAAACTGGTAAAACAATGCTTTTAAAAGACATTGCTAACGGTATTGCGGCAAACCATCCAGAGGTTTATCAAATTGTATTACTAATAGATGAACGTCCGGAAGAAGTTACAGATATGCAACGTAATGTTCAAGGAGAAGTAATTGCCTCTACTTTTGACAAGGAACCATCTGAACACGTACGTGTGGCTAATATTGTACTAGAAAAAGCCAAGAGATTGGTAGAATGTGGCCACGATGTGGTTATTTTATTAGATTCTATTACACGTTTAGCAAGAGCATACAACACGGTACAACCAGCGTCTGGTAAAGTATTAAGTGGTGGTGTAGATGCAAACGCATTAAACAAACCAAAACGTTTCTTTGGAGCTGCTCGTAATATAGAAAACGGAGGTTCTTTATCTATTATAGCTACTGCACTTACAGAAACTGGCTCTAAAATGGACGAAGTTATCTTTGAAGAATTTAAAGGAACTGGTAATATGGAGCTTCAGTTAGACCGTAAAATATCTAACAGAAGAATATTCCCTGCAATTGACCTTACTTCTTCAAGCACACGTAGAGATGATCTTTTACTAGATGAAAACACAATTCAACGTATGTGGATTTTACGTAAATACCTTGCAGATATGAACCCTGTAGAAGCTATGGAGTTTATAGAACAACGCATTAAACAAACTAAAAACAATGAAGAGTTTTTATTGACAATGAATCAATAACAAAAACCTTTATTCTATAATAAAAAAATCCTACTAATTAATTTTAGTAGGATTTTTTATTAGTTGATTTTCAGAATACTATAAAAAAGTGACTATATTTATGCGACCGTAAAATCCAATAGTTATGATGACCAACAAAAAAAAAGCATTTTATTTTATTTTACCCTTAGCATTATTTATTGTTAGCAGCTGCAATAATCCTAAAGAGCAAAAGAAAGAACATCCAGAGCCTGTTAAAGAAGTAAAACCACCTACACAAATAATTACCACCAAAAAGGCTCAAACTCTTTTTGATGACTACTCTAAAAGAAGAGCTACTCTCATTAAAGATTTTGAAGACAATGAAGTAGACCCTAACTCCTCTTTTGATGTTGCCAGATATGGCTATTACGATCTTAAAACCTTAAAAAACTACATTGCTTTTATAGAACAAGAAGCCAAAAAAGCAAATGTAGAAATTACCAACGTACGTTTTTATTTTGGAAATTACCCTAAGGATAGCAAATATAAACACCCAAGGCAAAACACATTTTTTATAACACCTACTACTACCGTAGATGGTAAAGATTATCCATTTTCTGTAATTACAGATGGTAAAACATACAAGCCTAAAATTTTAAAAGATAATTTTTTATTACAGCCATCTAAACAATCAACAACTGAAGAAGCATCTATTTTTCCAAAGATTTCATTTTTTAATGACGATGAAGAACAAAGTTTAATTCTTAATCATTCTAATATGGTTCCTCCTCCGTACGAGGATTAGCAAGCATACTTTAGCTTCCAACAAAAAAATGACATTAATAGATAGTTTACTAGAAAATATAGCAGAGCCATTTTATGCAATAACACTAGTTATTGCATTGTGGCGCTATCCAAATTACTATAATACATATTTAAAATATTTTCCAATACTAATTGCCTACACTCTTTTAAACGAGGTTTTAGGATTTTTAATTAGCTCCTATCCAGATTTATTTAATATATCAATCAATAAATTCTATACTAAAAACAATATTTTACTTTACAATATTTACGACATAATTTATTTTCTTTATTTTCTATACATCTACAAACTATACTTAAAAAAAAAGATTTTAAAAATAGTAACCACAACAGTTATTATTCTCTTCTGCTGTATTAGTCTTTTAAATATTTTTTATCAAGATATACAACTAGAAAGCCATGTACTCACCCATTCATTTGGATGTTTTTTTCTAATATTAATTACCTTAGTCTACCTAAATCAAATAGATTGGCATCAAAATAAAAAAGACCCAACAAAAAATTTCTTATTTTGGTTAAGCTGGGGGTTACTTTTGTTCCACGCAGGGTTTCTTCCTATAAGACTATCTTATTATTTTAGAATAATACAAAACCAAGAAAGCTATATTTGGATTAGAAGATTGCATTTATTTTTAATACCATTAATGTATTGTTGCTTTATTATTGGCTTTATTAAAATGAGGCGTAAATTAATAAAAGAATAAAGTATAACAACAAATACTATATGTTATTTTACTCAACATACTTTTAAATCTTTAGATAAACTAAAAAAGCGCTCTTTAAAAAAGAGCGCTTTTAATATTATTACTAATAAGGTATAACTTATAAAGCTGCTACCTGCTTAGTTAATTTGCTTTTAAGGTTAGATGCCTTGTTAGCGTGTATAATGTTACGCTTAGCTAACTTGTCTAACATACTAATGACTGTAGGCAACATAGTTTCGGCAGATTTCTTATCCTCCTCAGCACGTAACTTTCTCAATGCATTACGCATTGTTTTATGTTGGTACTTGTTACGTACACGCGCTGCTTCGTTTCTTCTTATTCTTTTTAATGCTGACTTGTGATTTGCCATTTTATTTTTGTTATTATGTTTTTAACGGGCTTCCACCCAAAAATTGTAGTCCGTAGGGGAATCGAACCCCTGTTACCAGGATGAAAACCTGGCGTCCTAACCCCTAGACGAACGGACCATTATTACTATTTGTATAGTGGTGTGCAAAATAAAGAAAACTTTATTTAATTTCAAAACTATACTTCATTAAAGAACTTGTAGTCCGTAGGGGAATCGAACCCCTGTTACCAGGATGAAAACCTGGCGTCCTAACCCCTAGACGAACGGACCATTAACTTTTTGCGTATTGCGGATGCAAAAATACAACTATTTTTAATTATTGCAACACCTAAGTCAATTTTTTTTTAAAAATTAATATGCTTTTGCAAATAACACCCTGTTTTTAGAGGGTTTACCTGTTATAATACAACTACCATTTTCTTCTTTAGCATCCATAGGAATACATCTAATAGTTGCTTTTGTTTCATTCTTAATCTTTTCTTCGGTTTCTTCAGTACCGTCCCAATGTGCAGATATAAATCCGCCTTTATTTTCTAAAACATCTTTAAACTCATCATAAGAGTTTACTTCTGTAATATGATTGGCTCTGTAGTCTGCAGCTTTTTTGTAAATGTTTTTCTGAATATCATCCAATAAAAACTCAATTTTACCAATAACATCATCTGCATTTACAATTTCTTTTTCTAAAGTATCTCTACGTGCTACCTCATAGGTGCCATTTTCCAAATCTCTTTTACCTATTGCAATACGCACAGGAACCCCTTTAAGCTCGTACTCGTTAAATTTAAATCCTGGCTTATGTGTATCTCTATTATCAAATTTAACAGAAATACCTTTAGCTCTTAGCTCTTTAACTAACGGGTTTACTTTTTCAGAAATAGCATCTAATTGCTCATCTCCTTTATATATAGGAACAATTACAACCTGTATTGGCGCTAATTTAGGAGGCAAAACCAATCCGTTATCATCACTATGAGTCATAATTAATGCTCCCATTAAGCGTGTAGACACTCCCCAAGAAGTTGCCCAAACGTGTTCTTGCTTTCCTTCTTTAGAAGCAAATTTAACATCAAAAGCTTTAGCAAAGTTCTGACCTAAAAAGTGAGATGTACCTGCTTGTAATGCTTTACCATCTTGCATTAAAGCCTCTATACAATAAGTTTCTACTGCTCCTGCAAAACGCTCACTTGGTGTTTTTAATCCTTTTACAACAGGTACTGCCATAAAGTCTTCTGCAAAATCTGCATACACATCCATCATTTGTTCTGCTTCTGCTATAGCTTCATTTTCTGTAGCGTGTGCCGTATGGCCCTCTTGCCATAAAAATTCTGCAGTACGTAAAAATAATCTTGTTCTCATTTCCCAACGTACAACATTGGCCCATTGGTTTATTAATAATGGTAAATCTCTGTAAGACTGTATCCAACCTTTATAAGTATTCCAAATAATAGCTTCACTAGTTGGGCGCACTACTAACTCCTCCTCTAACTTAGCATTAGGGTCTACTCTTAATTTACCTGGTTTATCAGGATCATTTTGCAATCTGTAGTGTGTAACAACAGCGCATTCTTTAGCAAAACCTTCTGCATTTTTTTCTTCGGCTTCAAACAAACTCTTAGGAACAAATAAAGGAAAGTATGCATTTTCATGACCTGTTTCTTTAAACATTCTATCTAGCTCTGCTTGCATTTTTTCCCATATAGCATATCCGTATGGTTTAATAACCATACATCCACGAACTGCAGAATTTTCAGCAAGATCTGCTTTTACAACTAGTTCATTATACCATTTGGAATAATCTTCGGCTCTTTTAGTTAACTTCTTGCTCATTATTAGTAGTTTGGCACAAATATTGTGTTTTTATCAATAAATAAATTATAGTTCGACAAAACTAACTATTTTTACATTGTACAACAATTAAATTTAATATGATGATACATTCCCAATCCATCCAGAAAATAAAAAAAGTTGCTTTTGGCATCGTAGTTGGCTCATTAATTGTTTCTTGTGGTTCTTACCAAGAAGCTTCTTATTATGACAATGACGGCATATACTCCTCTAACACAACATAAACGGTAGAGCAAGCTCCTGACAATAACAATAGTGAATACCAAGACTTTTTTGGACAACAAGCCAATGAGTATAGCGCTATTTTAGACGGAGAGGTTTTTACTGATGTAGATGAGTATTACAGTGATGTGCAAGATGATGAAATAGCAAATAACTACAACGGAAACCCAGGTTGGGGAGACAATGCAACACAGGTTAGCATTAATATTCATGACAACGGATGGGCAAACTACGGAGGTTTTTATGATCCTTGGGGATACGGATATGGCGGATTTGGCTTTTATAACAGCTGGGGAAGTCCATATTGGGGATGGAACAATTGGAGATATAGAGGTTACAACAGCTTTGGATGGGGCTGGGGTGGATTTGGTTATGGCTACGGATGGGGAAATCCTTACTATAACAGAAGATTTAACAATCCTTACTACAACAGATACTATAATAATTACGGAAGAAACTCTTATGCTTACAATAACAGCAGAAGAGGACGTTATGACAATGTTATATATGCCAACAATAGAAATGCATATTCACGTTCTAGCAGGTCTAATCTAAACACAGGTGTATCTAGATCTAATTTAAATTACAGATCTGGGAAATCTGCAACATCATACAGAAGCAACAACAGCTACAGGTCTAATAGTGTTAATGTAGATGGAGTAAACCGTAATAGAACATACAGAACAAGTCGTACCACAAGAACACAACCTAGGTACAGCACATCTAGAAGCAATACATATAATAGAGGTAATACATACAGTAGAAGCAGCAATAGTAGTTCTAGCAGACCTACAACTACTAGAACCACAAGGTCTTCTAAATCTAGCTCTACATACACAAGACCATCTTCTTCATCAAGAAGTTCTGGAACATACAGAAGCTCTGGAAGCAGCTCTAGAAGCTCCGGAACAACCACAAGAAGTAGTAGTTCTTCTAGATCATCTTCTGCAAGAAGCTCTTCTAGCAGTAGGTCTTCATCTAGCGGAAGGTCCTCTTCAGGTGGTGGTAGATCATCTAGCAGTAGATCTTCAGGTAGAGGTAGATAATCACATACATTTTTAAACAAAAACTAATTATAAAACTCAAAGGATGAAAAATTATATCGCCTTAGCGTTTGGCTTGGTATGTACTATTGCTAGTGCACAAAATATAAACGATGTACTACAGTACAACCAACAAAACCTTATTGGTACAGCACGCTACCAAGGTATGAGTGGTGCTTTTGGAGCTTTAGGTGGAGATTTATCTGCTCTAAACACAAATCCTGCTGGTGCCGCAGTTTTTAACAATCATTTATTTTCTGCAACGCTATCTAATTACAATAAAAGTAATGATGCAAATTATTTTAGAACCAACAGAGAGGCTACAAGAAACGACCTAGAAATTAATCAAATTGGTGGTGTATTAGTTTTTAAGTCTAACAACTCTGATTGGAAAAAAATTGCCATTGCTGCAAATTATGATTTGGTTCAGAATTTTGATAATAATTTTTCTATATCTGGTGTTAGCAACCAAGGTATAGATCAGTATTTTTTAAGCTACGCTAATGGTGTGCCCTTTGGACCTTTACTTAAAAGAGACGGAGAATACCTAGAAGAAGCTTATTTAGATATTGGAAGAAACTTAGGTTTTGTAGATCAGCAAGCATTTTTAGGTTACTACGGAGGCATTATAGACCCTGTAGATGAGGCTAACGACAATAACATAGACTATGTAAGCAATGCAACTTACAATACTGTTAATCAAGACTATTTTGAAAATACTACAGGATATAACAGTAAATTTATTTTAGATTTTGCCACCCAATACCAAGACAATTTATATTTAGGTGCATCTTTAAATTTTCATAGCATAAACTATGACAAGTACACAGAGTTTACAGAAACTGGTTACACTGTAGGTACAGACATAACCAGAACTACTTTTGACAATTATTTACATACAGAAGGTAATGGATTTTCATTTGCATTGGGCGCTATTGCTAAGTTAAACGATATGGTAAGAGTTGGTGCCAGTTATGAGTCTCCTACTTGGTACAGATTAACAGATGATACATCACAAAGAATTTCTTCTGATTTGGCTGATGATGACATAAACTATATAAATTTTGACATTATAAATGTATATGAAAGATACACTATAAAAACACCTAGTAAAGTTACTGGTAGTTTAGCTGTGGTATTTGGAAAAGATGGTTTATTGAGTTTAGACTACGGCTTTCAAGATATGAGTCAGGCTGAAATTAAACCTACTAACGATCCTGGTTTTGCCGCTGCTAATAATGAGATATCTAATGAGTTAGGAACTGTTTCTACAGTTAGACTTGGTGGTGAGTACAGAATTAAAGATATTAGTTTAAGAGCTGGTTACAGGTATGAACAAAGTCCGTATGAAGATGAATATACTATTGGTGATTTAAACGGATTTTCTTTAGGTTTTGGCTACTCTTTTGGCCCTAACAGGCTAGATATTGCTTATAATAGAACAGAGCAAGATGTAAACAAACAACTATTTAATGCAGGCTTAACAACACCAGCCTTAGTAAATGCAGCAAACACAAATGTAACTATAGGTTACACTGTAAACTTTTAAAGTTTACCACAATTATATAACTAAAAAAGCAGCCTATTTGGCTGCTTTTTTAGTTATATAATTTATTTATTTTTTATCACCTTTTTAAAGTAAAATGGTTTTGCAGAGTTTTAGCTACAATTACACCTTCCTCTGGCTCTGCATATTCCATACGAAACCAATAATCAGATTCTGGCATTTTTTTACCATTAAACATACCATTCCAAGTTACTCCAGGCCCTAATTGTTTTAAAAGTTTACCATACCTATCGTAAATATAAACTTTGGCGTCTACTAACTCTTCAATACCTAAAACATTCCAACCATCATGTACTCCATCTCCATTTGGAGTAAAAAACTTTGGATAGCCAATTACTAAAAACGGAATTTCTTCAGATTGACCACATCCATATTTATCATTTACAATTAAAGTATTTTGTCCGGGTGGCACATCATGAAAAAGTGTTTCATCTTGAAACTCTCCACCATTAATAGCATATTCATACTCACTAGTACCATTAACAAGAACTTCTATTTTGTTTCTATCTACTAAATAATCTATAACTGTAATTTCTATATCAGCAGGATTTGGAGGTGCGTGAAAATTTATTAAAATATCATCTGTAACTGTAGGCGGAGCTCCAGAAGCTGTAGTAATCTCTACAAAATACCTACCTGTATTTGGGCTAGTAACCGTATATTCTGTTCCTGTTGCTAAATTTGGATCATCAATAGTACCATCATCATCATAATCTACAGACCACCTAACACTTGCAACATCTGGCCCTACCGGAGACCTAAAAGCATTTAAAACCACATCTGGATCTCCCTCACAGGCATTTACATCTAACCCTAAAAACTCATCTCTAAACGTACAATCTAACGCATCTACATCTTCTGTAAAAGTTAAGGTAAAAGGTTCTGGATCTCCATCAAAATTAGTATTGTAGTTATTTATTAAAATATAATAAATTTCACCTTCTGCTATATCTAACAATTCATCGTATGTATTTTTACTTCCTTTAACAAAAGAAAAACCTTCTTGACCAGATTCTGGGTTGGTACCTAAACCTGTAAAAGCTGTATTGTTAGCTTCATAATTGCAACGTACTGGTTGCGCAGTACCGTTACTTATACTAGCACAATCTGTATCTGGGCCATATACGGCAAAATCCCATTCTGCTGTATCTGTATCCGCAGAAATATCAAACCCAATAGTGCCATCTTTTAAAGCTCTAAAAACATACCAAGATGTGTTGTTTTCTATATTTGCAGAACTATTACTACCCTTTTCTAAACAACCAGTTTGGCGTATAACATCTGGATCAAAATCATCTATATCTCCACGGCCATCTGCTATACCGCTAATTGGTGCATCACCGCACACTGGTATAGATGACCTACAATCTGGGGTAAATTGCGCATTGCTAATTAGTGTAAAAAAAAGAAATCCTACTACTAGTTTGTATTGTGCTCGCATAAAAAATATTGCATTGGTTGGGATGTTACATAACCATATTATAAGCGGCAAATAATAAAATTTATTGCATTACGTCGAATATTTTTTTGCATAATCGACGAAATACCATTTTTACTTCAAGTTAAAATTTAACGTTTTAAGGTAAAATGACTACTAATATGTTTTGCAGTAACCCTATCCCCTACTGTGTTTATGTAGTTAAGCTTAAACCAATAGTCAGACTCTGGTAGTAATCTTCCTCCGTAAGTACCATTCCAAGTGTCACGACCTTTTAATTCTTTTAATAACTTCCCATATCTATCAAAAATATGTACAACTGGCTGCTGTAAAGATTCCATTCCGGTTATTTTCCAAGTATCGTTTATACCATCTCCGTTAGGCGTAAAATAATTATCAAAACCAACAACTACAATATCTTCTGTAGCGTAGCCGCAGCCATTTTTATCTATAATGGTAACCGTATGAGCACCAGCAGAAACATTTGTAAAAACATTACTATCCTGCACTGGTAAAGTATCAATTTGATATTCAAAATTTCCATCAATATCAGTTTCTACAGTTACGGTATTATTAGCATTAAAATCTTCAATTAGCACATTAGATATAGATGGTGTTTGCCCAACAACAACTTCAACAACTATTGTATTTACACAAGTTACACCAAAAGCTACACTACTAATATCTAAAACATAAGTTCCTGCAGAAAACACTTGTATAGTAGGTGTTGTTTCTCCGCTTTGCCAATTGTAACTGTAATTTACATTTGGATTTGTTTCTCCTATAGTTTCTGAAGTTGCACCTTCACACAAAAAAACTTCTGTATTTATTGTACTAATAGGTGTTTCTACCACTGTAAACTCAAATTCCTCTGAAACATCAAAACATTTAGGATTTTTTACAGATGTAGTTCTAACATAAACAGTAGTTGCACCAACAGCAGTACTGTATTGCATTGGTAAACTCAAAGAATTATTAATAGCATCTGCAGGGGTTGCGTGGTAGCTAATAATAAAATCTGATGCCGACTGACCACCCAATGCTTCACTGCTTTTAGTAGTTAAATTAAAGGGTAAATCCTCCTGGCACAAAGTAACATCCGTAATTGGGCTTGTGGTTGGCGCTGTAGAAAAAGCCACTTGTACATCACTAATAATAACATCTGCAGTATTTAAAACTACTTCTACTCTATACAATGCATCTGTGGTTACATCTAAAAACGCATTTGTTTCTCCTAAAATTTCTGTAAACCCTAAACCAATATCTCTATACCAAGTGTATGATGCTGTGTTTGGTGTTGCAGCATCTAACCTAACAGTATCCCCATCACATGCCGCAATTGGCGGCCCCAATAAGTTGTTAATAATAGAACAATCTAATGCGGTATTTGGGTAATCTATAAATATTTGCCCAGAAAACTGAATTGAAAAACCTGAATTTACATTGCTAAAATTATTAATTAATAAGTAGTATTCTTCACCAGCTTCAACTGTTAACCAATCTTCATACTGTACATTTGTTGCTCCTGTTGGGTCTTCTCCCACTCCGGTAAATGAATTTCCATCTCCATTATCAAAAAAATTACATCGTACAGGGTCTCCCAAATTAGCACAATCACTTGCTTTGTACAATGCATAATCCCAATCTTCTGCACTATCAAAACTAATATTAAAACCCAACTGCCCAGCTTCACCAGTTTTAAATCTATACCAAGCAGAGTTAGACTCTATAGCTCCAGACAAAGTACGCTCTAAACAACCAGTTTCTGCAGCTCCACCAAAATCATCTACGCCATAACCGTCTGTACCTCCATTGGTTGGTGTATTATTACAAATAGGTATAGCATTGCTACAATCTGCAGACACTTGCGCACCAGCAGAAAGCAACCCTAACGTAAAGAAAAAAAACGCTATTGCATAAAACCTTTTCATAAATTGATAAAAGTTTGAGATATGTAAAACTAAACCTTAACAAACTTTAGCACTAATTAATGTTGTCAAACACCTTAAACTATAACATTAAATGCCATAATATGTATATCTTTGCATTTCTAAAAAATTTTAGGCTGATGAAAATAGAAAGCACCATAGAAGGGTTTGATGAAGAAATGGATAACGACCATTTATCTGCAGCTGAAGACACCCCTTTAAGAGAAGACGCTTTTGATCTTAATGACGACCAAAAGATAGAAAAAATACAAGCCAGCGTTAGAGATATATTAACGACTTTAGGAATGGACTTAACAGACGACAGTTTAAATGACACTCCTAAACGTGTTGCTAAAATGTTTGTTAAAGATATTTTTGGTGGATTAAACCCTGAAAGAAAACCAAAATCTTCTTCGTTTGATAATAAATACAAGTACGGAGAAATGTTGGTAGAAAAAAACATAACTCTTTACTCTACTTGTGAACATCACCTGTTACCAATAGTAGGTATTGCACACGTTGCCTACATCTCTAATGGTACTGTTGTTGGTTTATCTAAAATGAACCGTATTGTAGATTATTATGCAAAAAGGCCACAAGTACAAGAAAGACTAAACATACAAATTGTTAGAGAATTACAAGAGGTTTTAGGAACTGAAGATGTAGCTTGCGTTATAGATGCAAAACACCTTTGCGTAAACTCTAGAGGTATTAGAGATATACAAAGTAGCACTGTTACTGCAGAGTATGGCGGTAAATTTAAAGAACAAGCTACCCGTAAAGAATTTTTAGATTATATAAAGCTAGACACCAACTTTTAATTCCTTTTAGCCATAATGCAACTATATAAAAATCAGACAATAAAAGTTTACAATTCCCTTTCTGGAAAAAAAGAAGAGTTTAAACCTATAAACGATGGGCACATTGGTATGTACGTGTGTGGGCCAACAGTTTACAGCAATGTACACTTAGGTAATTGCCGTACGTTTATGTCTTTTGATATGATTTTTAGATACTTTAAGCATTTAGGGTATAAAGTACGCTATGTACGTAATATAACAGATGCTGGGCATTTAGTTGATGATGCAGACGAAGGAGAAGATAAAATTGCAAAAAAAGCACGTTTAGAGCAAATAGAGCCTATGGAGGTAGTACAACGCTACACCGTAGATTTTCACAATACATTACAAAAATTTAATTTTTTACCTCCTAGTATAGAACCTACTGCAACCGGACACATTATAGAGCAAATAGAAATTATTAAAGAAATTATTGAAAAAGGATTTGCTTATGAGGTTAATGGCTCTGTATATTTTGATGTTGTTGAATTTAATAAAACAAACGACTACGGAATTTTAAGCGGTAGAAAACTAGAAGATATGATTGCCAATACAAGAGAATTGGCAGCGCAAAGTGATAAGAAAAATCCACAAGATTTTGCCCTTTGGAAAAAAGCAGAACCAGAACATATTATGCGCTGGCCTTCTCCTTGGGGAGATGGTTTTCCGGGTTGGCATTTAGAGTGTACAGCAATGAGCACAAAATATTTAGGTGAAACTTTTGATATACATGGTGGTGGTATGGATTTAAAATTTCCGCATCATGAGTGCGAAATTGCACAAGCACAAGCTAGTAACGGATCTGCTCCAGTAAACTATTGGTTACACGCAAATATGCTTACGCTTAACGGTAAAAAAATGTCTAAATCTACAGACAATAACATTTATCCGAACGAGATATTTAGTGGAGACAATAATATTTTAAGCAAAGCTTTTTCTCCATCTGCGGTTCGCTTTTTTATGATGCAAGCACATTACACTAGCATTTTAGACCTTAGCAATGATGCCTTGTTGGCATCTGAAAAAGGATACCTAAAACTAATGGAGGCTATTACATCTTTAAAAGCAATAGAGACTGGCAGTAAAACTGAATTTGATGTAGCTGCTTGGCAACAGAAATGTTATGATGCAATGAATGACGATTTTAACTCGCCAATTTTAATTGCACATTTATTTGAAGCAGTAAAACACATTAACCTTATAAAAGACGGTAAAGAAACTATCACCAAAGAAGACAAAGAGTTATTAGAAAATACACTAAACACTTTTGCTTTTGATATTTTAGGACTTACTGGCGTTAATGAAGACGCTAATGGCAACTCAGAAAAACTAGAAGAAGTAGTAAACTTGCTAATACAATTACGTAATGATGCACGTAGCAATAAAGATTTTGCTTTATCAGACCAAATACGTGACCAATTATTAGCTATAGGTATACAATTAAAAGATGGTAAAGATGGTACTACGTTTAGTGCATCATAAAACAAACTAAAATGATAAAAAAAATACTGATAGCACCTTTTCTTCTATTAGTAAAAATATATCAAACTGTTATATCACCTTTAACTCCTGCTAGTTGCAGGTATTCACCAACGTGCTCACAATACACTGTAGAAGCCTTAAAAAAGCACGGATTATTTAAAGGAGGTTGGCTAGCAACTAAACGTATTTTTAGCTGTCATCCTTGGGGCGGTAGCGGATATGACCCCGTTCCTTAGTTCGTAAAAAAGAATAAGATAAAATTAACTTATAATCACATTTTCTTTTTTAACCCCTTATTCAAAATACGTATCTTAGCCATTCACAAAAAGAAAAATAGATGCATTTTTTAAGTATATTATGGAACCCTAACGAAACTTTATTCAACATTGGGGAAATACAAATAAAATACTATAACCTATTATGGATTACCTCTTTTGCCTTAGGATGGGTAATTATAAAAAAGATTTTTACTAACGAGAAAAAACCAATAGAGCAATTAGACTCTCTATTTTTATACACAGTTATTGCTACTATGCTGGGGGCTCGTTTAGGTCATGTATTCTTTTATGACTGGGCATACTACCAAAATCACCTAATAGAGATTTTACTTCCAATTAGAGAAAACCCTAGCGGAAGACTATTTGGAATAATAACTGGCTATGAGTTTACAGGCTTTGCTGGTCTTGCTAGTCACGGTGCTGCATTAGGTGTTATTATTGGCATGTATTTATACAGCAGAAAGTACCCAGACTATAAAATTTTATGGCTTTTAGATAGGTTAGTTGTACCTGTTTCAATTGGCGCATTTTTTGTAAGACTAGGAAACTTTTTTAATTCTGAGATTAATGGTAAAATCACAGAAAAAACATTTGTTTTTGCTACAAAATTTATACGAGATTCTGATGATATGCCTGCCTCAAGAGCATTAGCACTAACTAAAGAAAGAACAGTTAATGCTGCATACAACGCCATTGAAAACAACCCAAAATTTGCTTCAATTTTAGAAAGTATACCATTTAGACACCCTGCACAATTGTATGAAGGTGTTTGCTATATTTTTGTATTTATTATTTTATCATACTTTTACTGGAAAACAGATAAAAAAGACAAATCAGGCTTTTTATTTGGTTTATTTTTAATGCTATTGTGGACTATACGTTTCTTTGTAGAGTTTGTAAAGAAAAGTCAAGGTGGTTTTGAAGAGTCTTTAGGCACATTATCTACAGGGCAATGGCTAAGTATTCCTTTTATACTAATAGGCGCTTATTTTGTATTTAGACCTAAAAAAGCTTAATATGAAAACCTTAAAATACTATACTTTTTTAGTTCTAATATGCTGCGGCTTAATTACAAGTTGTAAAGATGGAAAAACCGAGGTTATAAAAACTCCAGAACCAACTTTTACAAAAGAGGGAACATTAACTATTACAAAAAGTACCAACAACAGTAAAGCACTTACACTAGACATAGAAATTGCTGAAACTGATTATGAAACACAAACTGGTTTAATGGAAAGAACTAGCATGAAGGAAAACCAAGGAATGTTATTTATTTTTCCTGACTCTAGAATGCATTCTTTTTATATGAAAAATACTAAAATAGCTTTAGACATTATTTATATAGATGAAAACCTGCGTATTGCCAGTTTTCAAGAAAATGCAAAACCACTAGATGAAACTGGCTTATCTAGCAAAGTTCCTGTTATGTATGTCTTAGAAATTAATGCAGGCTTATCTGAAAAATACATGTTAGAGGTAGGTGACAAAATAGATTTTACAAGACTATAAGCATTATGAAATATCTTCTAAATGGCGAATCTTCTGAAAGGTTATTATTTAGAAAATTAGAGCAAAACCATTTTAATGATTGGCTTCCTTTTCATAAAGACCCTAGATCATCTGAGTTTTGGGACGGCTTACCTACAGACCCCATTGTTGCGTGCAAGCAGCAATTTAACAGAGCTTTTGAACGCTACCAATATAATCTTGGTGGTATGAATGCGCTTATTTCAAAAAAAACTAACAAACTTATTGGTTTGTGCGGTTTATTAGTACAAACTGTAGATGATATTGATGAGTTAGAGATAGGATATTCTATTTTGCCAAAATACTGGAGAAAAGGTTATGCTACAGAAGCTGCTGTAAAATGTAAAGAATATGCTTTTAAGCATAATTTTACAGATTCATTAATCTCTATTATTCATACAGATAATATACCGTCACAAAAAGTTGCTATTGCTAACGGTATGCACTTAAGCAAAACAACAAGTTATTGCAATAACCCAGTTCATATTTATAGAGTTTTTAAATAAAAGCAGTAAAATGCAACATCACATTACCATATTTACAAGCAACCAATCTAACACTAAATTGTTTATTGATAGCTTATCTAAAAAAAATAATGCTGATTTTAATTTCCTTAGCAACAAAAAAGTACTGTTCTTTTCTATAGCTGAAATACATAAGTTTATTAAAGAAGAAGAAATACACGATATAAAAACAATTACCAAACACACTAAACAAAGCCTAAAATCTATGTCTAGTGGCGAACAAAAAAAAGCGTTACTTAATTATATACTTACCCAAAAACCAGAATACATTGTTTTAGATAACCCTTATGATAATTTAGACATTGCCTACCAAACAATACTAAAAAAACTACTAATTGACATTTCTAAAAATGTAAACCTTATTTTAATTATTAGCAGACAAGAAGATGTTTTACCTGTAAAAAGTAACATATACAAACTACATAAAAACAGGCTTACTGCCTACTCTTCTTTACAAGCATACAAAGCTTCAAGACAAAAAAATACGCCATTAAAAACGCTTACAATACCTAAAAATAATAACGTAGTTAATTATAAAGACAATGAACTTATTAGGTTTAAAAATGTATCAGTAGCTTATAACAACAAACAAATACTAAACAATATTAGTTGGAGTATTTGTAAAGGTGATTTTTGGCAACTTATAGGTAAAAATGGCAGTGGTAAAACTACATTATTATCTATGATTACCGGAGAAAACAGTAAAGGCTACGGACAAGAACTATACTTGTTTGGCAACAAAAAAGGAACAGGAGAAAGTATTTGGGATATAAAAAAGAAGATTGGTTACTTTACACCGTCATTAGTAGATAGTTTTAAAGGAAACCACAGCTTACTACATATGGTTATTGGTGGTTTTACAGATGCTATTGGCCTTTATACTAAACCTACAGAAACACAAAAAAGCGAAGCAGAAAAATGGTTAAAAATTGCACAGCTATCTACTTTAAAAAATAAATTATTTAATGAGGCTACTGTTGGCCAACAAAGGTTAGCTATGTTATTAAGAGCAATAGTAAAGCAACCTTTACTTTTAATTTTAGATGAGCCAACCGCTGGTTTAGATGATGAGAGTGCCACATTATTTATAAGCTTAGTTAACCAAATAGCTAGCAATAAGCAAACAGCAATTGTTTTTGTATCACACCGAAAAGAACCAAATTTAGAGCCTAGATCTATTTTAGAGTTACAAATTACCCCAAACGGATCTAACGCCAAAAGACTAAAATAAAAAAGCTGCTTACATATTGTAAGCAGCTTTTTATATATTTTACAGATTAAAGAATTACTCTTTGTCTTTTACAACAACATCTTCTTTACCTGATTGTATTCTTTTCTTTAATGTATCAAACATAACAGGTGTTGCAATAAATAAAGATGAATATGTACCTACAATAACACCAATTATCATAGCAAACATAAATCCTCTTAAAGATTCACCACCAAAAATAAAGATAGCTAGTAATACTACTAACGTAGTTAAAGAAGTATTTAATGTTCTACTTAATGTACTGTTTAATGCTAAACCTACATTATCACCAGAACTCCATCCTCTTTCTTTTACTATTTCTCTAATACGGTCAAAAACAACAACGGTATCATTTAATGAGTAACCAATAACTGTTAATATTGCCGCAATAAATGCTTGATCTATTTCCATATTAAAAGGCATAACCTTACCTAATAAAGAGAAAACACCTAGTACAACTAATACATCATGGAATACCGCTACAACAGCCCCTAAAGAGAATTGCCATTTACGGAAACGGAATAAGATATATAAGAACACTACAAATAACGAACCTAAAATTGCCCAAACAGCATTCTTTTTGATATCATCTGCAATAGTTGGTCCTACTTTTTTAGATTTTAATATACCTATAGATACATCTTCTGTACCTCCATTATTAAATTCCTCTAATGTTAAACCACTAGGCAATAAGTTTTGTAATGACGTAAATAATTTTTCTTGAATTTCTTCATCAACAGCAATATCTTCTGCATCTACTTTGTATGATGTAGTAATCATTATTTGATTATCCTCACCAAAAGTTTTTACGTTAGTACCGCTACCAAAAATCTCAGTTAAGTTTGATGAAATTTCTGAAGTATTTACACTTTGATCAAAACGAACTTGATATGTTCTACCTCCAACAAAATCTACACCTTGTTGTAAACCAGTAGTAAGTAAAGAAAATAATGCAATAACTATTAAAGCTCCAGAAAAAATGTATGCAATTTTTCTTTTCTTTAAAAAGTTAATACTTAAATTTTTGAAAAGGTTTCTAGTTAAACCTGTACAAAACTCCAATACTTTTCCTTTAGCTCCAGTATAACCCTCAATAAATAATCTAGTAACAAATATTGCAGTAAATAAAGACGTAGCAATACCAATTAATAAAGTAGTAGCAAAACCTTTAATTGGTCCAGAACCAAATATAAACAAGATAATTGCAGTTAAACCAGTTGTAATGTTTGCATCTAAAATAGAAGATAGTGCATTACCAAAACCATCAGAAATTGCTAATGACTGTCCTTTTCCTTTTGCTAGTTCTTCTTTTATACGTTCAAAAATAAGAACGTTTGCATCTACAGACATACCAATTGTTAAAACAATACCAGCAATACCTGGCAATGTTAACACAGCATCTAAACTTACTAGAACTCCAAATATTAACAATATGTTTAATAACAATGCAATATCTGCAGCTACACCAGCTTTACCATAATAAAAAATCATCCAAACAAGTACTAATGCCATTGCAATTAAGAAAGACATTAAACCACTGTTTATAGATTCATGACCTAATGATGGTCCAACTACTTCTGACTGAATGATGTCTGCTCTTGCAGGTAACTTACCAGCTCTAAGAACATTTGCAATATCCTTAGTTTCTGTAATAGTAAAATCTCCAGAGATTTCTGTACTACCACCAGATATACCACCAACTACAGAACAACCTGGAGCAGTGTATACTCTATTATCTAAAACTACAGCAATACCAGTTTGGTTTAAGTTAACCTCACTTGTAAACTTTTGCCATTGCTTAGCTCCTTTAACGTTCATATCCATACCAACAGCTGGTCTGTTAAACTGATCGAACTGAGCACGTGCAGCACTAACTACATCCCCACTCATTTTAGGAGTATTATCTCTATTACCTTTTAATGCAAAAAGACCAACAACTTCAGAACCCTTAGAAGGACGCTCCCAAGCAAATTTAACATGTTGTATTGCATTTGGAATTAATCTTTTAATTTCTGGCATATTAAGGTACTCATTAACCTTAGCCGTATCTTTAATTGCAAATTCCGCAACAGCAAAACTATTAGGAATACCTTTTATTAAATCTCCTAAAGGGTTTATTTGACTAGCTACATCTAAAGAATCCTGAGTAACATCAGATAATAAAGAATCAATTTCAGATTCTGGTTTAGACTCAGTATCTTCTGCAGTAGCAGTTTTTGTATCTACCAAAGATCTTAATTTTTCATTAGCAGCGTTTATAAACTGCATAACGTTAGGATCGTTTTTAGGATACGTTTCCCAAAACTCTAATTGAGCTGTACTAGAAAGTAACTCTTGCGCTCTTGCCTTATCTTTAGCTCCTGGTAACTCTACCAAAATACGCCCAGAAGTACCTTCTCTTTGTATGTTTGGTTGTGTTACACCAAAACCATCAATACGTTCTCTTAATACCTCAAAAGCAGATTCTACAGACTCATCAATCTTTTTACGGATTATAGATTTTACCTCTTCATCAGAAGCATCCATAGTTTTTATTTCTTCACTTAATGATTTTGTGAAGAAAATATCTGGAGAAGCTAACTTAGTATCACCTTTATTTGCATCAAAAGCTTCAAAAAACAAGTCTACATATGTTTTATCACTGCTTTTAGACGCCTCATCTGCATCTTCTAAAGATTTAAGAAAAACAGGGTTTTTAGTGTTATTTGCCAAACCAGATAAGATATCTTTTATCTTAATTTGAAGCGTTACATTAATACCACCTTTAAGGTCAAGACCCTTGTTTAATTCTTTCTTCTTAGCCTCATTGTAAGATGTAAATCCAAAAACAGATTCGCTCCCAATTGAGTCTAAGTATTTAATTTCCAATGCCTCTCTTTTGCTTGCAAAATCTTTATCAGATTCAGAAATTTTGCTCGCTGCATAAGTTGCTGCTTCATTTTCAATCTTACTACTTATAAAAGTATAGGATAATTGATAGATACTTACGATCCCAAATAAAAAAGCAAACAGCTTTATAAGTCCTTTATTATACATTAGTTTTTGTTTATTATTGGTAATTTTATATAGCGTGCAAATATATCATTTAAGATATGAAATGCCAATATATTTATAATATTATATAAAATAAGGGTGAACAAATAAATTTGTCACCCTTATTAAGCCCTTTTTCTTATAAATATTATAATTCTAAAAGTCCGTTTGTTTTAGAAACACCTGCAGCACTTTCTTGCATTTTTGCCTTTTCAGCGTCGCTAAGTTCAATTTCTACTATTTTCTCTATACCATCTTTACCTAAAATAACAGGTACACCAATACAAAGATCATTTAAACCATACTCACCTTCTAATAAAGTAGAGCAAGGGAACATTTTCTTTTGGTCACAAGCAATGGCTTGTACTAATCCAGAAACTGCAGCACCAGGAGCATACCAAGCACTAGTTCCTAACAACTTAGTTAATGTAGCACCACCTACTTTAGTATCTGCAGCAACTTGCTCCAATCTTTCTTCAGATAAAAACTCAGATACTTTAACGCTATTTCTAGTTGCGTGTGCTGTTAATGGCACCATACCAGTATCACTATGTCCACCTATAACCATACCGTCTACATCAGAAATAGGAGCCTCTAAAGCCTCTGCTAATCTATATTTAAAACGTGCGCTATCTAAAGCACCACCCATACCAATAATTCTGTTTTTTGGTAAGCCAGTAGTTTTATGTACTAAATAGGTCATAGTATCCATTGGGTTACTTACAACTATTAAAATTACATTAGGAGAATGTTTAATTAAGTTTTCTGATACAGTTTTAACAATACCTGCATTAATACCAATTAATTCTTCTCTTGTCATTCCTGGTTTACGAGGAATACCTGAAGTAATAACAGCAATATCAGAACCTGCAGTCTTAGAGTAATCATTAGTAGAACCAACAATTTTAGTGTCAAAACCGTTTAAAGATGCTGTTTGCATTAAATCCATTGCCTTACCTTCTGCAAAACCTTCTTTAATATCTAACACAACAACTTCCGATGCAAAATTTTTAATTGCAATGTATTCTGCACAACTAGCGCCTACTGCACCTGCACCTACTACCGTTACTTTCATAAGTATATATATTTAATTTTTTAATGATTTGTTTATTGACTGTAAAAATAAAGAATTTAAACAAAAAAATAGTGCATATACCAACTTTAATATTTATTGAATCTACTAAAAAGAGGTTTAAACACAACTTAATGTTAAAGAAAGATGTATTTAAACGAAAAACCACAAAAAAACGTGTTATACATCGATTATAATGAAATACACAACAAAATTGAGCGTTGTATACAATAACCCGAATTAATTAAAATACCTACTTATGAAAAAACCCCTACTTTTTTTCATAGCAACCGTTGTATGCTTTACAATTTATTGTTGCTCTGAAATTCCAGAAAACAACGACCCTATTCTTGGGATATGGGCAAAAACCACAACATCAGAATCTGGCGTAGATTCTAAGCAAGAATGGATTTTCAACGATGCCTACAAAGGACGATATCATAGTTATACTAATGACAACGTGGCTTTTTTAACAGATTTTAGATGGACTATAGAGGGTGACACCTATACTATTACATATCCCGAGACAGATATGCCAAGTGATCAAGTAAAAATTAAAACAACACAAATAAATAATAGTACTGAAAAAGCTTCTGAAAATGCCTCTGCTACTGTTATACTAGAAGAAACAAATGGTGAAACTTTAGCTATTAGAGAATAATAGTAAAGAAAGTAACACCACAACAAAAGCCCTAGCAATTATTATTACTAGGGCTTTTTTATTATATATCTTAATAATTGATACTATTATCTAAAACCAAAATTAATACCTACAGAAAGGTTATTGTATTTAGCCATAGAATAATCTGCGTGTAATCTAAAAAATCCTAGTTTAAGTTTAGCACCTATATTACCGGTAACACCGCTAGCATCTGTTTTTACAGAAAAAGGATCTGTATATGTATCTCCAATAAATGGTCCGGATTGCACCCTATACGTTCCTAAAACATCTACAGTAGAATTACCTGTTAAGTAACCCAGTCCTCCATAAAAATTAATAACTGGCATTTTTGTAGATACTACTGCCTGAAAAACCCACGTATTCATTTTCATATCTAATCGTTGGTTTTCTCCTGCAATTACATCTTGGTCTGTAAAATCATAAACACCTGTTAAGTGCGTATAACCAATAACACCAGAAATTGCCACTGGTAAAATTTTATCTGCAGGAAGAAGCTTTGTAAAGTCGTGCTGCAACCCAACACCATACATACCAACTTCTACATCATCTGTTTCTATTTTTGGCAGAAAGCGAGCCTTTATTTCTGTCCCTTTTATTAAGCCTACACTTACTTGTACAAATGCAGAGGGTACAAAGTTTATATTTTCTGATGCTAAACCTGTTGGTAATTCAAATTCTTCCCTAAATAATCCGTTTTCATCTTCTACAAAAACATTAATACCTTCTATATCTCCTAAACCTGTAGACACTTCTTTAGAGATACTACCATCTACAAATTGCAGGTTTTCATAATCTTCAGTATTTAAAATAAATGATTTTTTATCATCTGGAGACTGTGCCATATTTCCTATTATAGAAATTTCAAAACCACCTAATGGTTTGGCATCTGCTGTATTGTACCAACCTCCAGAAATACTATATAGCATTCCTTCAGAAACTGGAGACATATAGTCGTTAATAAATTTATTTGCATCATTAACACCTGCCGCAAAAACTTCATTTGCGCTAGACTGGGCAGAAGCATATGCACTTAATGCCAAGAAAATAACTAAACTAAACTTTCTCATAGAATTACATTTTTTTTATAAAACTAAAAAACTCGCACTTTAGGTGCGAGTTTTTGTTGTGTAAATGTACTTTATTATGCATCAATGTTAGCATAAACAGCATTTTTCTCTATAAATTCTCTTCTAGGTGGTACTTCATCACCCATTAACATAGAGAATATTCTATCAGACTCTGTAGCATTTTCTATAGTTACTTGGCGCAGTGTTCTAAAATCTGGGTTCATTGTTGTATCCCATAATTGTTCTGCGTTCATTTCCCCAAGACCCTTATATCTTTGGATACCTACACTACCATTAAAGCTATCTGCTATTTCATCTCGTTCTTTATCATTCCAAGCATAACGCTTTTTAGTCCCTTTTTTAACTAAATATAATGGTGGTGTTGCTATGTAAACGTGTCCGCCTTCTATTAGTTCTCGCATAAAACGGAAGAAGAATGTAAGAATTAAAGTTTCAATGTGGCTACCATCTACATCGGCATCACACATAATAACTACTTTATGGTATCTTAATTTATCTAAGTTTAGGGCTTTACTATCTTCTTCTGTACCTATAGTTACACCTAAAGCTGTATATATATTTTTTATTTCTTCGTTTTCAAAAACCTTATGTTGCATTGCTTTTTCAACATTTAAGATTTTACCACGAAGCGGTAATATTGCCTGAAAGTTTCTGTCTCTACCTTGCTTGGCAGTACCACCCGCCGAATCTCCCTCTACAAGGAATACTTCGCATTTTGTAGCATCTTGCTCAGAACAGTCTGATAATTTCCCAGGTAAACCACCTATACTCATTACCGTTTTACGCTGTACCATTTCACGGGCCTTTGTAGCCGCATGACGTGCTTGCGCTGCTAAAATAACTTTTTGTACAATTACCTTAGCATCATCTGGGTTTTCTTCTAAATAGTTGGTAAGCATTTCTGATACAGCCTGACTTACTGCTGAAGAAACCTCTCTGTTACCTAGTTTAGTTTTTGTTTGCCCTTCAAACTGAGGTTCTGCCACTTTTACAGATACAATAGCAGTTAAACCTTCTCTAAAGTCATCACCTTGAATCTCAAACTTTAACTTGTCTAACATTCCAGATGCATCTGCATACTTTTTTAAGGTTGATGTTAAACCTCTTCTAAAACCAGAAAGGTGTGTACCACCTTCATGTGTATTAATATTGTTTACGTAAGAGTGAAGATTTTCTGAGTAAGATGTGTTGTACACCATTGCAACCTCTACAGGAATTCCGTTTTTTTCGCCTTCCATAGAAACAACTTCTCTTATTAGTTGCTCTCTGTTACCGTCTAAAAACTTAATAAACTCCTTTAATCCTTCTTCAGAGTAGAATACTTCAGATAAGAACTCACCTTTTTCATCTTTAACTCTCTTATCTGTAATACTAATTGTTACTCCCTTGTTAAGGTAAGCCAACTCACGCATTCTGTTAGACAATGTTTCATAATTGTACTCTGTAGTCTGAGTAAAAATTGTATCATCTGGATAAAAAGTAACTATAGTACCTGTTTCCTCTGTTTCTCCAATACTCTTAACAGGATACAAAGCCTTACCTCTTTCATATTCTTGCTCCCATATTTTACCTTCTCTGTAAACAGTTGCTTTTAAACTGTTAGATAATGCGTTAACACAAGATACACCTACCCCGTGCAAACCACCAGATACTTTATATGAATCTTTATCAAACTTACCACCTGCACCAATTTTAGTCATTACAACCTGTAATGCAGATACACCTTCTTTTTTATGAAGACCTACAGGTATACCCCTACCATTATCTTTAGTAGTTATAGAACCATCTTCGTTTATTACAACACTTATATTGTCACAATGGCCACCCATTGCCTCATCAATAGAGTTATCTACTACCTCATATACTAAGTGGTGTAAACCTCTTACACCAACATCCCCAATATACATAGAAGGACGCATACGTACGTGCTCCATACCCTCTAGGGCCTGAATACTGTCAGCTGAATAATTATTCTTGTTTGCTTCTTCGCTCATTATATATAAATTATTGTGCTTAATTTCATCATAAAATATAACCTAACAAATATAAATTATTGATTTCTTAATTTTAAACAGTTTTAAGACTGTTTTAAAATAGTTATCAACATTTTCTTTACAATAGAGAAAGCTTCTTAAAAGCGCTTAAATTAGCTTTTAACTACGATTAGATTAAAATTAGCTTTTTTAAAAACTACGTAATCTAACAAAATGCGCTTAAAAAGGCTGTAAACAAAAAGGAGCATCAATAAATTGATGCTCCTGAAAGACTAATTATAATTAAAACCTTAGAACAGGCGATAATTCAAGTTATATTTTACTGTTTAATATGCTTCATCATGTACGTTAGCTATTGCTCTACCAGAAGGGTCGTTCATATTTTTAAATGCTTCATCCCATTCTAAGGCTGTTGCTGTACTACAAGCAACACTTGCTTCTTGCGGTACACTTAATGCTGCAGCATCACTAGGAAAATGTCCTTCAAAAATAGTTCTATAGTAATACTCTTCCTTGTTTAATGGGGTGTTGATAGGAAAACGGAATGCCGCATTTTTAATTTGCTCATCTGTTATTTCTTTCTCAACCAATTCTTTTAAGGTATCAATCCAACTGTAACCAACGCCATCACTAAACTGTTCTTTTTGTCTCCACGCTACACTTTCTGGTATCATATCTTCAAATGCCTTACGAACTACCCACTTTTCCATACGCTCACCGTTTATCATTTTATCTTTAGGGTTAATACGCATAGCAACATCCATAAATTCTTTATCTAAAAATGGTACACGTCCTTCAATTCCCCAAGCAGCTAAACTCTTGTTAGCTCTTAAACAATCATACATATGCAACTTATCTAATTTACGTACCGTCTCTTCATGAAACTCTTGTGCACTTGGCGCTTTATGAAAATATAAATAACCTCCAAATAGCTCATCTGCACCTTCACCAGACAATACCATTTTTATACCCATAGACTTAATAACTCTCGCCATTAAATACATTGGTGTAGAAGAACGAATGGTAGTAATATCATACGTTTCTATATTATAAATAACATCTTTAATAGCATCTAAACCTTCCTGTATTGTAAACTTAATTTCGTGGTGTACGGTACCTATATGATCTGCTACTTTTTTTGCAGCAGCCAAATCTGGCGACCCCTCTAAACCAACAGAGAATGAGTGTAATTGTGGGTACCAAGCATCTGCAG
The DNA here is from genome assembly GCF_000190595.1 of Cellulophaga lytica DSM 7489. Classification (NCBI taxonomy): domain Bacteria; kingdom Pseudomonadati; phylum Bacteroidota; class Flavobacteriia; order Flavobacteriales; family Flavobacteriaceae; genus Cellulophaga; species Cellulophaga lytica. The sequence goes on along the minus strand of NC_015167.1, from coordinate 2,555,901 downwards.
TATCACCACTTTCTATACGTTTTTGTGCATATTTTTTTGCAACCGCAGAAGTCACAGAAGAGTCTAAACCACCTGATAACAATACACCGTAAGGTACATCAGACATTAATTGTCTGTGTACAGCTGCTTCTAAAGCTTCTTTTACTTCTTGTATGCTAGTTTCATTTTCTTTAACAGCATCATACTCCATCCAATCACGAGAGTACCATTTTTTTAACTCTCCGTCTTTACTATGTAAATAATGTCCTGGAGGAAATAATTCTATTTTTGTACAAGTACCTTCTAATGCTTTTAATTCTGAAGCAACATAAAAAGTTCCATTTTTATCCCATCCCATATATAAAGGAATAATTCCCATATGGTCTCTAGCTACAAAATATTCGTCTTTTTCGGCATCATATATAGTAAAACCAAAAATACCATTTAATTCATCTATAAAATCTACTCCTTTTTCTTGGTACAAAGCTAGTATAACCTCACAGTCAGATTCTGTTTGAAAGTCATATTTACCTTCAAATTGCTTACGCAATTCTCTATGATTATATATTTCTCCATTGGCAGCCAATATTAATTTACCATTAGGACTCAATAATGGTTGCTTACCAGAAGCTGGGTCTACAATTGCCAAACGCTCGTGTGCTAAAATAGCTTTATCGTCTGCATATATACCACTCCAGTCAGGGCCTCTGTGTCTAATTTTTTTAGACATCTCTAACAACTGAGGTCTTAATGCCTCAGTGCTTTCCTTTACATCAAATGCACAAACTATTCCACACATATTATTAATATTTATATCAATTTGATTACAAAGATGAATTAAAGGTTTCAATTTAAAAACATAAATACTTAAAATGGTTTCAATTTAAAACTTTATTAAGCCAATTACATTCTATTTAGAATTTAGATAAACTATTTTTATAAAAAAAACGGTCATTTTGTAAGTTGGCATAATTTTAGCGACCATATAATGAATTACTGCGAAAATGTCGCTAAATTTGAAAAACACAAAAAACAAACATTTATGAAAAGATTATTTGCTTTATCAGCACTTGTATTAACTATGGTATTTACTACTAATGCTACAGCTCAAAAATTTCCTGGATTAGATAAAAGTCCAGCAGATATTGCTTCACAACCATCTAGCTACAAAATTTCTAAAAAGAACATTCGTGTAGTTTACAGCAGACCACAATTAAAGGGAAGATTAGTAAAAGATTTAGCTCCTGCAGGAAAAGTATGGAGAACTGGTGCTAATGAAGCTGCAGAAATTACTTTTTACGCAGACACAAACTTTGGTGGTAAAAAAGTAACAGCAGGCACATACTCTTTATTCTCTATACCAGGAGATAAGCAATGGACTGTAATTTTAAATAAAAATTTAAACCAATGGGGAGCTTACTCTTATGAGGAAGATGCAGATGTGGTTAGAGTAACTGGAAAAGTATCTAAAAACAAGGAATCTTTAGAAGCTTTTTCTATTACTTTTACAGATACTGATATGGTAATGGGCTGGGGAACTACTTTAGTTTCTGTTCCTTACGCAGTTTCTATGTAATTTAAGCACTTACTAAAAATATAAAACCCGAAACTACTTTTAGTTTCGGGTTTATTTTTTACCTAAATAGAACGTAATTTTACTTTACTTGCTTACCTCCTATAAAAACTTGTTCTGCTTTTATTGTCGGAATTTTAGAAGCTTCAACTTCCATAATATTATCACTTAAGATAACAAAATCAGCTTTTTTACCTGGCTCTATACTTCCTTTTTCATTTTCTTCAAAATTAGAATAAGCTGCCCAAATTGTCATTCCTTTTAATGTTTCTTCTCTAGACAAAGCGTTTTCCATCTGAAAACCACCTTCAGGGTAATTTTTAGTGTCTTTTCTGGCAACAGCAGCATAAAAAGTTAAAAACGGACTAACACGTTCTACAGGAAAATCTGTCCCCAATGCAACAACACCTGCAATATCTAATAATTTTTTAAATGCATAAGCTCCTTTTACGCGCTCATCTCCTAACCTATCTTTTGCCCAATACATATCACTAGTTGCATGCGTTGGCTGTACAGATGGTATAATACCTAATTTAAAATAGTCAAAATCTTGTGGAGCTATAACCTGTGCATGCTCTACTTTCCAACGTCTGTCTTTTGTATTTTTTAAGGCCGATTTGTATACGCGTAATACTGCTACATTAGCAGAATCTCCAATAGCATGTGTATTCATCTGGTAATCTGTTTTTGCTATTCTTTTTGCAAGATTATTTATTTCCTCTACCGGAGTAACCATTGCTCCAAAATGATTGTGTTTGTCTGAGTACTCTTCTTTTAAAGCTGCACCTCTGGAGCCTAAAGCACCGTCTCCATATACTTTTACAGAACGTACATTTAAACCATCTGTTTTTACTATTCCTTTACTTAAATAGTAATCTAAGTTTTCTTTGTTTGCGCTTATCATAGCATAAACACGAATATCTAATTCTCCGTTTTGCTGTAAGCTATCTATAATTTCTATAGTTTGCTTATTTAAACCTGCATCATTTACAGTAGTTAACCCATAATCTACACAAATTTTTTCTGCATCTTTTAATGCTTGTGCCTGTGTAGCTACACTTGGTTTAGGCAAAACAGCATCTACCATAGCCATAGGATTATCTACCAAAACACCTGTAAGCTTACCATTAACTTTTACAATTTCTCCGCCACTAATTTTAGTATCTACTGTAATATTAGCAAGATCTAATGCATACTGATTTACAATGTAAGCGTGACCATCTACACGCTCCAAAACAACAGGTATAGACGGAAAAAGTGAATCTAAAGCCTCTTTTATTGGAAATTCTTTTACTTCCCAATCGTTCTGATCCCAACCTCTACCTCTAATAAACGTTTTTGTATTTGTTTTCTGGAAAGCAGAAACACGCTCTACTACCTCATCAAAACTTTTAGTATCTACCAAATCTACCACTTGCTGGTTCATCCCTAAACCAAAAAAGTGACAGTGTGCATCTATTAAACCAGGAGTAATTGTTTTACCAGCTGCATTTATTGTTTTTGCCGATGTATATTTTTCTGTAATTTGCTGTTCTGTACCAACAGCTACAAACAAATTATCCTTTACAGCAAAAGCTTGTGCTTTTGTAAAAGTAGAATCTACAGTGTAGACATTTGCATTGGTGACTATATAGTCTACCTGTTCTTTTTTAGGATTACACGCTGCAATTGCCAGCAGTAAAACAAGTGTTAGTTTTTTCATTAGTCTTTGATTTTCTTCAAAAATAATGAAAATAAAAAAAGGATATAAATAACCCCTTTATTAACGAGTCATTCATATCCTTTAAAAAAATAGTTTTTCTATTTTTTTACCAATTAAACTTATATGTTGCTCCTGCAAGCACCTGAAAACCCTGAACAGGATAATTTGCCCAACGTTGGTAATTGTTATTTGCTATGTTTGCTGTTTTTACAAATAATGATAATTTTTCATCTAAACGGTAACCAACATGCGCATTAGCATCAAAATAACTATCTAAAGTTACTACTGTAGAAGCAAAATCTTGCGGTTGAGTTGCAGTAGCAGCTACAGAGCTTAAATCTTCTCTTTCTCCTACAAAAAACAGGTTAGCTCCCATAAACCATTTTTCATTAATTTGATAATCCATAAATAAAGATCCCTTTACTTTTGGCAGATTCCAAGCAGGATTGTCTGTTTCTGTTGTGTAGCTAAAAACCTCTGCATTTATACCTAAAGCAAAATTTCTGTTTACATCTACATTTAACTCTCCAAAGAATGAAAATGTTTTTATATCATCATAAAAAATATCAAAAGTATTACCTAAATGATAATCTTTATCTTCATCTGCTCTAAAAGTATTTTCTGGATTTAATTTATATAATGCTCTGTTATTATCTGCTTTATAAGACGCCTTTACATTGTACCCTAAGTTAGTTAACAATTGTCCTTTTAAACCAGCATAGGCATTGTACTGACTATCTGTTGGTAAGATTGTAAGCGTTGGAGACACAAATGGATTTTCATCTACAAAATCATGATAAGAGTTTTGGTGTAAATCTCCCTCTATACCACCGTATGCAATTGCAGTTTCTCCTGATAATCTGTACGATGCCGTTACCGCAGGATAAATATAAAAGTTACTATCACTAGCTTCTGTATCTAAACCATACACAACATTAGCTCCTAAATTTAGGGTAAGGTCATCTCTTAAAATTACCAAACTTGGGTTTACTCCAAACTGTACTTGGCCAAATTTAATTTCTCCTGTATTCTCTGTATTATTTAAACTAGCGTTTTTAAACTTACCACCTAAATAATCTAGCTTTACATTAAAATTTATAAGTTCATTAGAAATTGGTACTTCTACAGCAGCATTAATAACCGCTCTATTTTCGCCAGATTCTGTTGCGTCCCAAAAACGTCTTAACAACACATCGCCACCTTTTATTAGGTAATCTTCCATTTTAAGTTCTCCTCCAAGTTCAGCATCAAAATAGTGTTGTTTTTCATCTATTAGACTTTCTGGTGTTGTACCTAAAGCATCTTCTGTTACTCCATACCAGCTATATAACTTGTGTTGCAATCCTACATTAGCATTCCACTCCAAATCTCTTTCTCTTCTGGTATAAATACCTTTTACTTTAGTATCATAAAAAACATTATCTACAGGAGCTTCTTCTATATCTCCACGAGAAGAATGGTGGTTTAACCCTATATCTAAAGTCTCATTTCTGTTAATTGGCCTACTTGTGTAAAAATCTACCAATGCATTACTATAGTTCCCTAAACCTATAGAAGCATATGAATTAAACAACTCCTCTGGCTTTCTCTTTTTTACTGCAGTAGCTTTTCCTTTTGCTGGAGTAAATGTAGAAGCTACCGGTACAGAAAAAATACTGTATTGAATTGGTTTTTTCTTTAACTCTACAGCTCCATTAATTACAGGTGTAGATTTTAGTTTAAAAGCATCTGCTATAGTTGGCTTGTATGCTTTTACAACTGTTACGGTTTCTGTTCCTAAATCTTTTTCTTCTTTATCTTTGTCTTTATCCTGTGCAAAGGCAATTTGTGCCAGTCCTAAAAATAAAGTTATAGTTGTATAGATATACTTTTGCATAGTGTGTTCTTAATATTATTTACCTTTTACTAGTTGCCGTCTGGGTTAATAGATGAGTTGCTACGCGCTTCCTTGGTTTTAATAAGTCGTTGCTCTGTTTGCGCCTCTGCCACTATATCTGGGTAACTTGCAAAGTTTTTAATAATGTTTTCTAAAATATAATTTGCTTGGTAAGCATCTCCTAAGGCATAATAGTTTTTAGCCATAATTAACAACCCTTTACCTGCCCATTCTTTATACCCAGAAAAATCTTTTACTAAAGTTTGTACAGCTGCAGAAGAACCTTCATAATCTTGCTCTTTATGCTTAAAATATGCATTGTAATACCAAGCCTCTGCTCCTCTTTCTCCTGTAGCTATTTTTTGCACTATAGCATATGCTTCTTTTGCTTTAGTTTCATTATTTGTTTTAATAGCAGAACGCGCTATCATAATATGAGCATCACTTTTAATACGGTTATCTATACTCTCTGTAGCTAACACTTTTTCTGCATAAGCAATAGTTTTACTATAATTCTTTTGGTTATAGTAACCTTTCATTAAGTTAGACTGTGCAAAAGTTACATTTTGTTTAATGTTTGCTGTTTGCTCTAACTTCTCTAAATAAGGAAAAGCATTAGTGTATTTGTTATCTCCTATGTAAATTTCGCAAACACGTGCAATTGCTTGTTCTGTAAATTCTGTACCACCTTGGTCTGCAACATACTTGTAATATGGTAAAGCACTTGCTTTTTGCCCCTTACCAAAATACAATTGCGCTAGTTTAAAGTTTGCGTCTAGAATATGAGAGCCGTTAGGGAATTCTTTAATGTAATTTTCATACCCTCTAATAGCAGCATCTGTCTTGTTTTCTATAAATTGTTTTTCTGCCGACTCGTAAGTTGCATTGTCTAATTCTGAATCTGTAACCTCTACAAAATCTAAATCTTTAACCCAATTAGCATATTCATCTACCTTACCTAAATCTACATATACTAGTTTAGCCGTTGCAACAGCTTGTATAGCTTCTTGTGTTTTTGCATGGTCACGTACAACTGTTTTAAACTTAGCCAAAGCCTGTTGGTTTCTACTAGCATTGTAATGCACTAATCCTTGACGTAGCAATGCCCTTGGCACTAAACTACTTCCTTTGTACTCTTCAATTAACTTGTTATACGCTTGTAAGCCTAAATCTTCATTACCTAATTTTATGTAAGTATTACCAAGTTCATACAAAGCATCATCCTTTAAGGTAGATTTGCTATACTTTGTTACAAAGCTTTTTAATTCACTAATTTTAGTATCACTCTTACCAACAAAACCATAACTTAAGGCTCTTTGGTAAGCTGCATAATCCTTTTGTCCGCCTCTATTTTTTAAAGCAATGTTATACGTTTCTATTGCTGGCCAATACTTACTAGTTACAAAGTAGCAATCTCCCAAACGTAAATAAGCATCGTTTAACTTAGCTTCGTCTTCTGGTCTGCTATCTGTATATTTTTTATAGTATGATGTTGCATTTACGTAATCATTAAGCTTAAAATAAGTATACGCTAAATTGTAATCTAACTCCTTATTTTCATCTGTGGAAACAGACATTGGATTCTGCTGAAAAGCCACAAACGATACCAAAGCATCATCAAACTTATTAAGTAAATAAAGCGACTCTGCTTTCCAGAAATTTGCTCTAGCTTTAAACTTTGGCTCCTCTGCATTATCTAAAGACAAGTTAAAAGCTTCTAAAGCACTCTCATAATCTTGCTCTAAAAACAATTCTACTCCTCTATAAAAAGCAACCTTTTGGTAGGTTTCTTTACTTGCATAGTTTTTATTCTTCTCTAACAACTCTAAAGCACCTTTGTAGTTTTTAGACGTAATGTAAGAGTCTACTAAAAGCTCTTGAATTTCTTTAGCGTGTTCACTATCTGGGTAGGTCTCTAAATATTTAGTTAGTACGGATGGTACAGGCTCGTATGCATTACCAATTTCATAACTAAGTCTAGCATAGTTTAAATAAGCATCCTTTTTAATTTCCTCAGAATAATCCATCTGAGATGCATTTTTAAACGCATTTAAAGCTTCTTGTTTTTTATCTAACTTTAAATAACACTCTGCTAAATGGTAATATGCGTTTTGAGACACACTATTATCACCATCTATAATATTATTAAACTGGTCTATACCATTTGCGTAATCTCCTTGCTTATAGTAACTGTAGCCAAGCAAATAATAATCTGTATTACTCCACTTACCACGTTTACCCTTATATTCTGTTAAGTATGGTATAGCGTTGTTGTACTGTTTAAGGTTAAAGTAACTTTCTCCTATAATTTTATTTAGTTCTGATACTTCATTCCTATCTGCCTTTGGCAATTGTTCTTTAGCAAGAGCTATTGCTTTTTCAAAATTACCAAGCTTAAAGTTCATATCTGCTTGGTAATATGATAGTTTTTCTTTTAACTCATCCTGGTCTGTAATCTGGTCAAAACGCTCATTTGCTTCTTGGTAATTATCTTGCTCATAAGCAATATAGCCTAAGTAGTATTTAGCTTGAGAACCATAGGTTGCCGAGTTGGTTACACGATTTAAATACCGTTCTGCATCTTTATATTTTTTAGATGAAAAAAGAGCGTAGCCATTGTTAAACTCAAATCGTTCTTTATCTTTTCTAGACATAGAAGACTGGTCTACTTTTGCATACCATTTTAAAGCGTGCGGATATTTACCTGTTTCAAAATAATAATCTGCTACATCTAAATAAGCTGTATTTCTTTTGGTAGACGTTGGGTAGTCTTCTACAAAACGCTCCATAAGCTTATCTGCTCCAAGCTGGTTAAGGCGTATTGCAGCTGTAGCAATGTAATAGTGGCTATTGGCTTTAGTCTCGTAATCATCTGTGCTTTTTGCCACCTCTTTAAAAACAGCTTGTGATGCTTGGTACTGCTTGTCATTATACAAAGACAGTGCTTTTACGTAATCTTTATTCTTGTGCGTGTAAATTTCTGTTTTTTGCGAATATCCATAGATAGACATCCCCATAAAACATAGGAGTATTGCTATTTTTTTCATTTTCATATAGACTAAGGTCTTATAGTGATATACCTTTGTTAAATTATATAACGTTTAAAACGGCTAAAAGTATATTAAAACTAAGAAAAATATTTTTTACCAAAGCACATTACTTTTACCCTTAAACTTATTACTTTTATATCAACAATAATACCAGTAAATTTATTTACCTCAAAAATTTATGCAAGACACTATTTTAGAACTTAAAGATGTTTCTGTTTACCAAAAAGACAACCTTGTACTTAATAACATCTCTTTAGAGATAAAAAAGGGTGAGTTTGTATACTTAATAGGTAAAACAGGTAGCGGAAAAAGTAGTTTTATGAAAACACTTTATGGCGACTTGGCTTTAAAAGAAGGTACTGGCAATATTGTAGATATAAATTTAAAAACAATGCAAGAAAAAGACATTCCTTTTTTACGCCGTAAACTTGGTATTGTTTTTCAGGATTTTAAATTATTACCAGACCGTACTATAAATAACAATTTACTTTTTGTGCTAAAAGCAACTGGTTGGAAAGACCGCACCAAAATGGATACTAAAATTGAAGAGGTTTTAGACAAGGTTGGTATGAAAACTAAAGGTTTTAAATTTCCTCATGAGCTTTCTGGTGGAGAGCAACAACGTATTGCCATAGCACGTGCTTTACTTAATGACCCTGAACTAATTTTAGCCGATGAGCCTACAGGAAATTTAGATCCGCAAACAAGTGTAGAGGTAATGAAAGTGTTACAAGACATTAACAAAGCCGGACGCACAATTTTAATGGCTACCCATGACTATGCGCTTATATTAAAATACCCATCTAAAACCCTAAAGTGCGATGATAATAAGGTGTTTGAAGTAGTACAACGCGCCGTTTAAAAAAACCAACCTACAAAGGCCTACAACTATGAATGTTGAAGACACCGCCATTAAAACAACCTATTTTAGTATAATAGGCAACCTTTGCCTTGCTATTATTAAAGGACTTGCTGGTTTTTTTGGTAATTCTTATGCCCTTATTGCAGATGCAATAGAATCTACCACAGATGTTTTTTCTTCTTTGTTAGTGCTTGTTGGATTTAAATATGCAAAACGCCCTGCAGACAAAAACCACCCATACGGACACGGTAAAATAGAACCTCTAATAACCTTTTTAGTTGTTGCTTTTTTGGTAACATCTGCAACTATTATTGCTTATGAGAGCATACAAAACATACAAACACCACATAAAACCCCTAAATCTTGGACACTAATAGTTTTAGGCATAATTATAATTTGGAAAGAAATTTTATATCGTATAGTTTTAAAAAAGAGTAAACAAATACACAGTACATCTTTAAAAGCAGATGCTTGGCACCATAGGAGTGACGCAATAACATCTGTAATGGCATTTATAGGTATTTCTATTGCTGTTATTTGCGGCAAAGGCTATGAAACTGCAGATGATTGGGCTGCTTTACTTGCCTCTGGTTTTATATTATACAACAGTTATTTAATTTTAAGACCTGCACTTGGTGAGGTAATGGATGAACAATTATATGATGATTTAATTGATGAAGTTAGAAAAAAATCTGTACAAGTTGATGGCGTTTTAGATACCGAAAAATGTTTTATTCGTAAAGCCGGAATGAAATTTCATATAGATTTACACGCCATTGTAGATGGAAAAATTACAGTAAAAGAAGGCCATGATATATCTCATAAATTAAAAGATTATCTTATGGCAGAAATCCCCAATCTAGAATATGTTTTAATACATATAGAGCCAGATACTTACGAGTAGCATAAAAACATAAAAATGGATAACAAACAGCATCATAAAGGCAAACAACTAGCAACATTTGGTATTTGTGGCGTAATAGGCGGTATTGCTTTACTTACTTTACAACAAAAAATTCTTGGTATTATTTGTATTGCTAACGGTGTATTACTTACCTATACTGGCTATAAAAAAATGAAGACTTCTACAGACTATAAAGAGTAAATTAAAATATATTCAGCACAAAAAAACCCGATAAACTTTAACTAAGTTTACCGGGTTATATTATTTTAAAAAGCAAGCTTATTTAATTTCTAAAACTTCTAAATCAAAAATAAGATCTTTACCTGCTAAAGGGTGGTTACCATCTATAACAATAGACTCGTCTTTAACTTCTACTACCATTAGGTTCATTTCTCTACCATCTGGAGCTTTAGAAACTAATCCCATACCAACTTTAGGCTCCATATCTTGTGGAAGCTCAGATTTTTTAACCTCCTGTATTAAAGCCTCATTAACCTCACCATATGCTTCTTCTTTAGCAATAGTAATGGTCTTTTTTTCATTTAGCTTCATATCTAAAACACCTTTTTCAAAACCAGGTATTAACTGCCCTTGTCCTAAAGTAAACTCTAACGGCTCTCTACCTTCAGAAGTATCAAAAACTTGTCCGTCTGCCAACTTCCCTGTGTAATTAACTTTTACCGTGTTGTTTTCCTTAACTATACTCATATCGTATTTTTCAATTTTTAAAATATTCTTTGCATAATTCTTATACAGCCAATATTTTATTTTAAACTTAGACTAATAATTCTGCCAAAACCAAGCCAAAAGACTAAAAACCTGACACAAAACGGCATAAACCCAATTTTTATCAACCTAAAAAAAGAAAAAAAACAACTATAGCCCTTTGTAAGTAGGCATCTAGCAAATTAATTAAGATTAAAAAAAATATCAATCTAAAAATACAAAAGCAGCAACTCTGTCAGTTTTACACATAAAAACAAATATAAACTGGTTGCAAACGATTACAAAATCAATAAAAATTAGCCATTAAAAACAACTACATTAGCTGTAATGATATTACTAATGAAGTATGAAAAATAGTCTTGAAGAATTTTCTAGCACCTTAAAAGATTTTCAGAGCATATTACGCACCACTAAATTTGGGAGTAAAAATGACTTTTTAAACCGAGAAAACTCTAGACCAATAACACACGTAAAAGAACAAGTACTTTCTGCAGAACTTAGTTACTTATACAGTAATTATATTACACTTTTAATTTTACCACACTTACATGTAAATACTTTTTCTAGTTTACAGCCAAAACTTCATATTTTTGGAAAAGGACCTGCTATGACTAAAAAACATAATCCTTGGAAAAACGGAAAAGTTGTAATAGCACACTCATTTAACGCTTCTGCAAAAAAAATATGGGCAGACAACACAAAAGAGCACACTCCCACTTACATTACAGATGTAGAAGGCAACTTTATACAACTAACACCAACTATAAATTTATTTTTTAAATTATTAATAGAGTTATGTATAAGTTATAATAACAACAGAGAATTAGAACCAAAATGTGGCAGCAAAACAGAACTTTGGAATTTACATAGAGAAAACGTAGTATCCCCATACTTTGCCAACCGTATAAAGGACTTAGTACCACAAGAAGATATATTTTTAATAACTGCAGTTTTTACTTTAGATTAAACTTTATATAGTATTTTTACAACGTCTTTTTTTTCCTCAAAAAAGGATGTAATTTAACTATGAACAAATCTACACGTATGACTTTAGACGAAAGAATTGAAAAATCTGTAACTACAATTTTTAAAGCCGTTTTTCCTAATACTACTAACCATTACGATACTCTTTTTGGAGGTACTGCAATGCAACTTATGGATGAAACTGCATTTATTTGCGCAACAAGATTTAGCAGACAACAAATGGTTACTGTTAGCAGTGATAAAATAGATTTTAAAATGCCAATACCTGCAGGTACAATTGCAGAATTGTCGGGCTACGTAACGCACGTTGGTAACACCAGTTTAAAAGTTAGAGTAGATATTTATATTGAAGAAATGTACTCTAGCTACAGAGAAAAAGCTGTATCTGGCGAGTTTACTTTTGTTGCAATTGATGAGAACAAAAAGCCGGTTACTATATTAAAGTAATAATCATATTTTGTTTTCTTTTATATCTAACCCATTCACTTTAAGTGGAGATAGATGCAATACATAACAAAGTTTATACACTAGAACCAGCATTTTTAGAGAAATAAAACAATGAACTGGATAATTTTAATAATTGCAGGACTTTTTGAGGTTGCTTTTGCCTATTGCCTTGGTAAAGCAAAAGAAGCTACAGGAATAGACATATACTTATGGTATGGAGGTTTTCTTGTTTGCGCAACTATTAGCTTTTTATTATTAATTAAAGCTATACAAACCATACCAGTTGGCACTGGTTACGCGGTATGGACAGGTGTTGGTGCGGTAGGCACTGTACTTGTTGGCATTTTAGTATTTAAAGATCCAAGCAATTTTTGGAGAGTTTTCTTTATAACCACACTTATTGGTTCTATTATTGGCTTAAAAGCAGTTTCTCATTAGTTAAAACTAAAAAATAGCAATTTCACGGTAAACAGCTAATTTGTAATTGTATAATTCTGTTATTTTTGATGATTATATAAATAACTAAACCCATTACAATGACAACAAATACAATTAAACAAAAGTTAATAGCTCAAGGTATTTATCATTCTGATAATAACATTGTAAATAAACCCAGTGTAATTGGTTATGAAAAGAAGTTTAAATTAGCTTGGATGGCAACTCAACTAAATACATTTATTGTTGCTACAGATTTTAAAGATGAGAAAATAACTCCAGAACTCATTAACCAACATATTACTGCATCTTTTAATTTCACTAAAGAAAATTATACGGGTTGGCCTCGTGGTTTACAATCTGGTATTGGAGTAATAGCTATTTTAATTTCTAATAATATAGACGAAAAAGCCAAAGAATATTGTACAAAATTAAAATCTGGCAAAAAATGGGCTGGTTTTACGGTACCCGTAATTTTTAATCCAGATACTAATGAAGTGTATCAATTTCAAAAAAATCCTATGTGGGGGCGCATCTATTACCCACACTTTAAAAAAATAATTAATAGCTTAAAATAAATTACAAAGAATTAACCTTAAAACTGTAAAAAGTTAACTAAACATTAAGTTATCAATGCTTTTAAAATAAACCACTTATATCATTAAAAAAGGCTGTAATTTATGCGTCAAAAAGTCCAAATGAAAGAATTGGAAGACCATATTTACATGCAAATTTTGCAATTATCTAAAGCTGCAGATTTATTAACTGAAAAGGAAGAATATACTAGTGCGTTACAAAAATATTGGTCTGCATATGACCTAATTCCCGAACCTAAAACAAAATGGGAAACTAGCACTTGGTTATTAGCATCTATTGGAGACATTAATTTTATAAATAAGGATTTTGAAGCAGGTGTTAAAAATTTATCTAGCGCTATGCAATGTCCAGATGCTATTGGTAATCCTTTTATACATTTAAGACTGGGACAATGCCAACTAGAAATTGGTAATAAACATAGGGCAGAATGTGAACTAAATAGAGCTTACACCATTAAAGGAAAACCTCTTTTTATGCAAGAAGACAAAAAATATTTTGATTTTTTAGACGCAAGAGTAGACTTATCTACAAAGAAAAAAAAATGGTGGAAACTAATGAAGTAATAGATTAACAAATTTTCACGATTTTATAAGTTTATATCTACTATTTTTGTTGCTAAGCAAAAATAAACTGAATGAACTTAACCATAGAAAATATATTATTAGTTGGCTCTATATTGCTTTTTATAAGCATAATAGTAGGCAAAACTTCTTATAAATTTGGAGTGCCAACTTTATTATTATTCTTGGTAATTGGTATGCTTGCTGGGTCTGATGGTATTGTGGGTATTAAGTTTGATGATCCAAAACTTGCTCAATTTATAGGTGTAGTCTCATTAAATTTTATTCTTTTTTCTGGTGGATTAGATACCAACTGGAACACGGTAAAACCCATATTAAAAGAAGGTATAGTACTATCTACAATTGGTGTGCTTTTAACCGCAGTTACTATAGGTACTTTTGTATTTTACATTACAGATTTTACAATTTATGAAAGTATGTTACTTGGCTCTATTGTATCTTCTACAGATGCAGCAGCTGTATTCTCTATTCTTAGATCTAAAAACTTAGCACTAAAAAACAATTTAAGACCAACTCTAGAGTTAGAGAGTGGTAGTAATGATCCTATGGCATATGTACTAACACTTGCCTTTTTAACTCTTGTTATAAATCAGGATCAAAGTATATTTTCTATAATACCAATGTTTATACAGCAAATGGCTTTGGGTGCTATTGCTGGTTTTGGGTTTGGTAAATTAAGTAAATACATTATAAATAAAATTAAACTAGATTTTGAAGGTTTGTACCCTGTACTTGTAATTGCATTAATGTTTATTACATTTTCTGCTACAGACTTTGTTGGTGGTAATGGCTTTTTGGCTATTTATATTTGTGCAGTTTACTTAGGTAACCAAGATCTAATTCACAAAAAAACCATTTTAAAAATGTATGATGGTTTAGCTTGGTTAATGCAAATTGTATTATTCTTAACACTTGGCTTACTTGTTTTTCCTTCTAAAATTATTCCGGTTTTTGGCCTTGGAATATTAATATCTCTATTCTTAATTATAGTAGCACGCCCTGTAAGTGTATTTTTAAGTCTACTATTTTTTAAAATGAAATTTAGACGTCGTTTTTACATCTCATGGGTAGGTTTACGTGGTGCAGTACCTATTGTTTTTGCTACATACCCACTATTAGCAGGTATAGATAAAGCAGATATGATGTTTAATATTGTGTTTTTTATATCAGTATCATCTGTAATAATACAAGGTACAACGTTATCTGTAATGGCAAAATGGTTAAATGTAGCCTTACCTAACGAGGAAAAAAAGTTAAGTGCTACAGACCTTCTTATGGAAGATAACCCAAAGGCATTAATAAAAGAAATTCCTGTTACCGCTAATTGCTACGCTGTAAATAAAAAAATTGTAGACTTAGGTTTTCCTAAACACGCAATTATAGCAATGATACGTAGAGATAATAAATACGTTACACCAAACGGGTCTACAGTTATTGAAGATAAAGATATATTAGTAGTACTTGCAGACAAGCAAGAAGCTATAGACAATGTAAAAAGCTGCCTTAATAAGTAACTTTAATATAAATTAACATTTACTTATTTATAGATTAAAGTACATTTGTGGCGTGAAAAAAACAGTTAATTTTATAAGCACATTTTTACTTACCACACTGTATTGCTTGGCAATGGGTGTTGTAACAAATTCTCTTGCGTCTTATAATGCAGAAGATATTTCTACAGCTAAAGAAGTTCAGTTTTCATACAATGCATCTAACAACTTCTTTTTACAGTCTTCACAAACAGAAAATGTTGTTAGTATTCCTAGTAATAACAGCAACTACCCTTCTAATTTAAAAAATCTTTTTCAGAGTTTTTTAACACCTAGTACTTATGCAACTCCGCATAATACTCTATCGTTAAGCTCTAATTACCAAAGTACTTATATTAACTTTTTAGCACAACTTAAAAAGCTAAAACTAATATTTCCTTTTCATTATTTCTTGTAATTAAGCTGATGTTTTTTACTGTACTACAGTGAAAACAAATTACAAACAAAGGCTATGTAAACACACATAGCCACACTTTACATACATCAACTTAAAAAAATAAAAATGGATTTAGAAACAGATATAGTAGCTATTATAATAGTGGTAATATGCTTATTGCCATTTATTTTTATAGCCAGAGGAAGAAAAAAAAGAGAAAAGAAAATGCTTACATCTTTAGAAGAAGTGGCTAAAAAAGATAATTGTACAGTTAATGATTATGATATTAATGCTGGTTTTATTATTGGAATAGACCATAAACAAAATCAAGTTTTTTATTACAAAAATGAAGAAGGCATAATAAACCAAGGGTCTGTAAATTTAACTGGCATTAAAAAGTGTAAAATTGCTACCCATACAAAAGCTATTAATGCTAAAAACCGTAAAGAATATATTGTTGAAGGGTTGGATTTAAAATTTATTCCACGTTACAATCAAGACCCAGAAGTATCTTTTACCGTGTATGATTCCGATTTAAAAATGCAACTTACTGGAGAGCTGCAATTAGCTAAAAAATGGGAAACATTAATTAATAAAAAATTACTACAGTTTAATTAACTTAAAAAAGCCCTTTACAAGAGTAAAGGGCTTTTTTAATTGCATTATTTAAAGGTTATATATCTTTTAATTCCCAAGATCTAACCCAGTCATAATAAGTTGTTCTTTCTGATTTAGTACCTGTCATTCCTCCATCTTCAGGAACTGGATTCCAATCATAAGTTTCTACCACCAACCTTAAGTACATTTGCAAATTAAACTCTGCTTTGGGAGTTATGCTATAAACTTTTTTACCATCAAGATAAAACTCTATTTCTGTTGGACTCTTCCACCAAGCACCGTAGATATGGTAATCTTCCCAAACCTTTTCTCCTGTAGTTACATTATTTCCTTCAGACCCAACTGGGGTTTCATCACAAGCAGTATTTCTACTATGTGTATTTGAATGCATTGTTTCATCAAAAGTTTTAGCAAAATTTGCCGTTCCTGTAATTTGCCCAACACACTCTTGTATATCCAATTCTGTTACTCTTTTATCACAACCCTCACCCTCACCAACAACATTAATTAACCAAAATGTAGAAGACATAAAAGTTTTATTTGCTTTCATACTACATTCTACATAAGTACCAACTTGTACTGCGTTTTTAGAGTAAATATTAGAACCTGCGTGAGTAAAAGTGTCGCCATTAATTACTTCTGGCTCGTTTAACTCATATGAAGTTAGCAATAAATTACCATCAGCTTCTGATACTGTATTCGCTTTAAAAATTCCTGGAGCTCTGCCTATCCAACGTGTACTAGTATTTTCCCATTTAGCTTCATCAAAACTATTATTATTAAACTCATCTGATATATTTTCAATCTTGGTCCATTTTTTACCCAAGGGAGTAGGACTGTTACCATCTATAAAAAACGGAGTTTCTTCAGCAATATCATTGTTTACAGCAGTATTAACGGTATTATCATCACTAGAACTACTACATGATAAACCACTAAAAATGATCAATACAATTAAATATTTTAAATTTATTTTTAACATTTGTAAGTTTTTTCTTTATCAAAAAAATAAAAAAAGAATTAATGCTGATCTAGAATAAGCTTAAAAACTACATCTAATAATTGCCTGTAAAATTTAAAATAATTTAAGAGCATTAACATAAAAAACTGCAAATAACTTATTACAAATTAGTTACAAATAATTGCTACTATTGTGATGACATATAAAATCTTTAAATATTACATAGATTTAATTAATACACACTCTTAAAAGTTTTTTTGTTACTTTGTTAATCCTAACTATAAAGTAACTAAATGGAAGTACTTGGTATAGACATTGGTGGTTCTGGAATTAAAGGAGCACTTGTAAACGTAAAAACAGGAGAAAAAATTACAGAACGATTTAGGATTCCTACTCCGCCTACTAAAAAACCAAAAGAAATGGCTAAGGTGGTTAAAAAAATTATTAAACATTTTAATTACAACGGACCAGTTGGTTGTGGGTTTCCTACGTTAATAAAAAACGGAATTTGTAAAACACCAGGAAATTTACATAAAAAATGGGTAGACACAGACGTGACTAAACTTTTTTCTGAAACTACTGGCTTACCTTTTACAGTTATTAATGATGCTGATGCTGCTTGTTATGCTGAAATGAACTATGGTGTAGGTAAAGAGCTTAAAGGCTTTGTAATTATGATTACCGTAGGTACCGGCTTAGGAAGTAGTGCTTACTTAGATGGTAAACTAATTCCTAATTTTGAGTTAGGACAAATACCATATAAAAAACATAAAAAAATAGAACTATGGGCAGCAGACTCTGCCAGACAAAGAGAAGAACTTTCTTTTAAAAAATGGGGAAAACGTTTAAACACTTTTCTACAATACGTAGAGTTGTTAGTAGCACCAGATACTATAGTTATTGGTGGTGGTATATCTAAGGAGTTTGATAAATTTAGCAAACACATAAAAATTAATACCCCCGTAATACCTGCTGTTTTAGAAAATCACGCGGGAATTATAGGCGCCGCCTCTGCTACTATAAAAAATAAAAAGCATAAAAAAAAGCCTTTATAATACATATTATAAAGGCTTTTGATGAATATTAAAATGATTTGGTATTATTTTAATACTTCTGCTCCATTAGGTTTAGAAAAGTAATTTTCTGGTACTTTATTAGAAAAACTAATATCACTAACATCTATTTTAGTAATGTATTCTCCTAGACCATTTTCTTCCTCTGGTTTAGACCAATATGTTTTAAATCCTTTAGCAAATACAATACCGTTTACAGTTGTAGTTTCTTGTGTTACTGTTATTTTTTCTGGAGCGTGTCCGCCTTCAGGAAAATATTCTGGGTAAGAAACAATATATTTAAAAGCATCTACCAAATTAGTTTCTGCATTTATATACATAATGTAGTAATCATCTGGAGCAGAACCCACACCTTTGTCATACGTTACTTTAACTACATTTTGTAAAGCTCCTTTAAATTCTACTTGTGGCAATAACTCTAAGTTAACACCTTTACCGTCAAAAACAAATGGCTGGCCAGAAAAGTATATTGGAGTTAACGCCCAAAATTTAGTATCGTACTCAAAAGAAGTACTGTCTTTTGCTTTTATCCAAGCCTCATTACCATCCCAACCAAAAATATCATTTTTATCTGTAATACTATTGTGCCTTGCTTTGTTGCTCCAAGTATCTATAGTTTGGTATGAGTCTCTAATACCTTTACCATTTAATGGTTGGTAATTAAATCTAAAAGATAAATAACCGTTAGCATACCATTTTTTTAGTCCGCCATGTGCCTCCATTGCACCCCATAAAACTTTACCAGCCTCTGTAGCATTTAATCTATTACTAGCAGAAGTAACTCTTTTTTCTATCCAAGAATCTGGTATTTGATATTCAGATTTTTCTGTTTGAGTTACTGTAGATTTAGCAGCTTCTTTTTTACTTGCTTCCTTACAAGCTACAAAACTTAATACCGCAAATAAACTTACAAGTTTCACTGTTAATTTCATTATTTTCTATATTTATGTGTTACTAATTAGTAGTCGTTTAAACTTACAAAACATTTCAGAAATAAATAAAAAAAATCCCAAGACTTATGTCTTGGGATTTTAGTAGTATAAACTTAATTAATTAAGCTATTTTATTACGTTTACGTTCATTTTCTGTTAAGTAAATTTTACGTAATCTTAAGTGCGCAGGAGTTACCTCTACGTACTCATCTTTTTGTATGTATTCTAAAGCTTCTTCTAAAGAGAATTTAATAGCTGGTACAATTTTAGCTTTATCATCTGCCCCTGAAGAACGTACGTTAGATAACTTTTTAGTTTTAGTGATGTTAACTGTCATATCATCACCTCTAGAGTTTTCTCCAATTACTTGACCTTCGTAAATATCTTCGCCTGGATCTACAAAGAACTTACCTCTGTCTTGTAATTTATCAATAGAATAAGGAATTGCTTTTCCTGTTTCCATAGAAACTAAAGAACCATTTTGACGCTGAGGAATATCTCCACGCATTGGTTGGTACTCTAAGAAACGGTGTGCCATAATAGCCTCACCAGCAGTTGCAGTTAATAATTGGTTTCTAAGACCAATAATACCACGAGAAGGAATTAAGAACTCGCATACCATACGCTCTCCTTTTGCCTCCATACTAGTCATTTCACCTTTACGCATAGAAACCATTTCTACTGCTTTACCTGATACAGCCTCTGGTAAATCTATAGTTAAACTTTCTACAGGCTCACATTTAACACCATCAATCTCCTTAATAATAACTTGTGGTTGTCCAATTTGTAGTTCATAACCTTCTCTACGCATTGTTTCAATAAGTACAGACAAGTGTAATACACCACGTCCAAATACTAAAAATTTATCAGCACTATCAGTTTCGTTTACACGTAACGCTAAGTTTTTCTCTAACTCACGCTCTAAACGATCTTTAATATGACGAGAAGTTACAAACTTACCATCTTTACCAAAGAAAGGAGAATCGTTAATTGTAAACAACATACTCATTGTTGGCTCATCAATAGCAATACTCTCTAATTTTTCAGGGTTTTCCATATCAGCAACAGTATCACCAATTTCAAATCCTTCTAAACCTACAATAGCACAAATATCTCCTGTATTAACTTCTTCTACTCTTAATCTACCAAGACCTTCAAAAGTATAAAGTTCTTTTATTTTAGATTTTGTAATGGTACCATCTCTTTTTACTAAAGAAATTTGCTGACCTTCTTTTAAGCCACCACGTTGTAATCTACCAATAGCAATTCTTCCTGTAAATGAAGAATAATCTAACGAAGTAATAAGCATTTGAGTATTTCCTTCTTTTGGTTCAAAAGTTGGAATATGCTCAATAACCATATCTAATAATGGCTCTATA
Organism: Cellulophaga lytica DSM 7489; assembly: GCF_000190595.1. Lineage (NCBI taxonomy): Bacteria > Pseudomonadati > Bacteroidota > Flavobacteriia > Flavobacteriales > Flavobacteriaceae > Cellulophaga > Cellulophaga lytica. The sequence goes on along the minus strand of NC_015167.1, from coordinate 2,535,296 downwards.
TTTTCTGTTTCGTTTTTCCAGTCGTCACTCATCCAGTTATTTTTAGCTGAACCGTATACTGTTGGAAAATCTAACTGCCACTCCTCTGCTCCTAACTCAAACATTAAGTCAAAAACTTTTTCGTGTACTTCTTCTGGCGTACAGTTTTCTTTATCAACCTTATTAACAACAACACAAGGTTTTAAACCAAGGTCAATTGCTTTTTGCAATACAAAACGAGTTTGTGGCATAGGTCCTTCAAAAGCATCTACTAAAAGTAAAACTCCATCTGCCATATTTAATACTCGCTCTACCTCTCCACCAAAATCGGCGTGACCAGGAGTATCTATAATGTTAATTTTTGTGTCTTTATAGACTACAGAAACGTTTTTAGATACGATTGTTATTCCGCGTTCGCGTTCTAAATCGTTGTTATCTAATATAAGATCACCTGTATTTTGGTTTTCTCTAAATAACTGACAGTGGTACATGATTTTATCTACCAAGGTCGTTTTCCCGTGATCTACGTGGGCAATAATTGCAATGTTCTTTGTTGTTGACATAACTGATTTTTAAATGCATTTACCTTCCTAAATGCGCGCGCAAAGATACTCTATTTTTTTTACTCAAAAGCAAAAGATTACAATTTCTTATTATACTGATTTAGAGCTTGTTTACAAAATGTAAAATACTGGTAAAAACTACTATCTTTGCAATTACAAATTTAGAACACAGATGAACTTAGATCTTATACCTCAAATAAAACACACAAAAAGCGACAATTTTTTCTTACTATCTGGCCCTTGTGCTATAGAAGGTGAGGATATGGCTTTACGTATTGCTGAAAAAATAATTACAATTACAGATAAGTTAGAAATTCCTTATGTTTTTAAAGGAAGTTTTAAAAAAGCAAACCGTAGTAGAGTAGATTCCTTTACAGGGATTGGTGATGAAAAAGCGCTTAAAATATTACGCAAAGTATCAGAAACTTTTAAAGTTCCTACAGTTACAGATATTCATGAAGTATCTGATGCAGAAAAAGCTGCAGAATATGTAGATGTATTGCAAATACCTGCTTTTTTAGTTAGGCAAACAGATTTAGTTGTTGCGGCTGCAAATACAGGTAAAGTTGTTAACCTTAAAAAAGGACAATTTATGAGTCCTGAAAGTATGCAACATGCAGTTACTAAGGTTACAGATAGCAACAACCAACAAGTTATGGTTACAGATCGTGGTACTATGTTTGGCTACCAAGATATGATTGTAGATTTTAGAGGTATACCAACTATGAAGCAATATGCACCTGTTGTATTAGACGTAACACACTCTTTACAACAGCCAAACCAATCTTCTGGTGTTACAGGTGGTAGACCAGATATGATAGAAACCATTGCAAGGGCCGGTATTGTAACTGGTGCAGATGGTATTTTTATGGAAACACATTTTGACCCAGCAAATGCTAAAAGTGATGGTGCAAATATGTTACACTTAGATCATTTAGAGCGAGTACTAACAAACCTAGTAGCCATTAGGAAAACAGTAAATAGTTTAGAGTAAACACAATTCATCAATCAAAACCAATCAAACTTACCATACCAATGTTTAAAAACATCTTATTATTTTGTATTGCTTTAATAAGCACTACACAACTTGTTGCGCAAGAAAGTTACACTTTTGGACAATTATCTGATTTTGATAAAAACTTAACTATTTATGAAAAAGACAGCACAGCCAATGCCGTTGTACTTTATGAAAAAGGCGATAATTACTTTAAGGTAATAGATAATAGGATACAAGTTGTAAAAAAGTATTATTCTAAAATAAAAATATTAAAAAAAGAAGGACTTTCTAAAGCTAATGTAGCTATTTCATATTATGCTAATAACAAGGTTAGTGAAAAAATTGAGGATATTAAAGCCGTTACTCATAATGGACAGTCTAAGATAAAATTATCGTTAAATAATATATTCACCGTCCGTGAAAATGAAAGATGGTCTACCAAAAAATTTGCTTTTCCTGATGCTAAGGTTGGTAGTATTATAGAACTTGAATACACTTTAACATCTCCTTTTATATACAATTTTAAAGGATGGCAATTTCAATCTAATATTCCAAAAATATATAGTGAGTTTAACGCAAAAATTCCCGGAAACTATGTTTATAATAGGAGTCTAATTGGTTTTTTAAAGTTAGAAACCAATACATCTGAGATAGAAAAAAGATGTTTTAAAGTAGATGGCTACCCAGAAAGCGCTGATTGCGAGGTATTAAAATATGCCATGAAAGATATACCTGCATTTAATGACGATGAAGATTTTATGCTCTCTCCTAAAAATTACATTTCTAGAATAGATTTTGAGTTATCTGTACATTATGATTTAAAAGGAGGTAGAGATAGATTTACACAAACTTGGCAAGATGTAGATAAAGAATTTAAACAAGATAAAAACATAGGTAGACAATTAACTAAAAAAGGTTTTTTTGAGAAAAATGTACCAGAGTCTCTATTAACAGAAGGTGACTCTTTAACCAGAGCTAAAAACATTTTTAATTTTGTAAAAGATAGGTTTACTTGGAATGGCAAGTATGGTATTTACAGGGATATTAGAGTAAAAAATGCTTTTGATAATAAAACAGGAAACATAGGTGAAATAAATATTTCCTTAATAAACCTATTAAACAGTGCTGGTTTAAAAACAGATTTAGTCTTATTATCTACCAGAAGTAATGGCTTGCCTAAAAAATCTCATCCGGTAATGTCTGATTTTAACTATGTGATAGCTAAAACTATAATTGGCGGAAAAACATATTTACTAGATGCGTCTGATAAGTTAATGCCATTTGGTATGTTACCATACAGAGCATTAAACTACCAAGGTAGAGTAATGGACTTTAAAAACGATAGTTACTGGGAAACTATTACGCCACAAAAAGACAATCAGCTTTACGTATTAGCTAACTTAGAATTAGATCCAGAAACTCATAAAATTACAGGCTCCTATAATGAAATGAATAGTGGTTATTTAGCTATTGAAAGAAAAAAAGTTTTAAACGACACCACAGAAGATGATTATTTAAACGATAAGGAAAAAGAGATTGGGGTTAATGCAGAAATTAACGAGTATAATTTAGTTGAAGAGCAAAGCAATGAAAAACGTACTGTTGAAAATTTCTCATATACTGACAACACTGTACTAGACCAAAATACATTGTATATAAACCCGTTTTTAGTTAAGTCTTTTGGCTCCTCTAACCCTTTCACTGCAGAAGATCGTAAATACCCTGTAGATTTTGGATTTAAACGTACTTACACTTATGCAGCCAAAATAAAAATTCCAACAAGCTACACCATTGTAGAAATACCTAAAAGTATTAACTTGTCTCTACCTAACAAAGGAGGTAGATTGCAAATGTTGGTTAACTCTAAACCTGGATTAATTACTGTGTCCTTCAAATTAATAATAAATAAAGAACAATATAGTCCTGAAGAATACTTTTCTTTAAAAGAACTTTTTAAACAAGTAATTAATGCTCAGAACAATTCTTTAATTGTTTTAAAAAAACTTTAATTTAATGCTAAATAGTTAAAAAAAATTATAAATAATTCAATTTTAACTAGTTATTTTCCTACAAATCTAATACTTTTATCTTTCAACTAAAAAATTAGATAAAAGATGAAAACTATAAAATGTTTATTAGCATTTACATTTGCTTTGTTATGCTTTTCATGTGATAATACAACAAAAGACACTGGTACTACTATAGGATCTTTACATATTTCTAGTGCTACACCAACACCAGGAGACTCTTTACACCTAAGTTATGCCACTACAGCTAAAAAGGAAGATATTAATGCTTTTTACTATTATACGGTTGGTTATAAACAATATCCTGTAGATCTTAACTTGAGTAAAGCAGATAGTTTATACAAAGCTTCTATTGTAATACCAGATTCTGCAATTGCTATTGCGTTTAATTTTAAAAATAAAAAGGACTTTGACACTAACAATAACAAAGGATATTTGCTGCCATTAACAAATAGTAACGGCGACACTTTAGCTGGTGCAATGGCTAGTTTGGCTAACTTTAAATTAAGAATGGGTGCTAACCTTGGTTTAGATGTAGATAAAAAAGAAGCTTATAAAGAAATGAGCTCAGATGTATTATCTCATAAGGAAATTCAGAAAGACTGGGATGTTGTATTTCCTAGAACTTTTATGGCAGAAGATAAAACAGAAGCAGAAAACTATATTAAAGAACGTATTGCTACTTACTCTAATAACACCAACTTAACAGAACAAGACTATAGAAACCTTAACTCCCTATACCAAACTTTAGGAGAAAAAAGTAAAACAGATTCTTTACAGCTTGTTATGGAAGAAAAATTTCCTACTGGTACAAATGCACAGCAAAAAGCTTGGGCTACTTTTTATAAAGAACAAGATTATGAAAAGCAAAAACAGCTTTACACCAAATTTAAAGAAGTATTTGGCGAAAAAAGCAAAATTAAAGACTATATGGTTACTAGGCTAGCCGCTAAAGCCATAGAAAATGGAAATAAAGAAGAGTATGTACAACTAATGTCTCAGGTGACCGATAAAAATATGCTACCTAGCTCATATAATAGTCTTGCTTGGAGTTATGCAGAGAAAGGAGAAAATTTAGACTTTGCAGCAGAAATATCTAAAAAATCTCTAGAACTTACTAAAAACGCAATAAATAATCCTGAAGAAAAACCTGCATACAGTACAAAATCTCAGTACATAGATAATATGAAAAGTTCATACAATATGTATGCAGATACGTATGCGTTAATTAAGTTTAAACAAGGAGAAATTGATGAAGCCATAAGCTACCAAAAAGAAGCAATTGCAGAAGGCAAAGACCCTGAGCTTAATGAACGTTATATTATGTTTTTAAGTGAAGGTAAACAGTACGATACCGTTTTAAAAGAAGCCGCTAAATTTATTGAAGAAGGCAACACAACAGCAAAAATTAATGACTACTATAAAAAAGCTTACATTACACAAAACGGTTCTGAAAACGGTTTTGAAGAAAAGTTAAAAGCACTTGAAAAAGTTGGGCATCAAAAATTGGTTGCAAAAACCAAAGAAGAAATGATAAATGAAAAGCCTAAAAACTTTAGACTTAAAAATTTAGAAGGAGAAACGGTAGAACTAGCATCTTTAAAAGGTAAAACTGTTATTTTAGATTTTTGGGCAACCTGGTGTGGCCCTTGTAAGGCTTCTTTTCCTGGTATGCAAAAAGCTGTAGACAAATATAAAGACAATAAAAATGTGGTATTTTTATTTGTAGACACTATGGAAAGCGGTGACTATGAAACCAGAAGTAAATTAGCTGGTGATTTTGTAAAAAATAACAATTATAGCTTTCAGGTTGTGGTAGATAACCCTGTTAAAGAAGGTAGTAGAGAATACCAAGTTGCGTCTAATTTTGAGGTAACAGGTATACCTACAAAAGTAATTATTGGTCCGGACGGAAACATAAAATTTGTATCTGTTGGCTACAGTGGTAGTACAGATAAATTAGTAAAAGAATTATCATTAAAGATTGACTTGCTAAACTCGTAACCATTTACATTTAGTTATCAATAAGGCAACTCTAACCAGTTGCCTTTTCTTTTTTTAAAAATTAATTTCCATAAAACTTTTTATGGCGTACCTGGTAAGCATCTTTAACCACAGCTACTAAAACAGTATCATTAACTTCCTCTAAACTTGTATAACGTAAAGATTTCATTTTTTTACGTCCGTCTACAACTAACAACTCTGTATACTTTGTTAAATATTGTCCGTTTTTAAAAACCAAATCTACATAGTTTTTATTGTAATTTAAATGACAAAAAGGACTATCATCTACATAAAAATAAGGAAGCTTGTATTTAAACTTTAAATCTACACTAGGCAAAGTACGTACTATAGTTCCGTGTAAATGCATTAAAATAGGTCTATAATTTTCTGGTGCATTGTAGATGTATTCTTCCGCTGGTTTCATAATTTAAATATATAAATTTTATATGGGTTGTTGCATAACACAATTATTTTAACTTACTTTGTTTTTCAAAGTACTTTAAATATGGATTCTAAAAAATACTTAGACGATATTTCTGAAATTAAGAATATGATGAGTAAGTCGTCTCGTTTTATGTCTTTAAGTGGACTGTCTGGAATATTAGCTGGCGTGTATGCGTTAATTGGAGCTTATTTAGCACACAATATTATACATAATATAAAAGCAGAACCAAGTAAGTTAAAACGTTTTTTGATGACTTTTGGCGCACTAGATAGTTTACTTATAATTGCTTTAAGCGTTATGGTGTTGGCCTTAGTAACTGGTACTGTACTTACCTATTTTAAAGCTAAAAAAAGTGGTGAAAAAATGTGGGATGTATCTAGCAAACGTTTATTACTAAACTTTGCGCTACCATTGGTTGTTGGCGGACTATTTTGTTTGGTGTTAATACAATATGAATACATAAAAATTGTAGCTCCTGCTACCCTAATTTTTTACGGACTTGCCTGTGTTAATGCTAGTAAATACACATTGGGCGGCGTACGTTATTTAGGCATAACAATAATTGCTATTGGTTTAATTTCTACCCAATTTATTGGATATGGTTTATATTTTTGGGCCTTAGGTTTTGGAGTCTGCCATATTATTTATGGATCTTTAATGTATTTTAAACATGATCGTAGTTAAGTATGAGTATTATAAACAATATTAATAAAGCATTTGATCACCGTATTAGATTGGGCATTATGTCTATTTTAATGGTTAATGATTATGCAGATTTTAATATGTTAAAAGAACTATTAGGTGCAACTGACGGTAATATAGCCAGTCACACCAAATCTTTAGAAAAGGTAGAGTATATAAAGGTTGAAAAACAATTTATTGGTAAAAAACCAAATACACGATATTCTGCCACAAAATTGGGTAAGCAAGAGTTTAAAAAACATATAGATGCACTTGAAAAATTAATAGGAAAACAATAGTACTATTTTTTTACCCCTACACTTTGAAAAACAAAGTACTTTTAAAAATTAAAATATGAGAGCAATAGTATTAGAAAAGTTATATGACTGGAGTAAAATTCCGTATCAGAAATTTTTAAAAAAGAACAATGCATGGAACATACAAATAGCCACTTTATTAGACTACCCTAAAGGTACATTAGGTAATAGTTTAGGTATTTTTATAACAAAACATAATTTTGAACTACAAGCAAAGTTAGAAAGTCATGATGTATTTCATGTACTTACAAATACAGGTATTACAGTACCAGAAGAAATTAGCATGCAGTTTTATTTGTTAGGAAATGGCAAGCGTAGTCTTTATTTATTCTCGGTTGTATTTTTAGGGCTACTACTCTACCCTGACTATTTTAAAGTTTTTAAAAAAGCATACTACAAAGGCGGTAAAGCTTTACAATTTCATCAGTTAAATTTTTTAAGAATGCTGCATTTACCTGTCCAAAAAATTAAAACAACCTTTTTAATATCATAAAAATGAAACAGAAATTAATTTTATTTACAACCTCTAACATTGGTTTATTAGCAGCCATAAGTTTTGCTATTTTAATTTTAGCAGTTCGCATAAAAATTACAGGATCATTATTTTTTAGTTTTTTAGTGTGGAACTTATTTTTGGCTGGTTTACCCTATTTATTTTCTCAGGTATTAAAGTACCTAAACAATAGTAACTATAGCAAAATAGGACAATTTGTTTTTTTTGGAATGTGGCTACTGTTTTTACCTAATAGCCCGTATATAATTACAGACCTTATACATTTACAAAACGAAAATGCTACTTTAGTTTGGTTAGACTTGTTACTTGTATTTGTATACGCTATTATTGGTTTGCTACTTGGGTTATTCTCTATGATAGATGTTTACCATGTGCTAAAAAGTAAGTACAATGCTAAAAATGCTCATTTTTTTATGATATACCTGTGTTTACTTTGTGGTTATGGTGTGTACTTAGGTAGGTTTTTACGTTTTAACTCTTGGGATTTATTTACAAAACCACATATACTTGCCTACAATATTGCACACAGTTTAACCAATTACAATGTTTGGTCAATGACGTTTGCTTTTGGTGGTTTGTTATATATTTTATTTTGGACGCTACATAAAAAAATAGTCTTTAAAAAATAAAGTACTATTTACCGTCTACATAGTCTTGTAGATAAGAAAACCTATCGGTTAACTTGCCATCTTTTGTCATTCTAGCACGTTCTAACACTCCGTCTTTATCCTCATTAAAAAAGGCGGGGATTACGTGTTTTATAAAAGACTGTCCAAAACCTACGCTTGCATCTCTTGGCAACTCACATGGTAAATTATCTACAGCCATAACTGCTATGGCATTAGGATTTTTATAATCTGTTTCTTCACCTGTTTCTGGATCATAACCATACACAGGATCTGCAATGGTAGATGCTTTAATGGTTGTAGCTACAGGGCCGTTAATGTCGCAACTAATATCTGCTACAACCTTTATTTTAAAATCGGTATGTTTTGCATCCTCTTTTGTAAATAAGTATGGTGCTCCGTCTCCGTAAAAATGCCCTGCTATATATATGTCTGACACTTTTGCAAACCTAAAAAAGTTAGACTTATATTCTGATGGATTGGTAAAAAACTCTTGCTTGTTGCTACGCTCACCATCTTTACGTTTGTTGTAATCTAAAACGTCTATTTGGCAATAAACAGGAATATTAAAACTTTTATTTAAATAGTCTTTTAAGCCTACTTGCTCTAAGCCCATACCGTCTAACATTTCCTTGGCTCCGTTACCCACACGGCCTTTACCTGTTAGCACAATTTTAATATTTGGTAATTTTATTTTTTTTAATTGGGTTATTAACTCTTGCTGATCTTTTAATGTTTCGGCTTTAGGTAAGTTGTAAGCACCGTATTTTAAACCATAAGCTCTAAAACCATTGTATGCACCAACAATACCCGCGTATTTACCAAAAGCTACTAAGCGTGTGTTTTTTTGACTTACTATAACTTCATGATCGTAAAACTCTATATTTTTTTCTAATATAGCTTTTAGTAAGTCTCTGTTATAGGGTTGTTTTTTTATGGTATGCGAAAAGAAAAAATACTTTTTATTAGGTATTAATGCGCTTATAGGTACTTCTTTAACACCTACAAGAACATCACAATTTTGCATTTGGTTGGCTACTGTAATATTTTGCTCTGTGTATTCTGAATCATTATAAACCCTAATATCTGACGGTTCTACTATTACTTGAGCTTGTTTATAGTTTTTTATAACCTTTTTGCAAGCTTCTGGAGATAATACCACACGACGGTCTGGCGGGTTTTTACGTTCTTTAATGATTCCGAATTTCATAGAAAATTGTTTTATAACTTAAAATTTAAGTATAGTTGTAAATGTAACATATGACAAGATGACAAACAAAACTTTTTTTGGAATACTTTTTGAATTACCTTTGCCGACCGCGTTAGGGATAGTAGCGACATCTTTTTTAAGTTTTATAGCTATAAAACTTAAAAAAATATAGCGAATAGCCCGTTAAAACGCCATAATAATTACTGTAATATTGGGGCCGACTGGTTTTGACAGCGAGATTAATTGAACAGTAAGCACGTCGTGTAATGGCATTGAAACACGTTAAAGGCTAGACCAACTTTTTAAACGGCGAGAATAACTACGCTTTAGCTGCATAATCTGAATTATAGTAAGATTAGCCTAGGTACACAAGGTGTACAAGCTTTATGTCTCCAGAAAGCCTTGATTGACGGCGTTCTATTTTGAGGCATCGTAAATGTCAATATAGATTAGGCAGTGCTTTGTTGCCTTTTTGAAACTAAAGAAGATAAGTTATAAGTAGGTTGTCTTTAACCAGCTTATAATCGAAAAAACAAGAAAAGACTAAGCGTGTAGAAAGCTCTTTGGTTACTTGTTTGGACGAGGGTTCGAATCCCTCCGGCTCCACAACAACAATTAGGTTGTAACCTAAAAAACCTGCCCATTTATTTGAGCAGGTTTTTTTATGTCTAAAATTAGCTTTATTTAATGTTACTGCTACATATACTTAAATATTTGTTACTTATAAAAAAACCATAAAGTGTTGTTTTACAACACTATAATTTAATTAGGTGAGTCTGTATTTATTACCCCGTTTATACTTTTATATTTTTTGTATGAGACAATTTTTCCGGTATCATAAACATATTCATCATAATAATCTTGTGTAATATGGTACACAAAATAATGTCCTTGGTAGGGTTTATTATTTTTGTATTTACACGTTACAAATTTGCCTGTAAGCGGATTTAAACTCATATTTAACAGCAGTACATCATTAGCAAACGTATTTTCTGCAATTAATTTACCTTCATAAAATATGCTTTGTACCCCGTCTTTTTTTCTGTTATTATAATACGTATGTGTAACTTTTAACCAACTCTTTTTAATATCTAATCCATTTATGGGGTCAATGCCTTTATAAATACCAAATCCTATTTTTTTGCCTTTACTAGTGTACCAATACACACTATCTTTTTCTTTACCATATACTGTAGTTGCCAAAGGGTAATAATCATTTGGAGATAAAAACTCAATTCTTTTAGCAGTTACACCATTTTTATATAAATATTTAACTGTTGCTGCTTTATAAATGCCATTGTATATTTTGCCATTTTTGTATTCAGTTGTATACTCTATTTTACCGTTTTTTAAGTAAACAATACTTGGTCCGTTTAGAACACCATTTACATAATTTGCGCTATTTGTTTTTCTTCCTTTTTCATCATAAAAGGTTACTTTACCTTCTATAACTTCTTTTTCTAGATTAGAAAAATGACCATTCATTTGTAGCACTCCATTTATATAAAAGTCTTTTATATGAAAAAGAGAATCGTTCTTTTTGGTAACAACTCTGTAAAACTGTGCTTTATCTTTGGTTGTTGTTTTCCAATCTTTATCAAAATAAATTTTTGATTGACTATAGGTATTCTGAAAAAGGAAAAAGCACACCAATACTATTATGGCATTATTTAAACCTCTTTTTTTTATAGTATTCATCGTAATTCTTTTTTTAAATTAAGTTGATAGTCCTTTTAAGTTTACCTCATCTACTAATTTTAGTAGCTTATACTTTTTAAGCAAGCCAATTAAATACTTACCCATTTGTTTAGAAACACTACTTTTATAGTTGTTTTGATTTTGCACATTTTCTACATCTATATTTCCTGTAATTGAAGAAATATGTACTTTACCTACTATTTTACCATTATGATATATTAGAAATACTAAATTATAATGATGCAACAACGCTCTAGATGAATTGTACGATTCTGGACTTTGCAGTTTTTTTATAAAGGTATGTTGGTCTTTTTTATCTAATACAGTATAACCCAATTCTTTTTTATACTCCTTAACTTTTGTACCTGGGTTTGAAGTTTCTTTAGTCTGTATATGCCAAATTGAAAACTGAATACTATCTACTTTAGTCGGAATTAAATTCTTTTGCAACTTATTTGCTTGAGAAAAACAAAAGGAAGAAATTAATAATAAGCATACAATTAGTACCTGTTTCATATTTTATAAATTGCTTAATAGGATCTATCTCATTAATTTAATGCTAAACTAAATTGTGGTTTAGGCTCTTGGTATGCTTTAGACATTACCATATAATTTACAATGCCTAACTCATTATAAACAAACATAATACTAGTTGATTTAAAAACATACTGTAATACGTAGTTACCCTCACTTACTGGCTTACCAAACTTTTCTTTTATTTCTATTGTGTTAGACTTACCTAGTATAATTCCGTTATAAAACTTTGCTTTTGCTTTATCTAAAGTTATTCTGGTTAATACTTGCTCTTTAGGCTCTGGCATATTTTCTACCCAGCTTTTATTAAAATTTAGTTCTATACCTAGTGTATCATTTTTTAGTCTAATACCGGAATTCCACATTGGACTAGAGTTTCCACAACTTAAACTAGCGTTTTTAGTTTCTGTAAAAGCTACTTTGTTTTGTTTTTTAAAGTTTGAATAGGTTAACGAGTCAATTTTTAAATAAGATATTGTAAAGTCTTTATTAATACGTAAAGTATCAGTCAACTTTACACTAGAATTAGCTTCTAGCTTTTCTAATTCTTTAATTTCCTGTTTTTCTTTACTACCACAAGAAATAAGACTAAAAACCATTATACAGAGCAAGCCAATCTTCATTTATGTATTATTTTAATTAAAACAATAATACATACAGTTGTGTAACTATCAACGTTACAATTAATATTCGTAAGGGTGTGTTGTATATTTAATCTGGTTATTTAAGTCCTTTTGAGTTCTGCTCTTTAACGACTCCGCCTACCAGTATACCAAGCACGCCTATAATTATATAGAATGGTAATCCTAAAAGTAGAAATAAAGGAAAATCCGTCCAACTACTTACAGAGTATATTATTAAAAATAATAGTGTCGAAAAAAAAGGGTAGAAGAAAAGTTTTAGTTTAGATCTGTAAATACCAGTAGTTGCATAATAAACAGGTACTAAACTTATAATTGCAGGTACAACAAAAATGAAAATAAAGTTCTCACTAGAAACATCAAAACACTCCCTTAAAACTCTTAAAAAAACTCCGTAAAGCCCAGTTAATAGTATACCTGAATAACTGTGTATTTGTATTTTTTTTATAGGCATAGTTCTAAAACTAACTACTTACACTGCAAAAAACTTACTCTTAAAACTGACTAAGCTGTTCTACAAAGTAATTTTTTAACGTATGCAAACGAGAAGTTAAATTAGTATTTACCTCTTCTATATTTGATATATCTGTAATAATATACGAATAAAACTCTAGTTCATTTTCACTTAATTTATCATTAACCTCATCTCCAAAAATTAATTTTTTTAAAGCTGCTGTTTTGTCAGAGGTTGTACTCTCTTTGTTATTTCTTTTTATACGCTCTAAATTTTCAATAAGATTTTCAACCATAAGATCTCCATTTTTAAAATCTTTTATGGCATACGGATTTTTTGCCATAGATGAAATCATAAAACTAATATCTGCGTAAAGGTCTTTTGGATAAAAATTTGTGAACGCATCTAAAACTTCTTTACATTTTTTAATATCTCCTACTTTTTTGTAATGATTAATAAGAGTTTCATAAGAAGATGCATAACTTATTAAGACAGAAAGCTCAGTTTTTGAGCTATTTTTTGTGTTTTTGTGATATTGAAAATTATCTACTAAAACAGCATAGGTTTTATCTGTATCTATACCTGCTACATACTTATCATTTTCTATTTTGTTTTTAGGATTAGCTGTTATTTTATATGCAAAACCAGATTTCTCTAAATAGTTAGATACTACAGGCAACTCATTAAATTTACAGTAAACAGGTCTTGTTTTTATATTTGAGGCTATAATATCTAACGCAAGTAATTCTCCCTTTACTATATAATTTGTTTTATATGTAAGTTTTAAGGTGTCTTGGTTAATAGCAATAGCTATTTTATTTGTAGACAATTTAGCATTCTCTTTTGCTGCTTTATAAACAACAGATGAATCTTTTTCATTTATTAATTGTAGTGTGCTTTTTAAGTCTAAATACTTATCATCATTTTTATTGCTACCTAAAACTATATAAGATAAATTTTCTTTTGCATATGCATCTGGTTTTAATGCAAACTTAATTGGTGGTGAAGCTAAAACCATATCATCTCTTAAATGATTTACATAACTGTTTTGGTTTAACAAACTTGTATTTACAATAGCAACATCTTGGCGGTGTTTTAGCTTTGCTTGTGCATACATAAACGGAAATGTATCATTATCACCTGTAGTAAATAAAATTGCATTAGGTTCTAAGGAGTTTAAATAGTTTTTGGCATAATCCATAACAAAATCTGTATACAAATCCTCTGGTAAAAATGCTAAAGCCTCTGCCTGGTTTTGGTAAATGCTAAGGTTTAAATAAGCAGTAACATACTCGTTATCTAATTTATTACAAATGTTACCTACAACTGTTGGATAATCTGGATTTTTTTGACAGAGTATAGTAAAACTCTCTATAGATTTCTCTACATAATACATATACTTTTTAAGCTGTTCTTTTGTAAATTGATTTTTACCAGACTCTAAAAAATTAAATTGATTTTTAGGATTTCCAAATTCATAACTATTATTTAATAAATGACTTGCACTGGCACTGTATGCTCTTCCTAAAGCATAGTATTCTAAATCTGTTAAGTCCTTTTTTTGCTCTAAAAAAGCAATAACATCTTTGGTCCAACCCACATAACCATAATAAGGCAACACATTAAATCTTTCTTTATAAAAGTATGTTAAATGATAATTTGCATACTCGGTATTTAACACTTTACCTTTAGGAAAGCTTAAAACTTGGTATTTATTAGTAGGTGCATCCCAAAAAAGTTCTGGTTCTTTATAACCTTCCGAATCATAGTTATATTCTTGTATGTAATAACCTTCCTTTTTTTTAATAAATCTAATATCACTTGCATCTTGCCCGTTAGGCAAATCATAATCTGTAAAAAATGTGTTAACTATGTTTTTATAAGAAGGGAATTTATGTTGTGCACTCTTGCAACTAACACAAAAAATGAAACACAATAAAAGAATGCTTTTTTTAATCATTAGATAAATTCGATTTTTTTAAAATATATTTTTGAAGTATACCAATACTAACAATAGTAAACCAACAAAAAAAACAACAATTAATATTCGTAGGCGTTTATTGTATATTTAAAACAATCTTATTAGTTACTTTTAATAGCTTATTTCCCTTACTTCTAGTTTACCTATATCATTTTTATTAAAGTAATTTTTAGACAATCTTTTGGTCCAATTTCCATTTTTATCAAACGCTAGATACTTGTATTTTATATGAGATATAGTATCCTTATTTTTATTCAAGGTTACTATATTATTTATAAATTTATCATCTGTATAATAATAAAAATGTGAATCTATTTTATCCCCGTTTACAAGAGTTACTTTAGAAAATCTATCATTTTGCTTTTCAACTCTAATAGAAAATAATAACTCGCCATTAGGTGCAAAAGATTCCTCTAAAATTAATGAATCAGACACATACTTTATTACGCTTTTGTTGCGTAAAACATTGTCTTTACTGTAATGAAAAGACTCATAATTTTTAGCTTTTGTATACTTAGTTATTGTACTACTAGTTTTGTTATTATCTGGGTTTAAAGTAATGCTTTTAGTATACCTTCCTATACTATCAAAACTAACAATTACGGTGTTTAATATACTAAGCTCATCTTCTTTAATTGATTTACTAGTAAAATTAGCCTTATATGTTTTTTCTTTTAAAGTTTTAACTATACCTGTAAGTTCAAACCTATTCCATTCTCTTATGTCTTCTGCTTTAGTTTGCTGTTTTACAAAAGAAAAACTTAATAGTAGAACTAAAAGTAATGTAATTAAAAACTGTTTCATTATTTGTGTATGTTGTTATTCTACTTCTTTTTAAAATGAATATATTTTTCTCCGCAATCATTTAATTTCACATAATAATTCATTGCATTACCGTAATTCTGAATTGTTAATTCTCCTGGACTATAGTAGCACTCTACACCAAGCTTACGCTTGCCTATTTTTTTAAGCTTTGTATATTCCTTTTCTTTTTCTGGATCTTCTTCAAATAAGTCAATATCAAAATAATCTTCAGCATATTCAATCTCTGATAGATTTATATATAAACCATCTTCTCTATAAAAATTAAGTTTGCCTTTTAAGTTTCGTTCTTTAGATTTATAGGTGTAGTAGTACTCCCCTTTAGACTTTGTAAACGTAAGCGTTAGGTTGCACACGTCATTGTAATATTCGCCCAGTATATCTGCTGGCAACGGAGTTACTTTTTTAGCTGCTTTTGTTAAAGCTAAAGGATATTCTTTTTTATTTTCTGCGTTTACCCACGTTCCTTTTATACCAGAATCATTAATTTTTCCTTTTATAATTGCTAGTGTATCATTTTTATAATTTAGCTCGTACCCAAGCAAACTATCTGCTACAACTGTACCAACTACTTTTATATCTACACCTATTTTTTTGTAATAATAAAATCCACTTATGTGTCCTTCATCATTATTTATATGAAATGCAACATCTAAATTGTTGTTTATTTTACCTGTATAGCTTCCTAAATTAATGTCTTTGTTTAATGGTTTAAATGACTCTTCTTTTTTACTAACCTCTTCCGTTTTATTAGAAGTAGCTTCTGTTACTTTAATATCTTCTGTTTTGGTTTTCTTGTCTGCACAAGAAACTAAAACTATTGCAAGTAATACAAGTAGTATTTTTTTCATTTTCATAAAAGATTATTGTTTACTTATAACTTATTTAGCGTTATTCTTGATTTTGTTTTTTGAGCAAACTTGCTTCTCCAATCGTTTATATTAAAATTGTTTCTTTCTTGAAAAGAAGATGTTTCCCAATACATCATTAATGCGTAATTCTGCTCTAGTAACATAGCCTTGTTAGTATCCCCTATTTCATAGAGTTCTGTAAAAATATCTTTAATTACTTCGTAATTTTCATTTTCTTTCTGACCTCCAAAATTAAGATCTAAATTTTTTCTATTTTTAAGTAAAGGATGATTCTCTAGCTCTTTTACTGGCGTACAGTTTTTTAGCAATCTTATCACATTTTGAGAAGGAAACTCTATAGCCCAATTAGAAATTACTGAGTTTATTATGCTTTTCTGAAAATCTAGTTCATTACCAATTCTTTTATATTGTGATGCTAGTTTAAACCAGTTTTCGCTTAGTTCTCCAAAACTTTCTGTACTCATTTTATAAAACTCAATAGCTTTATTTACATTGTTCTGCTTTAGGCATTGGTTTCCTTTTTCTAGATAGTTGTAAACTAACTTTTCATCTTCAATTTCTTCATCACCATAATCAAAATCATTTAATTTATACCATTCTAAAAACTTATCTAACGATGAGAAACTAGGTTTAATAATACCTTCATCATGGATCATTTCGCAAACAATAGGTTCTTTATCCTCTTTACCAAACTCCCAATACAATCCAAAATAATCTCCGTTGCCCAAACTAGCCTCATAAAAATGTAAAAAACCATTTGGAGGGTACACACCTACTTGTACTTCCTTATCTAAAGATATTTCTGCAATATTATTTGGTAGTTTCATATGGCGCTATTCTGCTTTAGTTATATTTTTTTATCGTTTTTATTAATCGATTTTTTTCCTGTAGCCCATATACGAATTACTTCATTTAAAGCTCCAAACCCTATAAAACCCAAAAACAATCCTATTGGCATACCAATTAAAGTTTTCCAAAATTCTTTAGGGTTCATTTTATAATCTGGTAAGTAAGCCCAATATAAAAATGCAGCAAAAAGGATTCCCAAAATTACTACCATTCCATATTATATTTTTATCATTTTAAAACTCCTCTTACAAATAAAAAAATACCCAAAGCGGTTATACCAAAAGAAATGGTATTCCATCCAGTTTTTGATAGTAGTAAAATACCAATTACTAACAAAACTATACCAACAATTCTGTTGGCTTTAGACTTCTTTTCTGCTTTTTCTACACTCTTTTTTAACTCTGGTGAAATTGTAAACAAATGCTCTGTAAAATTATTCATCATTTGTCCAATATTATCGGCGTTATTTATTACTGTATCTCTAAACTCTTTATCGCTTTTTGCTTTTTCATTTAAAGCAGCTGTTAACTCGTTTTGCAAACCTCTTGCTACTGCTTCGTTCCTAAAAATGGTTAATTGCTCTTCTGTAAACTTATCTATATTAAAAACAATTACATTTAATAACTCTTGTTTTGGTAAATTTTTTACAGAGTCTATAATACTATTTTTTCTAGCATTATTAGCTTCTGTAGCTTCTGCCAATTGCGACTCTAGACCTCTTTTGTGTATTTCTTCTGTATAAGCTCTACGCTCATCATTACAAAGGTCTCTATGCAATAAGCTATCAAAAAGCACTTCATTAGAAAATTTTTTAGCACTACTTTTAAAATCATTATAGTTCATAAGTTAGAATTGGTTATTACTACAATCTAAAACTACTTTTTACCATATTTATTTTCTATTAACAGCTGCTTTAGCCCATTCTGCAGGTCTATCTCCAAAACATTCTAATATAGCATCTACGCCAATAACTGTACCTTTTGCTAACCTACCAAGTAAGGCTATTGGTAATTTGTTTTCTGTGTCTTTTTCTATAAGATACCCATCTTTAGTTGTTTGTACCCCAAGATTATCGCTTACTATTTTTATAGACTCATTATAAAGCAAACTTTTAACTAAGTCAGATTTAACTGCTGTAATATCTGGAGCATCTAAAACTGAATTTATCATTATATTGGCAACTATATTTTTATTTTTGGATTTTATAATCCACCCATTTTCAGACAACTCAATTTCAGGATTATTTACATATTCTAGATTTAGAATTTGCGCATCTACCAAAGCTAACATTTGCTGAATACTTTCTACAGGTGGCCCATAAGAATACCTTTTTATTTGCTCATCCAAAGCAATTATATTAGCAAATACCTCATTACTAAAATTATTATATGAGAGCTGTTTGTAAATTGATGGCTGACAATGTCTCCAAACCTGTCCAACACAAAAGTCTAAACTTATTGCACTTGTAGCTGTTGCCATATCTACATAACTATTTATCAAGGATACAATTGGTGTTTCTGTAGGCAATATTAGGCTATGCTTGTAATTTTGATTCGTTATCCATTTAAATGCGGCTTCTTCAACCTGTTTAAACGTATAATTTTTATTTCCTAAAGTATGTGGTAATGAGGTATAAATACTTGCAACAATTGGCACTATAGCAGACACCAAAAAGTCTACTCCTTTAGCATTACTTTGAGCTGTTTTATCTCCTATTTCTTTTTCTAAATTACTAAGCTGTTCTTTAGATGGTTTGTATAAATCATCTATAACCTTGTTTAAAGGTTTAGGAACCGGTGGTAAGCCATCTAATGAAAAAGGCACTATTACCGTATTTGCATTTTTATTGGCAGTAAACTGACACTTTTGGGTATGTTTATCTGTGATTTTAAAAGTACCTTGTTTAGCTAATACACCACGCATAACATCTAACATTGCTAAACCAAACCCCCTAACACCAATATGTGCTTTACATTGTGTATTGGTAACATCTATATAATTTTTAACAGGATAAGGGTCTAAAAAAAGATGAACATTAGAGTTATTTTTAAAATAACTGTTCCATTTAATTAGCTGCTCAGATAATTTTGTGGACTGGTGACCAATAGTAAGCAGCACCTCATCCAAGCCTGTAAAATTCTGATTTTCTGTTGTTAATCTAACTTTATTATTAGCTAATACCTCTATACTTTTTACATTCTGATTATATAATGTAGCTGTTTTATTTAGTAAAAGTGGTGTAATTAATGAAGTAAACCGTTCTTTTAAATACGCTCCTATTTTTGCCCTTGGAGGATATATATCTGGTTCTGAGCTCCCTATTTTATCAAAGTTTAAATTGGCCCAGTGGTGATATGAAGAAAAACCTGGAATAATAGTACCATTGTATACTACCTCATCTCTTTTAGGCAATGTAAGTATACGCTCTGTTATATTTATCCAGTTAGATTTTACTTGCGCTGTACTGTATACTTGTCCGTTTCCAAAATCGCCTGTTACTTCAAACAGCAACAGCTCTAACGTAGTTTGGCTTTCTGTTAAACTTAATTGTGTTATAAAATTTTCTGCCGCATAAAGCCCTCTAGGACCTACGCCTACTATTGCCAACTTTTTTTTAACCACCTTTAACTGTTTATTTATAAATTCATTAGTATCTTATTTTCTAAAAATAAAATAAGTTAATTAGTCATTAAAAAATAAAAAATTATAGCAATAGTAACTAAGACTATTAAATAAACCCATTTTTTTGTGTTATCATTAGTTTTTATAATGTGTGAAGCAACTTTTCTTTTTGGCTCATTATCATTTTTATCATCCCTATTTTTAACATTTACCAAAGAAAACTCTTTATCTATAACCGTTTCTTTAGTTATATCTACTACAAACCTACCTTCATCATCGATATTCTCTCCCAATTGCTCTGTTATTTTCTTGGCTGTTTTTAAGTCAACATTTAAAGCTTCCCTTATTTGTTCAATAATTTCTAATTTATTTTGGCCAGTAAACTCAATTAGATCTTTATTTAGAATTTGTTTTTCTTCAATTACAATAGTTTCTTCGCTTCGGGAGTCTCTTTCTGCAATATCTAATACTTTATTATCATAATAAGTTGGATTATCTTCTAAGTTTTCAACGATATTATAAGCGTCTTTAAGACCAATGTTTACCTGTTGGACAATGTAGCTAACTGCTTGTAATTTATTTTTAGATATTAACTTAATTAAGTCTTCTTTTTATACTTGCTTATCGTTAATCTTTAAATACATTTATTTAATTTAAAGGCAGAATAAATTATTGTATATTAATAACTATTACTTTCCACACCAGCGTTCCATCTTCTTACAAACTCATCAGACCAACTGTCCCAACCAATGGTTGCTAAGGTCCAGATAGTAATACCCAAAATAATTAAATTTAAAACTATACCTATAATAGCAATTACTTTCCCTTTTTTTACACTCTTAATATTATGGTATTCGTCTTGGTTTTCTCTGTAAATACGCTCAGATTTTTTAGCAAGAAAATATGAAATTAAAGCAAATAGGATTGAAAAACCACCAAAACAAAATAGAAAACAACTTAACATTGCTAAAAGATAAATTAATTTACTGTTGGGTAATTTCTTTTTTTCCATAATTAATGCTCTAATTAAATACTTAATTTAAATGGTATAGTACCAAGCTAAAAATACTATTTTTTTTATACATTTTTAATATAGGTTATTTTAAATCTGGCTGAATCCAATCTGCATTACGAACAAATAATATATATTGCGCATAGTCTGTAGTAGATGTACCATCAATAATATCATAAGCATCCCAAATAGGTATAAGGTTTTTAACTTTAGTACCTCTTGTAGAGTTTAAGTAAGGTGATCCCTCTGCATCTAGTTTAAGCAAACTTATTGTATTTGGTACGGTTACTTTTTTATAGTCTGCAATACCTTTTATATACATAAAAAGCCTACTGTCTTGTGAATAATTAAATTTTGTAAACGCTTTGCCTTTATCTTGCATAAACTTTGGTAACGCTCTACTATCTACAGTTAATTTAGAGTCTACATACATTGTATTTAGGCTAACCATTTTGTTTGCGTATGGTAATGTAGTGTCTTTCTTAATTCGTCCCGCAAAAGTATAATTATAAGCTTGTAGTGTATGAGAAAAACCAAATCCGGCATAAATATTCTTATTTCCCCATTCATTTTGTGCATATAATCTTTTAAAGTTTTGATACATAAACTTATCCCTGCTTCTTGTTTTACCATAATTAGAAATGTTGTATTCTATATTTTCTAGTAAATTAAATGTGTTTTTATCTAGTTGTGTTTTCTCTTTTTCTAGAATAGCATTGAGCTTATTTTTAGACCAAAAAATTAAAGAATCTTTAGTGTTAGGAATCTCTCTATGATATTTTTTAGGTAGCTTTTCTTTTAATAGTTTTTGAGTTAGTTCAAAGTCCACAATTCTATCAATTCCTACTAGTTTAAATTTAGAGGTCTCTGGGAGTTGAGCATAATATGTTCTCATATTTTTCCATTTATTTCTGTATTGCTTAGAAATGCTTCCTATGTAAACTGGCCATTTTTTAAGTATGTTTTTAAGCTCTAATTCATTAGAACCTTTTATATATTCTTGTAAATAATATCCTTGGGCAATGTCCATTTCCGCCAAGTAAACATCAATTTTTATTTTTTCATTAAGTTGACTAAATAATGCAAAATCAATTCTTGGAGATGTTTCAACCTCGTGTACTTCACCAACTAAAAAGAGTTTGTTTTTGTAAAAATCTTCATCTAGTGAATTAAACTGAAGTGAATCTTTCATTTTAACTACCTCTGTATTATTTTTTAAATAGTTTACATATTTACCAGAAGAGCAACTTGTTAAAGATAGTATTGAAATGGCTAGGATAAAAAGTATACGAGTTTTCATTTGTTTGTTTTTTAAGTTCTCAACAAAGAGAAAACATAAAAACAATAGAAAAAAAAGAGTGTGATTAACTTGAAGTTTTTGGGTTAAATTTGAATGGCCTGGGCTAATTTTGAAGCTGTTGGGACGAATTTGAAAGCCTTTTTTTTAAGGCTTCATAGTAAATTTGAGAAATTGGTATTGTTTCCTCGGTTGCAGATATTCTTATAAAACGTTTTCTTGCATTGCCTTCTACAGTTTTTAGATAATCTAAATTAACCAAGTAAGAACGGTGCACTTGCCAGGCTTTAGGAAGCTGTTTCATTATATTAGAGAGTGTGCTCCTAAAAGTTTTTTGCTGCATTCCGTTTTCTGTATTGTAGTATACATCTACATAATTTTGTTGCGCTTTTGCAAAAATAAAATCCGATTCAAAAATGGTTAAGGTTTCAGACTTATTATTGCCAACAATAGTTATGGTTTTATTTCTTTTAGTATTTTCTTTATTATACAAAGGAACCTCTATAGAGCCAAATTTAGAGCGCAAATAAAGCCAAAAAGGAACCACAATAGGTGTAAATGGTATTCCAAACGATTTTATAAAACCCCATATTAATTTAGACGTAAATGAAGATAAACCACTAACTACATAAAAGTGATAAAAAAAAGCGAAAAGAAATACAATAAAGGCAGTTGCAATAATATACAAACACTCATTTAATACAAACCATCGTTTTGTTTGAATTTTATAAAAGTAATTTTCAATAGGATGAACAAGCAGTATAGGTATTATTAGGCAAAATGCATAACCAGAAAGAATTAAATATTTGTATGAAAACTCGTTATTACTATCAAAGGGTTCTAAGGCTATCAATAAAATTGAAACAAATGTTCCTAGCAATAACGCAATCATAAAAGTATGTTTCCAATTTTTAGAATATGCTATTGTTTTATTTAGTGTAATCATTGCTTTTATATCATTGTTTTTTTGTGCCAAATACTACAATTTAAGTATGTTTTACGCTTATAGTAGTAATAATTATTCTAGTTTTTTATTTGAAAGGTCAAAATTGTAGATGTCATTTTTTTTATTTTTTTAAAGCACCAATATTGCTTCTTCACTTAATTTAAAGTCTTTTACTTTAGCTATTTAGGTTTTGCTTTTAAAAATTGATTTAATTCAAGCGTTAAGTTCTTTTTTGCTTGTTTTTCATAAAGTTGTTTGAAATAATCTGTTTTATAAATAGAATCCAATTCCAAAATGCTTTTAAGTACTTTTTTTCTTCCTTTCTTATACATAAAATCTGGGTAGATTCTATATTCTTTTCTGATGTTCTCACTATATTTTTTATACTCTTCAGTACTTTTACCTAATACTGAAAGATCTAAATCTAAAAGTATGTTTGTATCATTGTCATCTGATAATTTATGTTCTTTTGTTGCCTCAATTTGCGCTATACATTTACTCAATTTGTTAAATGAAGTTTTAGCAATTCTATTTTCAAACCTTAAAGCACTTTGATGTTCATTATCGCTTTTAGTTGGTTTGTAAATAATGTCATGATAGTAGATGGCAAATAATAAGCAGTCTAAATCGTTAACTTCTGATTGAATTTTACTTAATTCCGAAATCATATTATCTAAATGCTCAAGATTATGATAATGACGAGATTTAGACAAATAATTGTCCTCAATTTCAATCCAACATTCCAAATTATAATCTTCATTAGAAGAATATTTTCTAATTAAATTTAGGAATTTTTGTTTTATCATCTCGGTTTTTAAGGTTTTGTTTATATCGGTCTCGTATAACCGTCAGTTACGGGATTAAAGTTAATGTTTTCGGCTTATCACAGACTTTAGCAATTCCGAGTAGATTAGGACCTAGCCTCCCGAACTTTAGGGACGCCGTAATTGCGGTTATACATATTCAAACCAAATTGTTTCTGAATTTCGGTCAATCGCATAGTCAATAAATCTTTTGAAATTTCGTAAGTCTTGTCCAAAATTATTTCCAACATAACCTTCTCCTTTGTCTTTATTGAAGTCCGAAAAATAGTATTCAGAGTTCATTGAGTCAAAATCCGTTTTTATTAATTTTTCGTACAGATTATCAATATTTTCCAGTTTATTGATTAAGTTTTCTACAAGAACTTTTACTTGGTTTATATTTCCATTTAAATCTTCTTTTCTCTTTTCGAAATCAGACTTTAAACATTCCTTTTCTTCTTCATTTTCCGCAAACTCAATCATATTGACTTCTTCCTCTTCGCTTGGGTATTCGGTCATTTTGTACAAATGAGATATATTGATATTCGTTATTTCTCCAATTTGGTCAAATTCAGATGTGTGTTCAACTACTCCTGGTCTGCACATTAAATTACAAAATTCTCTACTCAGAGAATAGAGATTGCTATTTTCAAAGTATTCTGACGTGATTACTTCACTATCATTATTTACCATTAAATTAATGTCTAATCCCATTTTCTCAAATTATGCGCAACGGTCTTGTATAACCGTCAGTTACGGGATTAAAGTTAATAATTTTCGGTAAAGAACTGACGTTAGCAATTCCGAGTAGATTAGGACCTAGTCTCCCGAACTGTCAGGACGACGTAATTGAGGTTATACAATGTTGGCATTAGTATTTTATTCCACATTGTCTTTTACAACTTTTGTTTTCGATAAAAAATCGTGAATTCCGTTATTAACAAATAGAAACGAAAGTCGGTCAAATGGAATTAGTCGGCAAAAAGTCCGAGTCATTATATCTCCGTCTGTCGGTTTTTCTCTGTTCATTTTCACAACTTTTGTTTTGGTTACAAACTTTCCAATTGTTTTTTGAAATTTAATTTCCATTATCGCATAGTAAGCTATAAAAGTTCCAAAAATTAAAATATAACCAATTAGTGAAATCATTCCTTGGTCAGTCGGTTGGACAAAAAGTCCGATTACAAAACTGATAATAAATGCTAAAACCAACCATACAATAAAGTCAATCAGTAAATTCACAAATCGAATTCCAGAACCAACAACATTTGAGTCAACTTTTTGTTTTTGTTCTTTTTCGGCTGTTGCTTTTTCTCGGATTTTTACGAATTCAGATGTGTCTATATTCCGTTTTTCAACTTCCGCATCTGCTGCTTCGATTGCAGTCGTATTGTATCTTTCTCTTTCAACTGTTACAATCTTTATTAATTCTTCATCTGTCCTCTCGGACATTACTTTAGCAAATTCGTTTTCCATTAGTTTGATGGTAGGTTTATATTAATGCACAACTAGTTAGTAACCGCAATAATTACATTTTCCTACAATATAAAATTATTTTTTTAGTGCAATTACAGAAGTGTTTTAGTGAAAAGTTAATGGTTTTCACCTCAGTCCTTTGTTACCACCCTTATTTATTCCGTATTCTTTCAGAACGTTCTTCCATTTCATTTCCACATTTTGAGGAATTAAAATACTTTCCTCATTCGCTATTTTCTGTCCTTTTTCTTTGTTAAATGATAGAAAATTAAAACTTCCTTGTATATAATAGTCATTGTCTTTTATTATCAATTTTCTATGTGTTCCTGTCATTTTATAGTTCTCTTGTTCTTCAAAATGAGTAGGTAAATGGATTAAATGAAAATTATTTTGGTATTTGCTTTTTAACTTTCGAAGTTTTTCAATTGTTCCGTAATGATGTTCATCATTACTTTCAATTCCATATAATATGATAACATTTACATTTCTTTGTAATGCTTTCTCAATGCTAATTATATATTTTAAAGTAGCACGTTTTACCCAAGGACTTTCTATTAATATTTTAGATTTAACTGTCTTTAATGCTTCTGCAAATTTTTCTTGCGTTTCCCAAACCGAAAGTGCTTGCGTTTCGGTTATCTTTTTCTCAGTTTCGGTTACTTTAAACTCTTCTAAAAGTTCACTATTATTATCTTCTTGAATTTTTGCAAAACTTGTTCTATCGGAAGTTGTAAACTGATATAATATACTTGGATATTTTTCAGATAGAGATTTTGAAAGGCGTTTTTCTTTTGAAATATCTTTATCTGTATTTCTAACTTCAATATATGGTTCTAATTCACTTTCTTTTTCCTTTATTGGAATATATTCGATTAAATAATAATCGTGATTTTCCTTTTTATCAAACTTAATGTTTGACTTGTCGTAATCAACTAAATATGCTTTTCCATTATTCTCTCTTTTATAAATATCAGAAAGTTGTTCGTTTTTATTTTTAAGCAATTCAGGATTTTTGATTGAATAATCTATCTCTGAATTTAATTTGTTTTCAATACTTTTATCGCTAAATAATCTAAAATTCTTTTGAATGGCTTCATTTGATATTGCATCAATTAAAAATTCAAATTCTTCTTCTTCAAGAATTTTTAAAATGCTATTATCTTTTACAAATTCTTCTCCTTGTTTGGTTACTAACCAAATACCTGAAGCAAAATTTACGAAGCCTCTTTCACGCAAAAAGTATAATTCCCTTAATATAAAGTCTTCTTTGTTAAGACCTAAAAATTTGATTAATTGTTCTTCTTTGTTATAACCTGCTTTTATTGTTCTTAAAAAAACAGAATACACTTGTTGTATTGATTTTTCAGGCGATTTATTTACAGTCGCATTTATACGAACTCGTCTGTAAGGATATGCAAATTGGATAATTTCATTTATCTTATAATCGCTTGGACATTGTTTGTCTAACTTTTTATGTATTTCTTGTATGTCCATTAAAATATTTGTTCTACGTTTTTAACAATCCAATCTTTCTTCAATTCACTTAAATATTTTTGCAATGCTGGTTTTTGATTTGTGTTTTCCAAATCTTTTGGTGGTTTAGCACTCAATATACTATCTAAATTACCAACAATAATTAATAGTTTTTTTTGTCTTGATAAAGCGACATTTATACGATTTGCATTAGATAAAAATCCTAATGTTTGTTGCTGACTTCTTACTAAATCAAAAATTATAATATCCTTTTCTAAACCTTGAAATTTATCTACAACAGATATAACTACATTGTTAGATTTTACATTTTTTAGTTTACGATAATCAACTTTATTTCTTACAACTTTTCTTATTTCTCTTACTTGTGCAGAATACCCCGTAATAACACCAATTGTGTAATTCTTTACTTTATCAAACCTCTCTAATTTATTTAGAAGTTCTGGAATTAATTCAGCACTTAATTTATTTCTTGACGAACCATTTCTATCAATTTCACTTTTATATGAATTACCAATGTCAAGGAAGATAATTGAACTATCAATTTTTAAATCAAGATTATGTTCTTTTTCTTGCGGTCTTTCAACTGGTTTTATAGGTTCATCTCCAAAAGGTTCGTAAAAGCATTTTGAAGTTAGTAAAACTTGGTCTTTTGAACTTCTTCTACATTCTTCTAACTGACTTTTAAAGTCATCATCAATTTTTGTTATTACTTGCTCAAATAAACTTGGTCTATTAAAATAATCATCCCAACTATCAAATTCATCCGTGTCAGTTTTAAACTTTTCTCTTAACCATTTTTCAACTTCACGATTTGCAGTTAGCATTGGTCTTAATTGCCTATGGTCGCCAACAAGAATTAATTTTTCGGCTAAAACTGTTGGTATTAATGCTTCTGCTGTGGTTGCTTTTCCACTTTCGTCCATTATTACATAGTCAAATTCAAAATTATATTTTTGATATTTTTTTGATGCAATATGATTAGTTGTTGCTCCAATTACTCTAATGCTATCTATTAATTTTTGATTTATATTGCTATTCTCATCTAACGAACTAATTGTTGCTAACCAATCTTTAAATATTTGTTGTTTTAAAAAATATTCTTCAAAATTTACTTTTACAAAACTATTGATTGATGTTATAAAGGCTGTTTCAGAAGTTAAAGATTTTTCTAAACCTTTAAACATATTGAAACGTTCTAACATTTTTTCTATTTGTTGCTTTTTTACTTTCCATTGTTTATTGGAAGAAAGAATTTCAAAAATTGGTAATAGAATAATATTCTCTTTTTCTAATGCCCTTTTAAATTGTTCTTTATATAGTTTCCAATTGGCTTTAGCTTTTTTTCTTACTTCTTCTTTCCAACCTTCAATTTTTCTGTCTAAAGTATGTTTTTGCAAACTTGCTTTTGGTTTTCTAATGCCACTTAACCGAACAATTGGAATTTCTTTTTCCAATAGATTATCTAAAACATTATCAACTGCATCATTTGTTTGAGAAGTGATTAAAATTTTAGCATCAGGATTTTTATTTAATATTTGAAATACTGTTTCTGTTATTACAGTTGTTTTTCCTGTTCCTGGTGGACCTTGAATAATTGTTAAAGGTTCTCTATGAATTGCATTTAGTATTGCTTTTTGTTGATTAAAACTATATACAAAGTCATTACCTTTTTCGTCTGTTTGATAAACATTTGTTAGTTCCTGAAAATCAAGATATTTGCCTTGCAAATCAGTAGGATTAAAAACGTAATGTATTAAATCTCTATTTTGAACTTCATTATACTCTACTTTTCGTATTGCTTCTAATTGTCTTTTCTTTTCCTCTTCTTGTTTACTGATATTTTCAAATATGTAACCATTTTTGGGGATTTTTTCAAAATCTAATCGTTCACAATCCTTAAATTTTAGAACTCTTGTTTTTGTATTGAAATCATAAGCAACTCCCGAAAATTTCATTGGGTCTTTCATTTGTTTTTTATCGGCAGTTTCACTTACGATAAATTCAAAATCTTCTGGACTTGGTGGTGTTGCTTTGTCAATATGAGAAAAAATTAAACCATTCTTGCTGAATTTTTTATTGTCTTGAATTTTAAATAAAATTTCATAATTTCCTTTTTTCTCAAAACTTACAAAACGTAACCTTAATGAGTTTTTTTCTAAAACTTGCATTTCTTTGGTTAGTAAATCTTTAAAGAATTTCAATTCTTTAGTAATCTCTCTTTTTCCTTTTCTATATTCGCTTTCGTGTTGTTTTTCTTTTTGTATTTTTTTAAAAAAAGGTGTTAAGTTATGATAATCAATTTGGCGGTATTGAGAAGTAAAAGATAATGGAACATTAAACTTCTTTCCATATTTTGAAATTCTTGAATGCTTCTTTTCATCTTCTATTTTACTACAAAAATTACGAATTGTCAATTCATTTTCATCTATTATCCATAAACAATGTACAATGAAAGAATTAGTAATTATATCAAGTAGAATTATGTTTTCATTTTTAGAACTACTCCAAACTTCAATTTTAATGTTTTTATCATTTAATTCATTAATTAGTTCTTCATTGTTTTCTCCTGAAGTATAGATATAGTAATCAGAATTGAATGAAATACTTTGATAAATTTTTAAGAGATCTTCATTAAATTGATTGTAGTTCAGTCTTTCATTAGGTTGTGTTTCACAACATTTATCTATTAACTCTTTGATACTTCCAAATTCGTTAATTTCATTTTGTGTAAAATACCATTCAATAACTTTTCCTATAGAATAAATGTCTGATTGATAAGGAAATCCCTTTGGGATTTTTCTATCCCATTTTTCAGGTGACGCAAATTCTTTTGCGAAAATTTCTAATTCTTGTGATTGGCTTAAGGTTGCAGAAATATCTGAAATTCCGAAATCAATTAAGTAAAAATCAAAGTTTTCATCTACAAGTATATTTGCAGGTGTTATATCTCCGTGAGTAAGTTTATGTTTTTGTTGCAATTGCTGTAAGCAATTTGCAATTTGTTCAATCCCTTTTAAAAAATGCGTTGGTTTAATTTCAAAAATATTTTCTTCTAAAGAACTTGCGTTTTTATTTTCAAATATTATGCAATACGCGCTTTGATTTTCGTCCCATTCGTATTCAATAATTTTCGGTAGGGAAGCGTGAAATGCTTTTTTTAAGTGTCTTAATTTGCTATAGAGAATTTTACTCGGCTGTGAATTTTTCTCAATTCCTTTTATCCATTTGGCAAAATAAATTTCTCCACTTTCATCTGTCACTTTAGCGGTTGATGAATAACCTCTGTTTTGGATTTCTCCGCATAGTTGGTATTTGTCTAAAATCATTCAATAATATTCAGTTTTTCAATTTGAGTACGGTTATTCTTTGATGGTTCACAACGTTTATGTATAAGAAACGTAAGGCAGGTGATAAGCACTATCGTTTCAGTTTGTCACTTAGCTAAATATAAATATTTTGTTTTAAATTTTCTCTTTTAAAAGCCAAAATAGACCATTTCGCTATCGCATAATATTCTATTTGGCGGTCTTAGTAAATAATTCCAAACCAATCGAATTAGCACTTACTAGCTATGTTTTATACACAGCGTTGTAAAACGTTATTTTTAATTTCACTTTTTAAACTCGTAGACATCAACTATTGTTTTATTAAGTTGGTCTTTAGATATGTTTTTTATTACTTTTTTAGTAAAGTTAGGAGTTTTAATATAATATGAGAATTCACCTTCGTATGCACTTTTATATTTGATTTCTAACTTGTTATTATCTTCAATTAAATCTAAATCAGTAATTCCACTTGTACCCCCAAAAGACATTAAACTTTCATCATTTAAAAAAGCTTGGAAGTAATTAATTTTTTCAGAAGCAATAAATGAAGCATCTGTATTACCTAGACTGGTATAATTTTCTTTTAGCTTCTTATCCTGTATATAAAACTTTGAAGTTACTTTTCCAGAATCTTTTCGACTTGAAAAATAATAAAGAGGAATGTTTAAACTTGAACGGGTCAATGAAAAAGTAAATTGTCCATTGCTTTCATAGCTACCTCCATTTCTTTTAAATTCTAATTCAATATTGTTTTCACCTTCTTTTAGGATAAAAGCAAGCTCATCTTTCATAAAAGAAGGCATATTGTCTAACCCTTCTTTTAAGGGGTGATTTTCATTCATAATTTTAAGATTACCCACATATCCATTTTTAATACTTACTCCATTTATTTTGAGGTGTACATCAAATAAACTATTATTGCCTCCAACTAAGCACTTCACAGGTTCTAAATTCTTATATGTCATACTTAAAAAAGTAACTGATGTAATCAATATTAGAATAAATTTATTTTTCATTTTTGTTCATTTGTTTTAATGTTTTAGAACGGTTGTGTATAAGAACAGTAGGGCTGAAAATACGCTGTTATCATTCTGTTGAGCTACAAGCCAAATTTAAAAATTTGGCGACCTCGAAATATACCCAAACCATTCAGTTTTGCTAAAATTGCCCTATTGTTTTTATACGATGTTGTAAAACGTTATTTCTCAAAATGGTAAATCATCAGCCGAACTTATCGTTGTTGGTTTACTAACTCTTATTCCACTAACATATTCCTTCCAAAAATATCTTCCCTTTCTTGTAAAAACATAATCTAATGTTTGTTCTTGTCGGTCTTCTATCTTTTTGATAATGCCAGCATAAATGTACTTTTCAATTATAATTTTATTGATTTTATCGGGAACAGAATTGTTTTGGCTTACTTCGGCACCAACTTCTTCAAAATATTCAGAGTAATCCTCATTTCTAAATTCAGAGTATTCTTTATTTAGTTTCTGCTCTTCCTCCAAAGTGAAGCTCAAATTTGTAGCATCAGTCGAAAGTTTCTTTAAATTATCGTAGTCTGTTGTAAGTGTCTCAACTTTAACTTGCAAGTTTTCTATAATTTCGTTTTTCTTTTCAAGTGTCAAAGCCATTTGCTCCATTTTTTTATTCAAATCCGCTTTTTCTCTATAGTTCGATTTAATTTCTTCAATCTCGCTTTCGCCAATGGCCATTTTCTTTCTTCCTTCTATATCGTGCATTCTATGTTTAAATAAATTTTCTTTCCGATTTTTCAAAGCAAGATTTGAAAAAGTGTCAAAGAGCCACATTATGTAGGGTATTACCACTATATAGAATACTGCTATGATTAACGGTAAAAATAATGTCAACCATAATGAACTATAATCAGTTTCTATTTTTTGAATACGTTCAGCAATGCTCTTTTCAGAAAACAAAAGTGTAATAATTGGTCGCCAATTTATTCCAATCCAAGCAAAAACAAATGCTCCAATAAACGGATTTTTCAACCGGTCTTTTGAACTGTCAAGAAAAGCGTTTATTAGATTTCGCATAGTTTTTTTCTAATGTTTTACAACTAGTTAGTAACCGCAATTAATTGCGTTTATTCTGCCATATTGGTGGTATAAACACAATAATTACTTTTTCCTACAATATAGAAACATTTTTTGTAGTACAAATACGGAAATGTGTAATTGGGTTAAAAAAGAGTATAAATGGCACAAAAAAACCCATAACATACAGTTACGGGTTTTAGTTTGTTTTTAGTAGCAGTCCATTAAAATATAACCTTTGTTTTGGTAGTAACTCAGTGGCTTTTTTAGGTGGTTTTTACAAATGGTATCTAAAACCGTAGTAACCTCTTTTTGCATACCTATAGAGCCGCAAATTAAAATATAACCTTTGTTTTTTATAAGTTGGGCAACTTCTTTACCATTTGCCGCTAACAGGTTTTGCACGTATACTTTTTGGGCTTGTTCTCTAGACAATGCCAAATGTAAAGAGGTTAGGTTACCTGCTTGTTGCTGTGTTTCTAATTGGTTTTTGTATAGCTCAAAAGATGCTGCTGTACGCCCACCCCAATACAGGTGTAATTTTTTGTGTGCAGTGTTTTGGTGTATCATCCCTAAATAAGGGCCAATACCTGTACCAGTTGCTATTAACAGGGCTTCTTTTGCTTTTTTAGGCAAATGAAATGCTTTGTTTTTTACTATACCACAGCTTATTTTGTTGCCCACAGCAAGGTTTTGTAGCCTATTAGACACACTGCCTTTTTGATGACGTTTAACGCTTATAACAAGCTCGTTTTTATTCCACTTACCAATGGAGTACAAACGTTCTCTCTGGTCTTTTTCGCCCAAAATAGAGAGTAAATCTCCGGAGGTAAACTTTACTTTTTCTACTGGTTTTAGGTATATACAAAAAGTATCGTCCGGATTATTTTCTGCCTTGGTGTGTTTGGTTACAGTAAAAGCATAGGTTTTACGTTTCTTTTTACTACCAATAGCTTTTGGTAAACTTATGTTTAAATTTTCTTGCTTGCTCCACGCTAACAACCACTGGTTAAAAGATTCTAAACTTTGGTTGTTTATGGTAAACACATCTGCCAAACGGTTATTGTTTGGGTGCGCTTGTAACATAGTATCTACATCATAAGCAAACTTGCAATAGTCTGGGTATGCTAATGATCCAAAACCTACAACCGAGTAGTTAAACTTTGCGCCTTGTTGGTGCGTATTTAAAAGTGCTTTAAACTTTTTAGCATTTGTTGGTGCTTCTCCTGTGCCATAAGTAGAGGTCATTACCACCAAATGCTGCATATTTTTATAGCTTTTGTAGCTGTTTAGTTCTGCCAAATATGCTTTTTTACCCAAACGTAGTAACTCTGAGTATAATGCGTTGGCAAAATAAAAGGTGTTTCCGTTTTCAGACCCAATAAGAATTACATAATCGCAATTGTCTTTTTTATACTTGTTTTTTATTCTAGATTTTCTGCGTTTTAGTGTAATGCTAAAGCCAGAATACATAAAAAATAAAATACCAATAGAGGCTAATAACAAAACTATACTCCATACTATACTCCCCTGCCCTGTATGAAAAAGTGTACTGTAATAAGTTAATATTACATAAAACGGATAGTTAACCTGACTAACTATATCTCCATTAAATTGGTTTATTAAATACTCTTTATTTGTTAATTGCACTAAAAAGTAACTCTCTGGAAAAGGTGCAAAAGGGTACTCTATTTTACGAACTTCTGATAATTTTATATTTTTAAAAACCTTAAACTCAGATACAGGAATAACTGGTTCTTCTGCAAACAAGGTATCTTCTTGGTGTACAATTTTTGCAGACGGTATTATAGAAAACTGTTCTAAAGACAAATACACGCCTGTTAGCGTTACTATTAAAATAGGAATAAGCAACCATTTACCAAAAACCGTATGGTAATACGGATTAAAGCTTTCTTTAACTATTGGTTTAAAAAAACCTTTAACACCACCTTGCTTTTTTAAGATTAAAAAAATACCGCTAATACTTATTAAACAAAGTAATAATGAAGACAAGCCTACAAAAAACCTACCAATGCCTTTTAAAAATAAGGAACGGTGTAAGGTAGTTGCAAATTTAAACACAGGGCTAGTTTCTTTAGGTGTACCTAAACTATCTCCTGTTTTAGGGTCTATGTATATTATTTTATCTGTACCATCTTTGGTAATAACAGATGCTGTAACCCAGCTATTTTTATCTATTTCTACAGAAATAACCTCTGCATACTTTTGCTGTAGTGTATGTGTAAATTCTGCAACAGTAATTTGGTCTAAATCGCCTGTAGTGTATGGCTGTATACGATTGCTAATTGGCTCTAACGCTAAAACAGAACCTGTTACGGCTGCCAATAAAATAAAAATAGAAGAAGATACAGCCAACACAAGGTGGCTGTATCTCCATACTGATAATGTCATAAATTAATTATTTCTGTGGTAACATACGTATGTAACGAATGTAACCAGTACCATCTACTTTGCTATTTACGCTTGCAGAAGTAAGCTCAAAAGTTACATCGTCCTCAACATATTTTTGATCTTCTACAGCAGTTTCAAACCTAATTTTATAACCACTGTCTATTTTATCGTCATCAATTTTAATAACTTTTATAGCACGTTCACCACCACTAATTGTAGCACCTGTTATGGCATCTATACTTGGTTTCTTATTTTCAAAAAAGTTGTACCATTTGGTTAAATCATGGTACCACTCTGGGTCATCACCCAAAACATTTAATGTCTCTACGTATTTACCTTCAGCATCTAATAAAGATACCACAACGTAAGCACCTTCACCCTCATAATTTTTTAACTGAATCATACATTTGTATTGGCTAGTTTTAGGAGCCGTTGTAAAAGCTGCCATAGTAAACAAACCTACTATTGCTATAATTACTACTTTAAATTTCATTTTCTATTATTTTAAAAATTCAATTTTATTTTTATTCAAAAGTTCGTTTTCAGAAGCTAAGTCATAAACCGTTTCTTCAAACTCTGTTACAGCGTCTTTTTTAGCTCCAACACTAATTAAATACTTAATTAAGTCTACATTATTAGTTGTCATAGCAGCCAAATGTAAAGGTGTTAATCCGTTTGCATTTTTAGCATTTACATCAATACTTAATGGTGCTATTTTAGCTAATAAGTCTTTATTATTTTTAGCTACAGCCAAGTGTAAAATATTGTTTTTACCCTCTTGTACGTGTGTCATATTTAAACCTTTAGCAGTTAACAAGTTCCATTTTTCTGTAAACGCTTTTTTATTTCTTTTAGAGTAAGAGTTAACCAAGTAGTATGCCAAATTGTTTCCTTTTGTATCTACCACATCAATAGCAGCTCCTTTGTTTATTAAATAAGTAACAACATCTGCACTATTATATGCTACCGCATTAGTTAATGCTGTTTTGCCATCTTTATTTTTAGCATCTAAATTTTTAACCTCAAAAAACTTTACAACCTCTAAACTGTTACGCCCAGCAGCATTCATTAACGGAGTATTTCCTTTAGCATCTGCTTTTGTTGTAGTAACACCTTTGTTTATAAAGTAATTAAAAATAGCATTGTCTTTATTTCTGCTAGCCAAATTATGTATTGGTGTAACACCATTATTATCTGTAACATTTGGGTTTATACCTAAACCTTCTAAATACTTAAAAAACGCTAAGCTATTACCAGGACCTCTACCACCTTCTGACGCTACTAAAATAGCATTGCTACCATCTGCATTAGTATCTTTATAAGCAACTCCTTTTTTAACCAACTGTGCTATAATTGTTTGGTTACCAGAACGTGCTGCATAATCTACAGCATTGTGTCCATCCTTATCTGTGTGGTTTAAGTCTAACCCTTTTTCTAAAAAGTAGTTTAAATCTTTAAGGTCTTTAGCACCACCAACTAATTTTAAAATAGCGTTGGCACCTTTAGGCGTAGTTTCTGTTATTTTAGCACCGTTTGCCAATAACAAATCGTATAATTCTGGATTAGTTTGTCCGCCACCAGCAGCAAAAAGTAATACAGAACTTCCTTTATCATCTACAACATCTGTTTTTGCACCTAGCTTAATTAGCTTTTTCATTAATGGTAAATTACCCTTCATAGCTGCCCAAAAAAGGTAAGTACGTCCGTCATGGGTAACCTTATTTACATCATTACCTTTTAAACTTAACAAGTAGTCTACAACCTCTGTAGATGCATTTGCTAAAATAGCATTTGTAGTAGCATCAAAATTATTAGAGCTT
The DNA here is from genome assembly GCF_000190595.1 of Cellulophaga lytica DSM 7489. Classification (NCBI taxonomy): domain Bacteria; kingdom Pseudomonadati; phylum Bacteroidota; class Flavobacteriia; order Flavobacteriales; family Flavobacteriaceae; genus Cellulophaga; species Cellulophaga lytica. The sequence goes on along the minus strand of NC_015167.1, from coordinate 2,498,820 downwards.
AATGCCGTTGCACTGTTACCTGCAGCTTCTTTTGCTTGTATATCTTTAACTGTAGTATTTGGCTTAAAAAAACCACGAGACCAAAAAACATTTGCGTCTTGTGCGGCAATAGTACCTACAAACAGTAGTAAAACAAGTGTTGTTATTTTTTTCATAATAAAGTGTATTTATAATAAATAAAGCTTATTTGTTTATTTAGACTTAGTATTGATAAAGCGCAAATATAAGAACTATTTTTATTTAGAATGATTAAAAATAGATTTTTTATTTAACAATTTTACAAGGAAGATTACAGCAGTTAAGTACACTATAACTTTTAAGTGTTTACATTTGTATGCAACCAACAGCTACTACAAAATTAAATTACTATACCTATGCACATTGAAGACTTGCCTGGCACCTATGCTATTATGGGAAACAACCAAAATGCCGAAAAAACAACTTACAAAGGCACGTTAGTTTTAGCTTTAGATACAAATAAGCGTATAAAAGCAAAATGGTTAATAGGTAATGAACAATACCAATTAGGTACAGGCTTTTTTAAAGACAATATTTTAGTAATTAATTTTAATTATAAAGGCGAAGATAATGCTACGTACAAGGGTGTTGTGGTATACAAATGTATTAGCAAAGATATTTTAGACGGCTTTTGGTCTGAAAAACACGGAGATCCTAATTACTTAGGAGAAGAACGTTGCTTTAGATTAAAAGAAGAACAGGAATTGGTGAATTAGTGGTTATTTAATTAGTTTACTTGGTAAGTAGCCAATTGTTTTTTTAAAAGCTGCCGTAAAATGCTGTGGGTTAGAGTAGCCAACTTCATAAGAAACCTCAGCAATAGACAAGCCTTTTTCCTGTATAAGCTCTTTTGCTTTTTGCATTCTTAGTTGGGTTATGTGTTTAAAAATGGTGGTTTTATATACCTTTTTAAAGTCGCGTTTTAACTTTGTTGTATTAAAGCCAGCGATAAGCGATAAATGATTAATGGTTAGTTTTTTCTTTAAGTTTTGGTTACAATACGCCTCTACTTTTACCAGTGCTAAATAATCTTGCTCAGCTATAATTGCCTCTTCTGCCACAGGTTTTACTGTTTTCATTAAAAAATCTATTAGTAAAACTATAAGCCTGCTTTTTAAATAATTGTCTTTTAAACTACCAGTGTATTTACACTGTAAAATTTCGTTAATCTGGTTTTTAAATTTTAAAGGTATTTGTTTACTTTTTTTATAATAAGCTGCTGGCTCTAGGGCGGTAATTTTAGAAAAAAACTGTTTTAAATCTGTCCCAAATTCAGCACCTACAATTTTTGCCAATTCTTGCGGTGTAATATATACCTCTAAAGTTTTATGGTGCCTACCTGTATACGTTTCTACTGTTGGTAAAACTGGCACAAAAAACATATTACAACACCCTTCTGGCACATTTACCTTAAAATTGGTTGTATTGGTACAAGAGTGTAAATAATTACCTCGCAATGAAAAATGCAACTTTACAAATCTAACATCACTAGTAACATCTACATTAAACCCTATTTCTGTTACTGTGTTTTTATTAGCTACAACTATAGTACTATTACACACTAAGACCTCTTCATCTACTTGGTTGTGTACATTACTTACTATGTTGGTCCCCTTTAAACTAATTTTATCTTGGGTAGCCATTACAGTGCTACAATTAAAATTAATAAAAGAAGAAAAGCTTTTTAACTCTACACTCATTATTTCTTAATACGTTGTTAAAACTTCCTTTTACGTTAGTTGTTTCAGTTGTCCTAAACTTAGATTTGCAAATCTAAATTAATTTAGACTAAGTCTTAATAAATATAAAAAATAATTTAATTCTATGTTAAAAATAGTATCAGTTTTAAGCCTGTTATTAACTTTTCCGGTTTTTTCACAAGCATCTGAAGAAATTGAAACAGGTACTATATCTGGAGTTATTTATTTTAAAAATGGTATACCGGTTGCAGAAGCATCTGTTTTTACAGAAAAACCAATTCAGCACTCTTATACAAACAGCAAGGGATGCTTTACACTAAACAACCTTGGTTACGGAACTCATAAAATTGCAATAAAATACTACGGTAAAGACATTGAATATATTTCGGTTAAGGTATCTAAAAAAAACACAAAAATTAAACATACACTTAGCTATAATGAAGACAATGAGCTAAATGAGGTGTTACTAAACGGTAAAACAAAAGAAACCCAAATAGAAACTCAAGGTTTTGCTGTAAACGTAGTAAAAACTGAAGAAGCAAGTATTAGAAACATACAAACAAATGAGCTACTTAACACTACTGTTGGTGTAAAAATAAGACAAAATGGTGGTTTAGGGTCAGACGTTAGCTATAGTCTAAACGGATTATCTGGTAGTGCTGTACGTATTTTTATAGACGGTATTCCTAGTTCTATGTATGGTTCTTCATTTAACTTAAATAGCATACCACCTTCTATGATAAAAAATATAGAAGTATACAAAGGTGTTGTCCCTGGCCATTTGGCAGATGATGCCTTGGGTGGTGCAATTAATGTTGTACTAAAAGATAATGCTAAAACTAATTTAAATGCATCTGTATCTTACGGGTCTTTTAACACCTTACAAGCTAGTGTTAATGGTTTGTACAGGTCTAACAATAGTGGTTTTACTGTAAAAACTTCTCTTTTTCACAATTACTCAGATAACGACTATAAAGTATCTGGAAGAAGTGTAGTTGTTACTGGTTTAGGTGGTGTACAAACCCCTATAACAGCTCGTAGGTTTAATGATGCTTACCGCTCTACTGGTGGTATGGCACAAATTGGATTTACAAATGTAAAATGGGCAGATCAGTTTTTGGTTGGTGTTACCGGATCTGATGATTATAAAGAGGTACAGCATGGTGCTTTTATGACAATTACGCCATATAAAGACAGGTTTTTAGAGTCTAATGCATTACTGGCTAATTTTATTTACAAAAAAAATGATCTTTTTACCAAAGGATTAGATGTTACAATAAACGGTGTTTATGGTAAAAGAAACCGTACTGTTAATGACACTGTTTCTTGGGCCTATAGTTGGAACGGAGATAGAGCAATTGATTTTAGAGGAGATGAATACCAATATACTTGGAGATCTCAGCAAGAAGGCGGACCAACTTTAGCTAAAATTAAAAGAGATGTTTCTTCTATTAGAACAGGTATATCTTACGCTATTAATAAGAATAACAAAATAGTTGCCAATCATATTTATAGTGGAATTGATAGAGAAGATAGTGACGAGCTAAGGTCTGTTTTAGAAAACACATTTAAAGGCACAAGAAATTTACATAAAAACATATACTCTTTAAGTTATGAGCTGTCTGCCGTAAATAACAAGTTAAAAGCAAATGTGTTTGGTAAACTATATCAGCAAAAAACAGAAAATATAGATCCAGAGATACAAGAAGATAGTAATGGTAATGCTACTGTTGTAGATGAAATTACTGTTAGTGATGTAGAGCACACTGGTTATGGTTTTGCTACATCTTACACCATAACACCTACTATTACCGTATTAGCATCTGCAGAAAAAGCCATAAGATTACCTAATGAAACAGAGGTTTTTGGTGATGATGGAGACAATGTAGTTGCTAACACAAGTATTAATCCAGAGCAAAGTAACAATTACAATTTAGGGTTTAGGTTTGGTTCTTTTCAGGTTAAAAAACACAATTTTACTGTAGCTACCAATTTGTTTTCTAGAAACATAAAAGACCGTATTGGCTTACCTATAGAAACATCTTTAAATATTGATGATGAACTAATTGTATACGTAAACCAAGGAAGCGGAACATCTAAAGGTATAGACGCACAATTAAATTATACGTTTAACAACAACTTTAACCTAAATTTTAATGCCTCTACGTTTAAACTAAATATAGAAAGTAATGGTATAGACATAGCTGTACCTAACACTCCGTTTTTTACTATGAATGGTAATGTGCGTTACGCTTTTAAAAATGTAATACAACAAAAATCTAGGTTAAACCTTTTTTATACAATGTACTTTACAGATGAGTTCTCTTACCTACCACCACAAGGTAAAAATACTGTAGGAGACGAGTTTTTTAAAGTACCTACACAATTGGTACAAGATTTTGGACTTAGCTATGTTTTTCCTAATAAAAAACTGATTGCAAGTTTTGATATTAAAAACATTTTTGATGAGCCTGTGTACGACAACTTATCGGTACAAAAACCAGGTAGAGCCTTTTACTTTAAACTTAATTATACCATAAATAAATTTTAATTTTTTAAACATTATATAAAATGAAACGTAATTTAATACATATTAAATCTTTTGCTGTAGCCTTTGCTACATTAGGGTTATTGGCTTCTTGTAGTAGTGATGATAGCGGAGATGCACCAACAGATACTGAAGAGCCAATTGCTGGCAGATGGATAACTGTTGCAGCAGCTAAAATGGGAGACAATCCTGGAGATGGTAATGGTGGTACTTTAATTTACTCTTTATCTAGTGAAGATGCCAAAGACCCAACGGTATCTATTGCTCCTTTTGATAACGGATTTATTGTGCCATCTAACAGAACTGCAAGGTTACAATCATCTGAAGATGGTAGTACAATGTTTAATATTAGTTATGCTGGTGATACTGGTGGTAATTATACAAAATACACTGTAGAAGGCGGACAAAATTTTACCAAAACAGGTACAGAAGTTAGTATTGCTCCTTATGTTGGTACTGCTCCAAGATGGATAAAATTATTTGATGGTGACCAAACAGGTACTGCTGTTTATGTTTCTACAGAACACCAGTTTGATGATAATGGTACACCTGATGATGCTACAGATGATACATATTTACGCACTGAAGCTACTATGGGTGTAGTTACTTTAGATTTAGAAAACTCTTCTATTAAAAACTTTGAAGAGCAAAGCATTTCTTTATCTGCAGAAGAAGAAGCGCAAGGTTATTACATTTCTAGAATAGATATGCCTACTTTAAATGCTGCTGGAGATAAATTATACATTGGCGCACGTTTAAGTAAAGTAGACCCTGCTACTGCAGAGTCTGACAGTGATTATGAAATTTTAGGTTCTAAAACAATTGTATTAGACTACCCATCTTTATTAAACCCAACCGTAATTACTTCTACTGCCGGTAATGGCAATACAAACGGTTACCGTAGTATTAATGCATTTTTATACAATGGTAGCGTATACCAAGCTAACCAAAGTGATCCTAATGGTTCTCATATCTTAAAAATTGATGCAGATAATGAATATGATAATTCGTATGATTTTAATTTAGATGATGCTTTAGGTGTAGAAGGTGCTTATATTTTAGCTTGGAGACCAGCTGCTAATGGTAAAGCTGTTGTTGCTTACCGCCATAATGGTTCTGCAGAAGGTATTTCTGGTAGAGGCGAAAGCTTTTTTGCATTGGTTGATTTAAATGCAAAAACAGCAACAACTATAAATGACATTCCTTACGAAGTAGATTTTGAATTATTTCAGTACCAAGGTTTTGTTGTAGATGGTGATGATATTTACGTAACACAAGCTCCTGTTGGTAAAAACGGAAACATATACGTTATAAACACTGTAACTGGCCAAGTTACAAAAGGTGCAGAACTAGTTAACACAACTGGTAGCCACTTTATTGGTGCTTTCTAAGTCTTAAAAAAAAGACTTTGTGCAAGCAAAAAGTCCCTTATCTAAAATTTAGATAAGGGACTTTTTTTTGTTTTAAGTAAGCATCTATGCTTCTACAGTTTCTTCCTTTTTCTTCTTTTTAAATAATGCACCTAAACCTGCTTCATGCACTTCTATTTCTATATTCATGTTGTCTTTAATAGTGTTTCTTACTTCATCATAAATTTCAGAATCACTACCATATATTAAGCGTATTACAATTCTGCCAATAAAGCCTACTTGGTTATTTAAAAAACCTAACCAGCCAGCTAATGTAGCTTCAGAAAAGTTTATAGTTGTGTACTTAGGTACAGATGGTGATGAGCTAGATGTTGTTTGTAAACCAACAACCGTTCTGTGGTAAGCATTTTTAATTACGGTAATTTGATCTTGAGCCGCTCCGCCAACCATAGCACCAGCTAAGCTTGCTTTTTTCTTCAATTTATACTCGTACTTATCTCCTAATTTTTCTTTTAATACTTTTTCTACGTCTTCAATTGTAGGATGATCTACTGCTTTGTACAATTCTATTTTCATTCTAATTTTATTTAGTTGGTTATTATTTATTTTTCAAATACGTTTAATCCTTCTGTAGCTACAAGTGCACCATTTTCATCAGTTTTAAATGAAAATTTAAACACATTGCTATCTTCTATTCGTTTGCCGTAAAAACTGTTTTCTTTGGTAGAGATTTTATCAGCAAATAAATTAAAAGACTCATTTATTTTTCCTGTCTTTTGATCTACAATCATACTATAACTACCTTCTAACCTGTAGTTATTAAATTCTTTTGTTTCTTTTTCTATTAAAACAATTGCCTTGTTATAATTTGCTAGGATATTATCTACATTAAAATCTTTTAATTTTACGGCTTTTGTATTATCAGTCTCTTTTACTCCAGATTCTGGCTTAAAAAGTTTGTTCATTAACGTAGAATAAAACCACATAGAAGATTTACCTTTTTCTGCTAGCATAACAGTTACCTGCTCTACCTCTATAGAGTTTAAACTTTTGTTAGAAATAGTTAAAGAGTAAGCATCTTTGTCTAACCCAAATTGGTCTTCTACTATTTTTTTTATTTCTGAAACTCCTTCTTTTGTACTTAATACTATAGTACCACTAGCTCCTTTTCCACAACTAGATAAAACTAGAAGCAACACACAGCATAAACTTTTTATTACTTTACTCATTTTACTACTACTTTATTAAACTTAATGCATTATTCTTATCTACTTTAAAGCTATACTCATCATAAATTATTGTGATAACTTTACCAACTTTATTAGCCCCTACTTCATATTGCAAATCAAATTCAGAAAAAATATCTCCATTTTTATCTGCTTCAAAAACCCAATCGTTAAGTATGTAGTCTGATTTTTCTTTAAACAATCCTTTTTCTTTTAAAAGCGCTATAGCCTCTTTATATTTAGTAGGAATAATAGATACATTAGCATCTCCTACTTTAAAAGGCTTATTTTGTTTAAATAAATTTGCAAACGGACTTTTTACGGGATCTGTAAAACCATTATAAACAAACTTGTCCTGAAAAAAAATGTCCTTAACCTTATATACTCTTGTTATATTATCTAGGTTACTTTTTAAAGTAGATGCGTTTAATGACAATTGATACACTTCAAAATCATCATCAAAATTCTCTTCTAAAATTTTTTCAATGTTTACAATTCCCTCTTCTGTACCTATCTCCTTGTCTTTGCAAGAAAACAAGGTTAGAGTTAAAAAAAATAATACCATTAATCCCCTTCTCATCTATAATTATATTTTGTACTGTTATTAATTACTTTTTTTACACAAAGTAAACGTACAGATAATTAAGGAGTTATAGTTGTATGAATATATATATGACCGGGTTTGGTATATATTTGATGCTGTAGAGGTACTATTGTAAACTTTTAGTATTTAAAACTATGTTTAGAGAAAAAATTTATACCAAAATAATAAATAGCAGTATTTATTACAGTTGATAAGCAAAACTGGTTTATGTATGGTATACTAAACAGCAATTTTGGTAAACATAAAAATTGCTGTTAATATGTAATTTTTATAAAATAGAGTATGCCCTATAAGTTTAGGTATTGTATTACTGCTTTCTATAATCGTACTCACAAAAAATAGCAAGCATTTTTTTATCCTTTCCTTTATCTAAATAAAGCATTGCTTCTGTAATGTGCTCTTCATTACCATCTGCATCAGTAATATCAAACTCCAAAGCAACATCAATCATACCTGTATCTCCAATAGGCGTAATTTCTCCTATCTTAAAGTTTTTAATTACTGCGTCTTTTGGTATTTTATCTTCTTCACAATACCCACTCGCTATTTTTTGATAAACATCTTGACTAATTTGCTGCTCAAACGTTATTTTCTTATCACAAGAAACAATTATAAGAAAGAAAAGAATAACTAATAGTGAGTGGCTTGTATTTTTCATATTTAAAATTTGTTTGGTTGGTTGTTATTATTAGTATACCAATGTAACAAATAAAAAACACATACAATTGTGAAGGTTTAGATTACTGTTTTTATTTTTAAAATTATACCGTTGTTTTCTCTATTATTTTTAAAAAGTCGTTTCTGGTTTGCTCATTGGTAAAACAACCACCGTATTCTATTGTAGTGGTAAAGCTATTTTTGTCTTTTATGCCTCTAGATGATACACATAAGTGTTTTGCTGTTACCATAACTATAACATCTTGTGTCTCTAATGTATTTTGAAGGTCTTTTAATATTTGCAAAGACAAACGCTCTTGTACCTGTGGTCTGTGCGCATAATAATCTACCAACCTATTTATTTTAGATAACCCAATAACCTTATCTTTTGGCACATATGCAATGTGTGCAAAACCCGTTATTGGTAAAAAATGATGCTCACAAGAGGAGTCTATAGTAATGTTTTGCTCTACCAACATTTTATTGTAAGCATACTTGTTTTCAAAAACAGATAATTTTGGCTTGTTTTTAGGATCTAAACCATAAAAAAGTTCTTTAACATACATTTTTGCAACTCTATATGGCGTACCAGATAAGCTATCGTCTGTAATATCTAAACCTAACTCTTCCATTATTTTTTTAAAGTGATGCTGAATAGCGCTTATCTTTTCATCATCAGACTTTAGAAAAGCATTTTTACGCAAAGGAGTATCTACACTTGTAGCTATATGGTTATCTCCTACTGTTTCTATATTATTTTTATCCATTATTACTACAACAATTATTGGTTTTACACTGGCAATATTTTAAGTTATAAATATGCAATGCAGCAAGTACAATAGCTATAATATAAGTTACGGTTTCTGGTAAAGAAAGTAACTGTATTTTTTCGTTTACAATTAAAAAAAACAGGCTAAACCAGCTTGCCCAAAGTAAAGGTTTCATAAAATTTTTAGAGGTATTTTTTGCAGATTGCAATACCGCTAAAAATGAAATAATTAAAAAAATATAATCTAAGCTACGCCACCATACCGGACTAGTTACACAGCCACCAGCAGCACAACTATGTACTATAAAAATAAAAGGTGTAGCAAAGCAATGAACTAAGCATAAGGCACTGGCAAGTGCACCAAAAGTATCTGGCCTGTTTAACGTTAATTTCAAAATAAACTATATTTAATGCAACAAGGTTGCAAATATAAGGATGTATTTTATTAATGCAACAAAGTTGTAATAAATTTATAGGATATTAAAAAACAATAGCCTCTGAATAAAAAATTCAGAGGCTCTGTTTCCTTATAAATAACCCTTTAACAAAACTTATTACAAATTGCTATAAAAGGCTACTTTACATATACTATATTTTTCTTAGCTCTACTCTTCTATTTTGTGCTTTACCCTCTTCTGTAGTATTATCATCTAAAGGTTTTGTTTGTCCAAATCCTTCACTTTTTAAACGGGTCTCATTAATACCTTCTTCTACAATAGCCATTAGTACGGCTTGTGCTCTGTTTTTAGATAGTTTTAGGTTAGAAGAAGCGTCACCTACATTATCTGTGTGCCCTTCAATACTAATTTTTAGTTCTGGATTAGATTTCATCATTTTAGATATTTCACTAATTACTTCATAAGAATCTGCCTTAATTCTAGATTTACCAGTATCAAAATTAATATGTAATGTAGCAATACCTTTATCTGTAATTTCTTTTAAAATATCCTCTGCAGTAACTTTTTGTATTGTTTGTACAAACGCTTTATTTTCTACAACTGAAATGGTTTTGGAGTTAGAGGATACTTGAAAAGCTATTTTTTTATCTGCGGTTTTAAGCACATAAAAACTAACAGGATGGTTTACCACATCTGCTCCATAAAACTCGTGCATATGTTTGTAAATAGCATTTGGACTGTCGCCCCATTTTTGAGTTAACTCTGACGGAATTTGTCCTTCAAAAATTAAATTTGCTCCAATAGATTTTAAATATTCAGAGACACTTTTATCAAATAAATATTGTTGCCATTCTTTATCGCCTTCCATTTTTATTTGCATACGCTCTACTCTACCGTCTAGTACAAAAAACGTATTACCATCAAAAAACTCAAGCTTATCAAATTCAAAAGATTCAGATCCATCTTTGTCTACAATCATCCCTTTTGGTGGTGTAATGTAAGGGTACGCACCAATATCTAGGGTAGATTCAGGTATATTATCCCATAAAAATTCTTTTACATTAGTATTATCTGGTTTATCTGTTTGTACATCCTTTTTTGTAACAGCCTCTTCTTTTTTAACTGGTTCCTGTAGTTCATTTTTCTCTGTTTTTTTATCATTTTTACATGAAATAAAAGCTAAGGCAACTAAAAGACTTGCAAGTATAGATATATTTTTCATTGGAAAATATTTAATGGTTTTTATTATTATAGAATTAGTTTTAAAGTGTTTATATATTTCCGTACCAAATTAGCAAATAAATAGTACATAAAAAATAGATAAATACATATACTACGGAGTTCATAAATAGGCGTAAACTAGCTATTACCTTTACACATTGTCAGCTATTTGTTTTTTTATGATTTTAGTACCTTAATCCAATATTATTTTACCACGGTAACTTCTAATTCTATTTTTAAAGTTTCAAAAAGACTTTTAACTTCTAATAGTGTACTTGCTTGCTTTATGTTATGTTTCTTAATCCAATTCTGGAAAATATCAAAACAGGTAAAAAGCTCTTCAGATGAAGTTGTATAAATGTTTAATCTCACAATATTTTTACATTCATAACCGGCTTCCGTTATCACTTTTTCTAAATTTTCTATAGATTTAAGTAATTGAGTTTGCATATCTGCAGTGCTAGATTTTCCATCAGCATCTATTGCTGTTTGCCCAGAAACATACAAAGTTCCTTCTGGTTTTCTTACTTCAATTGCTTGTGCATAACTTCTTTCGTTCTGCCATTTCCAAGGATTAATTATTCTTTTTTCCATTTTTTCTTCTTTTTTATTTTGTGCTAATGCAGAAACAGTAATTAATAATATAATTGCTACTATTTTATTTCTCATAATTGTAGTTTTATTTTGTACACTACAAACTTCTAAACTAGAGTACTGTTAGAGCGTGATAAACATCACAATTTTAAAGAGACTAAATACATTAAGAAGAAAGCCGACTAAGTGTCTCACGTGAAACACCTAAATATGAAGCTAAAAGAGTTTTGGGAACTCGCTGAAATAGTTGAGGATATTGTTTAAGTAACTGTTTATACCTTTGCTGAGCATTTGAAGTTAAAAAAGATAAAATTCTATTTTGTGAAGAAATGTATCCTGCGTTAGATTTTTGGAGAAAAAAACGCTCCATTTTGGGTAATTGAGATAATAGTTTTTGATAATTTTTAAAGCTTAAAGAAAATACCATAGTGTCCTCAATACACTGTAATGACATTTTAGCTTTAGTTTGTGTAAAATAAGCTGAAAAGTCACTTTCCCACCAGTCTTCCATTGCAAATGAAACAATATGCTGTTTCCCATTTGTGTCATCGTAAACTAATTTTAAAAGTCCCGAAACAACAAAATAACAATACTTTACATTATCTTCTACTTGAATAAGAAAATCATTTTTTTTATATTTTTCAAATGAAAAATGCGATAGAATAAATGAAAACTCATCATCTGTAAGAGGTATTAAATTTTGAATATGATCTCTTAACTTTTCTTCCATCAAAATTGAGGTGATTATTTTTATTATACAAGACAGGTACAGGCACTTTAATTTTGTCTTTGTAATATTTAATTTTACTTAAATTGGTTGATGCATAACTGTATGGCTTTTTTCTTTACCTGTTGTCCATTTCTAGTTTTAAATTCAATTGCAAGTATTCTACATCCCCTCTTTATCAGCGCCATAGAATAGGGCTTTACCTATGCATTCAATTCCGTTTTTTTAATACCCATTATAACAGCCCAAGATTTAATTCCTATTAGTATAAGTAAAGAACCAAGAATTAAAAAACAAATTTCAGGTTTGTAAAACATATAAAATCCAAAAAATAAGTACTATTGGTATTGTATATTTTTTTGTGTAAATTCCATTTGTTACTCTTGTACTTAATTATGATTAAGGTAAATCTAGATCTGTATCTATGTTATAAAGCATTATCCTATTTTTTGTAGGCAAACAAATTATATTTAAATACCTATCTCCTTTACTAGTTTTCACAAATAACCTTATCTCCATATTAGCCTCATATCTGTATTGTTTTTTGTACCATCTAACCTGTGTTTTTTCAGGTATAATTGACTCTAAAATTTCTAACTTATAAAAACCCTTATTTAATTTAGCCTTATTTTCCCGTAAATAATTAGAAAGTTCTCTTGCAGACCTCATTGGAGCATCTAATAAATCATATTCTTTTTCCTGAGGGTATTCTTTACTTAATTTTTTGAAATCTTTATTCTTAATTATATTAAAAATTTTGACGCCATAAGTATAAAAGTCTTCATTTAACTCATTAATAAAGTATGTTTTTTGAGAAGAAATTTTACTTAGTTTATAATTTTCTAATTCTAGTTTATTTTTAGAAACCCACTGGTTATTATATCTATTCAATTTATAGTAATAGGGAGAAATGGTAATCAATAAAGAATCTTTTAAGAAATTAAAACTTACGTTAGCTGTTCTCTCATCTGGTTCATTATTTGCATTTGGTTTTATATAATATTTAAATGTATTATAATATTGATTATCAAGTTTTAGATTATACTTTTTTATAGTATCGCTTATATCCTTATAATTCTTTGCTATTATCTTTTCTTGATTATTTACATAAAGAATAAAATTCTCAAGCATTTTACTTCCCTTTTGTGTTTTCTTCAAGTGGTTAATCCTTTTTAATTCACTAGAATCAAACTGTCTTCTAAATTTTTCAAAATCATTATTTTCTACAGCACTAAAAATACTATCTATATAACTTGAGGGAGTTACAAATGCTTGCTGAGATTTTACAATATAACTTTGTAACATTAGAATAATAAAAAGGAGAAGGAATGTTTGTTTTTTCATCCGTTTTTTTGAATAATCATTGCTTGCATAATAAACTAATTTGCCTTAATTATTGTTATACACCAGTTTGTTCTATCTCTTTTAATTTCACTATCAATTCCTCAATCTGAACTGTTGGTATTTTAATAGCTGATTCTATTTTTTTATTTTCATCCCCTATAACCAATGTTCCTATTTTTTCTTCTGCGTATCCTATTTTATTTATAAAAAAATCTATATTATTTAATTTTATAGTTTTTGTTTGATCCTTAAACCATCCAAAATTTGCTTCGTATTTTAATGTTGATGAATTCCAGATTATAGTCTCTTTACCATAAGTATTCCAAAGAGCTATTTTTAAAAGTCTAAACCCTATAAGTCCAAATAAGAATAAACCAATAAAGTACCCTATCTGTAATCCTTTTCCAATTGCAATTGACATAATAGTAGCTACTAATGGTATAAGAAATGATGTAAAAGCAAAAAAGAACATAACAACTCTAATAAAGAGTGGGCTTTTTTTTGCCTTAAGTACTATTATCTTTTCATTTAAACTGTACTGTTTCATTTAGCTGTAGTATTTATTTCCCTACCAATCCTAACTCATTTTTTATGTATGTCCGTTCCAATAGTTTTGTTGGATTAACACTCCACTTTTCTGCTATACTCATCACTAACTTTTCTTCCATCAAATAATAATTCTAATTTTTAATGTTGTGCTTAAATGATGTATAATGTATTTGTATATAGTTAGTGCGTGGCTTAAGCACCTAATTTAGAAAATAAAAACAGAATAAAAAGTCTGCTAGTCTAAAAGCTTCGGGATTTGTAAGTAGGCGTATACTAGCAATGAATTATACGCATAGCTGTAAACTGTTTTTATTTAATTATTTCAAACATTCTTTCGCTATTATTAGCTTCCCATTTTAAATTTCCATTATACCATACTTTTGTTACAATTGTATTAGAACTGTTTTTGTCAATTTCTGTTTTTATAATATCGAAATCAGAGTCAGAAAATTCAATTTTAGTTTCTGAGAGGTTGTTTGCGTCCAACGTTGTACTTGGTGAAATATTTAAAACTTTTCCGTTTTCTCCTTTAACAACCTTAATTCCTTTTGGGGAGTCTAAATTACTTTTATAATATTTGTTCCATTCTCCGTTTATCTTATGGTAAATGGTAATGCTCGTTTCGTTATAACCATTATCTATTTCAAATAAGTTATCGCCTTCCGCATTTAAGTATTTTATATCAATTCCAATATCAACGTTTACACAACATTCATTGTCATCTGCACAAGCAAAAATTGAAAGTCCTATTATCACAAGTAATATAATTTTTTTCATCAAAGTTTCTTTTCTATAAGATTCAATTTTCTTAATTAGTTGCGTATAAAAAGACGCTAACTTTTCGGGTTAACACAGAGCCGTCCCGAAGCCTCGGGATTATATTTTGTTTTTAATTTTTCTCTTTTCAAAAGCCAAATAAAAAATTTGGCGGACTTACTAAATATACAAAACCTTTTGGTTTAGTAATTATTAGCTATGTTTTTTACACGGTGTTAGCCACTGGCTTTTTCATTTATTTGTTCGAAAATATCGGATAAGAAATAGTCTTTGTCTCTAGGAACTATTCCAAATACAGATTCAATTTTTTCTAAAGTTTGTTCATTGACTAAATCAAAATCGTGCAATGAACTCAAGTCAGATATAAAACAGTCGTAGAAATTAATTCCGATTATTTTGTCAAAAAATTCGACTGCGATATGTTCGTTTTTTTCAATTCGGTCACTCTCGGTATATTCTAATGGAACATTTGCTCCAGGTCTTGGAATTTCCGTATTATTATTCTTAAAATCAGTAAGGTGCTTTTTTAGATTTTCAACAGCTTTATTTTCCGTTTCTCCGTGAGCGACTAAACTCCACCAATTCGTAAATTTTGCTCCATATTCCAAATTGTTTTGTTCCGAATTCGGATTTTTCCACGTTTCTAATGGATAATCATTAAAATCCCATTCCGATTTTAGAAATGATTTCAGGTATTTTATTTTGGCTTTCAGTTGGTTCATTCAGCTTGTGGCTAACGTGTTTGCATATGGTTTGTTGCGTGGTTTAAGCACTAAATTTAGCAAATAAAAACCGAATAGAAAATCCGCTAGTCCCGACGCTTCGGGATTCGTAAGTAGGCGAGAACTAGCCATTAATTTTATACGGTGTTAGGCAACGTATTATTTTTTATTCATTAATCCCATTGAGGATTTTGATGGTTTGCTTTTCGATTTTATATCATTATTATCTATTTCTCTTAACATAGTATATAAGTTTTTTATTCGATTTGTGTCAAGTGCTAAATTCAAAGCAGTTCCTTTAAATGGTGTTTCCAATATTCTTTCTTTATTCTCAGATGTGTAATATCCAAAATCTCCGCTAGCAATAAAAAAACCACCACCTCTTTTACAAATATTACTTGTCATAAATAAACCATAACCTGAATTAGCCCATTCTCCTTTTGGTTTGTTTTTCTGACCTTTATAAACCTTTCCAGAAGTAGCTGGTTTTAAAGCTGCTCTAATAGCATCTTCATCATTATTCAAATTTAGAGTAGGATTGTTTTCTAAAGATTCCTTAAGTCCAATTCCTCTGTCTATAATAGAAAAGGAAACTCTATTTAATGAAGGTCGATATTGAGCACAAAATCCAAATTGTTCTGAATGACTATGTTCTATTACATTTCTAAATATCTCACGTAAACAATAAGTCAAAACTTCATTTAAATCTCCACTTTCACTACGAGTTAAAATGTTAGAAATCTCCTTTGCTTTGGATTCTAACAATTCAGCGGGATTAATCATTAAATCACGAGCATCTTTTTTAATTTCTTGTGTATTGTAAATATTTATCGGGATATAAGTCGAACTACCTTTAGCTTCTCCTGGTTTTTTACCGAAATTCATTCCAAAAGCTTGAAAAAATCCCATATGAGCTGCGTAAGAACAATGTTCAAAATTAGTTGCCATGAATTTTGATTCTTTCAGTCGACTCCTACATCTTTGAATTTCACTAGAAACTAGAAGTAATGAAAAAGGGTCAATTGTTACTAAATTTGTAAAGTCGAAATTAATTTCTTTATGTGGTTCTAAAGCGCGCAAATTTTTCACAAAATCTATTGAGTTCTGAAAAGTTAATCTTGAAGGAACTATTATTTTTTTACGCGTCATTTTTTATGTTGCCTAACTACATATAAACGCA
Organism: Cellulophaga lytica DSM 7489; assembly: GCF_000190595.1. NCBI lineage: Bacteria > Pseudomonadati > Bacteroidota > Flavobacteriia > Flavobacteriales > Flavobacteriaceae > Cellulophaga > Cellulophaga lytica. Next base: position 2,482,416 of record NC_015167.1, on the reverse strand, counting down.
ATTAATTGCGTTTATTCCGCCAATATGGTTGTATAAACGCACATTTGCCTTTCTAGTTGTTTTTTGTCTGTTAATTTTCCTACAATGTAAAACTATTTTTTATATCACAATTACGGAAATGTGTAATTGACATAAAATAGTTTACCTGTGGTAGTTTTTTAATTATAAATTACTACAAAAAAAAGCAACACTATATACATAGTGCTGCTCTCTTAAAAGAGAGGTTCTTTTGGGGAACAGTCTCGTCTCTTACAATTCTAACTTAAAAACAAACTAACTAATTTTCTTACAATTTATAATTAATTTTTCTACTTAAAACATACATATGTATAGTTGTAGCAAAATACTTTACCAATGGTAGCTTTTTAATGGTAGTTTGCTATAAACAAAAAAGCAACACTAAAAATAGTGTTGCTTTTTCTCATATATATAGAGCTGTTTTGGGGAACAGTTTAATTGTTGTAATTTTCTTTGGGTATGTCTTTAAAAAATTCTGCTGCATTTAAATTACCCGTTGGCCCATAGCCAATTAAAGCTGTACCTTTATTGTTGTCTTCTGTTTTTATAACATACAGTATAGACATATCAGACGGGTTACTCATACCCTCATACCTGTGTTCTTCTACCACAAAAACTTGTTGTGGCGTGTATTTGGTTTTTTCTTCTACGTCTACCAATTTGCCATCTACCACACTAAAATTACTTGTGTAACCTTTTGCTTGGTATTTTTCTATGTTATCTCTTTCGTTTTTTGCATATTCATTACTCATAGTTGTGTGTGTTTTTGTGATTAAACGTTAGGCAATAGCTTATTTAAATAGTTTTTTAATAACTAGTAAAGCTCCGTATTTACGTGCTAGCTTATAAGCCCAGCTTACCCAGTTGTATGGTTTTAAGTCTTCTGCAACTTGGTGTTTTTGTGCTTTTAGCTCTTCTACTAGTATTTGCCTTTCTAAACTAAGCCTTTTCAAATCCAGCTCAATTTGCTTAAATGATGTGTATTGCATAGTTTGTGGTTTAATCAAAATATGTTTTAGACATATTTTTAATTAATATTTTATCTATAAATGTTCTTCTACTATACACCAATAGGCCAAACAGTATAAAAATACCTCCTACTGCCAAATACCCTAATGGTATATTGTTAAACAAGTCTCCTAAAGCCAGTGCAGCGCCAATTGCCATAAACAAAAATGCTAACAGTAGTAGGCCTCCTATAATAACTGTTTTTACTACATAGGATGATGTACTTGTTAACTGCTGAAAAACTTTTAGCTCGTAGTATTTTTTAGATACATCTACGTATTTTTTTCCAGCCGCTGCGGCTTCAGTTGCCGTTTTGTCTATGGAGTTAATTACACTCATTTATGATTTTTGTAATTTTTTGTTTTTAGCCTTTAGCTCTTTTAATTTACCTTCTAATTGGTTAATTACATCGTCTGCTTTGTAACTAGCGTCAGATACTAAATTTTCAATTTTTGTGTCTAACGTTTCCTTATTTGTTGCTACTGTTGCAGCTACCGTATTTCTTAAATCTAAAGCACTATCTGCAAGAGATTCTTTTGTTGCTACGGCTTCATCTACCAATTTTCTTCTGGTATTAATTCCTTTGTCTGGCGCAAACAAAATTCCTAATGTTGCTCCTACTGCGGTTCCTGCTAATACTCCTAATAATGTGTTACTGTTATTGCTCATAATTTTTATATTTTATTTGTTTGTGTTACAAATTTCAGCAAACTATAGGGGTTACATTGCCGCAAATGATATTATCCTTAACTCATTTACCATAAAGCATTTGAGTTATTTTTATTTTTTTTTGCGATACTAGTTTTTACCACATTCTTGTATACTTGTGCACACACTAAAAACTATAACAATGAAAAGAGATTTAAAACAAGGAGAAGAAGATATTAAGTTTATGAAAGAAGAAGAGAAAAAAACAAGTAACTACTTTTTTCAGAACAACACTATTACTATAGCTGCATTTATAATTGTAATTGCAGCATTAATACTATTAACTATTGCTGTTTTTAGTACAGGTACAGAACTTTAATTACTTTTTTTTACAAGACTGACAATTATCATATTATAGGTGGGTTTTAGCCAATATCTTTACGGTATAAAACATAAATACACCACCAATAATGAAATTAAATATAATATTATCTAATTTAAATAATGGTAAAATAATGATTGCCATTTTTGCGCTAGTATGCATTGTAATAGTGGCAATAGTTGTAGGTTTTTTAATGAATAGTACTAAAAAAAAAGAATAATACGTGGTTAATGGTTAGTTGTAATAATTGATTACATGTTTGGTTGAAATGAAAAAGCAGGTTTTTAAAACCTGCTTTTTTTATGTTTATATTTTAAATGTTACAACGGGTATGGTGGCGTGGTTTGCAACATCTTCTCCTATGCTGCCCATAAAAAAGTGAGATAAGCCTTTTCTGCCGTGTGTAGATATGGCTATTAAATCTGCATTTGTTGTATTGCTGTAATTTAAAATTCCTTTTTCTACAGTATAGTCGTTATAAATTTCTACTTCTATACCGGCATTGGTTTTAGATATAAACTGTGCTATTCTGGTATACGCATCTTCTGTACTTAAAAAATTATCACCTGGTGTGTTTATATACACGTAGTTTATTTTGGCTCCTAAAAGGTTGGCAAAACTTTTTACTTTATGAAAAGCTGGTATGTTATCTTCATTAAAACTAGACGCAAAAACAATAGAGTTTACTGTAAAATCTTCAATATCATCTTTAATTACCAAAACTGGCACTGTTGCATTACGCACTACACGCTCTGTATTGCTACCTATAAAAATTTCTTCTAAACCATCTACACCGTGGGAGCCCATAACAATTAAGTCTGCTTTGTGCTCTTCTGCTACCTCATTAACCTCACTAAACACTTTGTAATGTTTTATTATTGGTGTTACTGTTAGGTCTTTTAAAAATGGTTTGTCTAAAAACTCTGAGAATCTTTTTTCTGTAAGTTTTAATAAAAATACAACTTGCTCTTGTGGTAATCCTTCAGAAGAAATCATTACAGCATTTAGCTCTAACATATGCAAAACTACAAGCTCTGCGTTGTGCTTACTAGCTAAAGATGCAGCAACTTTTAATGCTTTATTAGATTGATCTGAAAAATCTACAGGTACTATTATTTTTTTCATGCGTAAAATTTAAAGTTTATAATTAAATTGTCATTGAAAATAGTCTTGTCTGTGGTGTTTTTTGATGTAGTAACACATCAAAAGCCATACATATATTTCTAATAAAAGGCCTGCCTTTATCTAATACAGTTAGCTTTGTAGAAGAAATTTCTATAAGACCATCATTCTTCATTTCTTGTAACTTGTCTAAAGTTTCGCTTAATTGTGCAAATTCTTCATTTTTGTTACTCCAAGAAGTTTCTAACCTACACATCAAATTTAAAATATGTTTTCTAATTACAACATCTTCTTGTGTTAAAATGTGTCCTCTATAAATAGGAATTATATTATTAAATACCAAATGATTGTATTCTTCTAAACTTTTTACATTTTGTGCAAAACTATACCAACTATCACTAATACTAGAAACACCTAAACCAATCATTACTTGTGTTTTAGATGGTGTATACCCCATAAAATTTCTATGTAAATTGTTAGTTACCATAGACTGGTATAAACTATCGTTCTCTAGGGCAAAATGATCCATACCTATTTCTTTATAACCTACTTTTGCTAGTAAGTTTTTTCCTTTCTCATACTGGTCTCTTTTTTGCGTTGCTGTTGGCAAATCTTCGTCTTTATAACCTCGCTGTCCATTACCTTTTAACCACGGTACGTGTGCGTAACTGTAAAAAGCCAACCTATCTGGCAGCAATTCTTTTGTTTTTAAAATGGTTTCTTCTACGTGCTGTAGTGTTTGGTGTGGCAGTCCAAAAATAATATCATGACCAACAGAGGTATACCCTATTTCTCTAGCCCACTCCGTTACATTTTTTACATTCTCAAAAGACTGTACTCTGTTTATTGCTTTTTGTACCGTACTGTTATAATCTTGCACGCCATAGCTTACACGCCTAAAACCTACGTTATATAATGCTTGTAAATGTGCTTTAGTAGTGTTGTTTGGGTGACCTTCAAAACTAAACTCGTATTCCGCTGCTCGTTCTGCTTTTCTAAAAATACCATTTATAAGTGCCTGTAAGTTTTCTGGTGTAAAAAAAGTAGGTGTACCACCACCCAAATGCAACTCTTTAACAATTGGTTTTTCTGGCAACATATTGCAATACAATTGCCACTCTTTTAATACTGCTTGTATATAAGGTGTTTCTACTTCATGCCTTTTGGTTATACGTTTATGGCAACCACAAAACGTACAAAGACTTTCACAAAAAGGCAAGTGTATGTACAAACTGATGCCTTCTGTAGCGTTACTTTCTTTAAAAGATTTTATTAAGGTACGCTCCCACTCCTTACCAGAGAACGTATTAATATCCCAATACGGAACTGTTGGGTAGCTAGTATATCTTGGACCTGGAATATTGTATTTCTGAACTAAATTGCACATTTATATAGCGTATTTTTAAGGTAAAAATACAGGCTATTTTATGCTATAACTATGACAAATGTCATATTACCAAAAAAATACAATTTAGGCTTTATGCCAAACTATGCAAGTTGGGGTATTTATGTCTTTTATTTGGTGTGATAGGGTTAACGTACCTTCATCTTTATTTCTTTTAAAAACACTTACATCATTAGAGCTTTGACCAGCAACCAGTAACCAATCTTCAGACGGAGACAAATTAAAATCTCTTGGTACTTTACTGCCCGCATCTACACGCTCTACCAATGTTAATTCTCCCGTTTTTTTATCAATCTTAAAAACTATAATTTGACTAGTGGTTCTTTCTGATGCGTATAAAAATTTTCCGTTATCACTTATTCTAATAGCTGCCGCACCTGGCAAACCTGTAAAAGATTCTGGCAACAATTTTATGGTTTGCAACAAACTACTGTCTTTAGTAGAAAATACACTTACAGTACCAAACATTTCGGTTAACACATACACAAACTCTTTTTTAGGATGAAAAACACAGTGTCTTGCTCCACTACCTGCGGCTACTTTAAAGTCTAAGTTAGCCCTATTCATAAAACCAGTATTGCTACCTTTTTCATAGGTTTTAACAACATCTAAACCTAGGTCTGTTACATACATTCTGTTTTTGTTGTACAAGCACATATGCGCGTGCGGCCCTTCTTGTCTGCCTGGGTTTACTCCTTTACCGGTATGTTGTAAAATTTGAGCATTTTGCACAAAACCGTTTTTCTGTATGGCATACACCTCAGCATTTCCTGTACCATAATTGGCAACAGCAACTTCTTTACCATTTGGTGATATGGCTATGTGGCAAGGGTATGCGCCGTGTATGTATTTTTCATCTATAAATGTATAATTACCATTACCGTTGTGTTTAAACACTTTTAGTTTTGGTGTATCTTCATAGGCAATTTCTTCAATAACATACAAACAATTGTTTTTTTCATTGTAAGCAAAATAGCTTGGGTTTTTAAGTGGTAAATGTCCTATTTCTGTAGTAGTACCTGTATCTTTATTCCATTTTAAAATGTAAATACCTTTACTTTTTCCTATTAAGGTTTCAGACATTTTTTGGGTGTAACCACCAACCAATACAATCATAATTTAAATGCTAGTTATTTAAAACACAAATTACAAATAAAAGAGTAACATTACTTTATAAGCTACTTTAAATTTACAATAGCTTAAAAAAGTGTTTGTGTAATTATGTTGTTATTACACCAGCCTCATACTTTTTAAACACCATATAGCCATACCAAGCTATGTATACAAAACATAAAAAAGGCAATATAAAAGAGAAATTAATTTCTGATACGCCCATTATTGTGGTGTCTGATACTCCTGTACCTCCCATATCTATAATTAAACCCTGTAGAGGTGGCATTAAAGCACCACCAACAATTGCCATTATTAAACCTGCAGAACCTACTTTAGACTGGTCTTCTGTTAAGCCATCTAAAGCAATACCATAAATAGTAGGAAACATTAAAGACAAACAAAATGATACGCCCACCAAACTATACAAGCCAAACATACCATCTATAAAAATAGTACCTAAAACAAATACAATTGCCAGTACTGCAAAACCAGAAAGTAGTTTACCTGCGCTCATAAAACGCAACATTGCTGTGCCAATAGCCCTACCAACTACAAAAAGTAAAAAGGCTATAATTTGATAATAGAATCCGTCTTTTAATACCTCTGTACCAAATACTGTAATATAACTTTCTTTAAAAACACCGGTATTAACCAAGCCTTCTACGTATTGATAAATATAGGTCCAACACATAATTTGTGCTCCTACGTATAGTATTTGCGCTAAAACACCCAACGCATATTTTTTATTTTTAGCTAAGTCTTTAAATGTCTCTTTTATGCTTGGCATTTTACCCTCTGTACTATTCTGAGGCATTTTACTTACCAAAAACAATACAAAAAAACCAATTAAAACTAATCCTAAAATCACATACGGGTCTCTAATAACCGCTAAATCTGATGCAGTTATAGCCGCTTTTTTAACGGAGTCTAATGCTGCAAAGTTTTCATAATCATCTGACTGTAGTTTTTCTGCTACAAAAAATTTAGCAATTAAAATACCCGCAATTAACCCAACCGGATTAAACGCTTGTGCCAAATTTAAACGCTGTGTAGCTGTTTCTTTTGCTCCCATTGCTAATGCATATGGGTTTGCTGCTGTCTCTAAAAAAGCCAAGCCAAAGGTTAAAATATACAAGCCTAAACAAAAAAACCAAAATTGCTCTGTTACTGCTGCCGGATAAAAAAGTAATGCTCCCGTTGCAAACAAGCCTAAACCAATTAACACACCTACTTTGTATGAGTATTTACGCATAAACATTGCTGCCGGTAATGCCATACAAAAGTAACCACCGTAAAAAGCCATTTGTACCATAGATGCCTGTGTGTTGCTAAGTTCTAACACTTTTTTAAATGCAGATACCATAGGGTCTGTAACTGCATTAGCAAAGCCCCATAAGGCAAATAAAGAAGTAATTAAAATAAACGGAAGCAACATTTTTTTGGTTACAACAGGTACTTTGCTTGTAGTTTTCATATCGTAGTTTGTTTGGTTTTTAATTTAATGTACAATGTATTTAAAAGACAGCACGTAAACCATTTTTTTTCGACTAACAGATGGTTTTAAAGTAATTATGACGCAATAGCTACTAAAAACAAAAAAGGTTAAAACAAGCTGGTAAGCACCAAACTGTTTTAACCTTTTGTAATTTGTGTTGTGCTACTACTACAAAGTAGATGGACAAACGTATTTTGTTATATTCATATCTGCTTTACGCATAGCCGCAAAACCACCTGCAATATCTACTAAATTATGAATTCCTCTGCTTTTTAAAATAGATGCAGCAATTACAGATCTGTAACCACCAGCACAATGTATATAAAAAGTTTCTTCTTTAGGAAACTCTGCTAAATGGTTGTTTAGCATACTTAATGGTGTACTTGTAACATCTACTAAATGCTCTGACTGGTACTCGCCTACTTTACGAACATCAAAAACAGGTGCATTTTTTTCTGCAATTTCTTTTTTAGCTTCTTGTGCAGATATAGAGCGTAAGCTATCTACTTCTTTACCCGCAGCTTTCCAAGCTTCAATACCACCTTTTAAATAACCAATAGTATTATCAAAACCAACACGAGACAAGCGTGTAATTGCTTCTTTTTCTAGTCCGTCTGGTACAACCAAAACAATAGGTTGCTTAACATCTGCAATTAAAGCACCTACCCAAGGAGCAAAACTACCATTAAGTCCTATAAAAATAGATCTTGGTATGTGTTCTTCTACATATTCATTTTGGTGCCTAACATCTAAAACAATTGCATTAGTTTCATTTGCTACAACCTCTAACTCTTCTGGTGATAATGGTCTTGTACCTCTTTCTTGTACAACAGCTATATCATCATACCCCTCTTTATTCATTTTAACATTAAGCGGAAAATATTTTGGAGGAGGAGCTAAACCATCTGTAACCTCTTTTATAAATTCTTCCTTAGTCATATCTGCACGTAAGGCATAATTCATTTTCTTTTGGTTACCTAGTGTGTCTACGGTTTCTTTCATCATATTTTTACCACAAGCAGAACCTGCACCGTGAGCTGGGTACACAATAACATCATCTGCTAAAGGCATAATTTTGTTACGTAAACTATCAAACAAAAAGCCTGCTAAATCTTTTTCTGTAATTTCACCTGCTTTCTGTGCTAAATCTGGTCTACCAACATCTCCTAAAAACAATGTGTCACCAGAAAAAATAGCGTGGTCTTTACCATTTTCATCACGCAATAAATAGGTTGTACTCTCCATAGTATGCCCTGGTGTATGTAATACCACAATTGTTACATTACCTACTTTAAACTCTTGTAAGTCTTCTGCTATAAGGGCATCAAAACCAGTATTTGCGTTTGGCCCAAAAACTATTGGTGCGCCAGTTGCTTTAGACAAAGAAACGTGTCCGCTAACAAAATCTGCATGAAAATGAGTTTCAAAAATATATTTTATAGTAGCATTATCTGTAGTTGCTCTTTTAATATAAGGGTCTATTTCTCTTAACGGGTCTATAATTGCAACCTCGCCATTACTCTCTATATAATAAGCACCTTGTGCCAAGCATCCTGTATAAATCTGTTCTATATTCATAATCCTTTTCAATTTTGTAAACGCGTAAAACTACGTTAATTATTTTTTTTAGTTACTGATATTTATCAGTTAAAATTTTTTTGGTGTGCCACTTTGGCTCTTAACATTGATATTTCCTTTGGCTCATCAAAATACGTTACAGCTTCAGATGTTTTTACAAACAAAAACTCTCTGTGCAACTCTGTTATAATTCCGCTTGTAAAAATAATGTCTCTTGCAGGACCTATTGCTCCAGCAACATAAAACTGTATGTTTTTTTCGTGAATTTCTCTAATTACTTTTTCTAGCATTTGTGCAGCGCTAGAGTCTATATAATTTATGGCTTCAGCATTTAATATTACACCTTTTAGAGCGGCACCTTTTTTGTGTATGTGTTTGTACAATTCTGTTTTAAAATAGCTTGCATTACCAAAATACAACTGCGCATCAAACCTAACTATTAATAAATCATCTCTTGTAATTACCTCTGTACCAAAACGGCTAACATTTTTGTAATAATCTGTACCTTTTACGTTTCCTAACACTGCAAAATGTGGTTTAGATGTTCTGTACACCATTAACAATAATGAAAATAAAACACCCACTAAAATACCCTCTTTTATGCCTATAAAGACCGTACAAATAAATGTTGCTAGTAAAACTAAAAACTCGTCTTTACGATGTTTCCAGAGTTCTTTGGGATAAGCTATATCTATTAATCCAAATACAGAAACCATTATTATAGATGCTAATACTGCTTTAGGTAGATAGAAAAATAATGGTGTTAAAAATAATAACACCACCACTACCATTATTACGCTAAAAAGTGATGCTAAATTTGTTTTTGCTCCTGCCTCATAATTTATAGCGGACCTAGAAAAACTTGCTGTAACCGGAAAAGATTTAAAAAAAGAACCTACCATATTTGCAGATCCAATAGCAATTAACTCCTGATTTGGGTTTATAGTTTCTTTACCACTTTTTTCTTCTAAAGCTTTACCTATTGAAATAGCCTCTAAATAGCCAACCAAAGCTAATGTTACTGCAATTGGCCAAATATCTAATATGTTTTTTATATTTATGTTAGGTACACCAAATGAAGGTAAACCGTCTGGTATAGCACCTACTATTTTTACTCCGTATTGCTCTAGTTTAAAAAAGTAAACAGCCAAAATACCCAATACTACTACAAATAAAATAGACGGTATTTTTTTATTTATTTTTTTTACTACCACTATTATAAGTATACCAACCATACCAATGGCAAAGTCGTACATATTGGTTTCTGCTACTTTTGCAAACACATTTTTTATTAAAGTTACAAATTTGCTACTGCCCTCTATATTTGCGCCTAGTAAATGTTTAAGCTGACTAAACATAATTATAATTGCTGCACCAGATGTAAAACCACTAATTACAGGTTTAGACATAAAGTTTACTAAAAAACCCATTCTAAATAACCCCAATAAAAACTGAGTAGCACCAACCATAAAACCCAACACAATTGCCATAGCAATATAATCTTGTGTAGTGGCAAGTGACAAAGCTCCTAAACCGGCTGCAACCAATAAAGAATCCATAGCAACAGGCCCCACAGCCAACTGCCTAGATGTTCCTAAAAAAACATACATTAAGGTAGGAAACAAGGCTGCATACAGACCATAAACCGGTGGTAAACCAGCAATCATAGCATATGCCATACCTTGAGGGATTAAAATAATACCAACGGTAAAACCAGCCAATAAGTCTTTTATAAAATCTCCTTTTTTATAGCTTTTAAGCCACGTTAGTATGGGAAAGAAATGCTGCATTAGGCAAATTTACAGTTATTGTTTATAGTATAAATAAAAATTTGAAAAATTGGGTGACAAATAATTTACTAATTAATTGGTTTTAAAAACACTTTATATTCAGCTGGCAACTTAGCTATATGGCTAAACCCTTTAAATAATTTGTTTTGTGCAACATCATAAGGGTAAAATGTAATAGGCTCTATACATAACATAGTGTCTACCTCTGTCCATAACATTAACTCTTTAAAACCTTGGGTTTCTATAGTAATAGCATTTGTATTTTGTAGTTCTGCCTTAGTAACATCTCTTAAAGGATAAGCCACACTACCGGCAGCTTTTATATCTTGTACACTAGCTTTAGTATTTTCTCCATAACTAACTTGTGTAGTACTGTTTTCGGTTTTAAAAGCAGGATGGTACCCTAACATATACGGCATACCTTCTTCTGCTGTAATTGTAAATGTGATTTTTAACCCGCTATTAGTAAGTTGGTATTTTTTTTGAAATTGAAAATCATATGGCCAGTACAATTCACTTACAGTAGATTTATTTGGATATTTAGAATTGGTTACTTTGGTATTGGCCTTATACTCCTTTTGAAAAATTGCCGTAGTACTGCTATTTTCTACCAGTGTATATGCTAACTCTCTTAATAAACCGTGTTGGTCTTGCACAGCATCTCCTTTTGGTGTTTGTACCTTAAAATTTGCTTCTGCAGTTGGCCCAATAATAGGAAACATTTCTGTATCTGCGTTTCGCCAACCTGGATCTCCCTTTTGGTGTATAAACTCTACATCATTAACAATGTAATTTACCAGTTCACCTTTATCAATCTTAACGGTTTGGTTTGCTAATTTTAGTGTTATCATGCTAAAAAATTATAGCACACAAGTTACTATTTTATATCAAAATAGACTTTATCTTCTTCGGTAATTTGCCTTTTAACCACACAAGGATTACCTACTGCAACTACATTACTAGGAATATTTTTAGTTACTACACTACCAGAACCAATAACACTATTAGCACCAATAGTTACTCCTGGGTTTATAACAACGTTACCGCCAACCCATACATTACTACCAATAGTTATAGGTAAAGCGTGCTCATAATGTTTGTTTCTAATACTGTGGTGTATGGGGTGTGTTGCGGTATACATTGCAACATTAGGACCTAGCATTACATTGTCTCCTATGGTAACTTTTGCACAGTCTAAAATAGTAAGGTTATAATTGGCAAAAAAGTTAGTGCCAATTTCTATATTATAACCATAATCACACCTAAAAGGCGGCTCTATATAGAACCGCTTAGGAGTTTTACTTAAAAGCTCTATTAAGTCTTGCTTTTGTTCTTTTATTTGTGTGGGCCTGCGAGAGTTAAAATTAAAAACAATTTCTTTTGCTTTTAAACGCTCTGCTGCTAATTGTTTATCGTAAGGAGAATACGGCTTACCAGAAAGCATTTTTTCTTTTTCACTCTGCATATGCACTAACCTTTATTCTATAAAGTTTTGTTCTCTCATCCAATCATCATTAAACATTTTACCAACATACCTACTTCCGTGATCGTGAAAAAGTACCACAACTACATCATCTTTTGTAAAATGTTCTTTTAACTGCAACACACCTTTAATAGCGGCACCTGCACTATTGCCTAAAAACATACCTTCTTCTTTAGCCAAGCGTTGCGTGTATACAGCAGCATCTTTGTCGGTTACTTTTGTAAAACCATCAATAATACTAAAATCTACATTTTTAGGTAAAATATCTTCACCAATACCTTCTGTTATGTATGGGTAAATCTCGTTTTCATCAAACTCGCCCGTCTCATGGTATTTTTTAAATACAGAACCGTATGTATCTACACCCCAAACTTTTACATTAGGGTTTTTAGATTTTAGGTATTTACCAACACCAGATATAGTACCACCAGTACCAACACCAACAACAAAATGTGTTATTTTACCTTCTGTTTGCTCCCAAATTTCTGGACCTGTACTTAAAAAATGTGCTTTAGCGTTAGACGGATTGTCATATTGATTTACATACCATGAATTTGGTATTTCTTCTCCTAAACGTTTAGAAACAGAGTAGTAAGAACGTGGATCCTCTGGCTCTACCGCTGTAGGGCAAACAACAACCTCTGCACCTACTGCTTTTAAAATATCTACTTTTTCTTTAGACTGTTTATCTGCCATTACAAAAATACATTTGTATCCTTTTATTATAGCAGCCAATGCCAATCCCATTCCTGTATTACCAGAAGTACCTTCTATTATTGTTCCGCCTGGTTTAAGCCTTCCGTCTGCCTCTGCATCTTCAATCATCTGTAAAGCCATACGGTCTTTTACAGAATTCCCAGGATTAAAAGTTTCGTATTTAGACAATACCAAACAAGGTAATTCTTCTGTTAGTTTATTTAATTTAACTAATGGTGTATTACCAATAGTCTCTAAAATATTCTCTGCGTAATTCATTTAAATCGTTTCTATTTAAGTGCAAAGATAAATTAATGACACAGAAAAATAACTAAACCTAAAGTTATTGTTAGATTATGTATGTTGTTAGTCTACTCAAACTTAATAGACTTTACTGGACTTATTCTTGTAATTATGTAAGATGGTAGTAACAACATAAGCAAACAAAGTAGCATTACACCTATGTTTAAAATTAATACTGTAACAGTATCTATATGCACAGGTATGTACTCTATATAGTATTCTTTAGGATCTGCAAAAGTTAAAAACTTAAATTTATTTTGTAACCACAACAAGCCTAAACCTATTAAATTGCCCCAAAAAAGCCCAATTGCAATTAAGTAAACTGCATTGTATAAAAACACTTTACGTACACTCCAATTTGCAGCACCAAGAGCTTTTAAAATACCTATCATTTGTGTGCGCTCTAAAATTAAAACCAACAGAGCAGTTATCATATTAATACCGCCAACAATTATCATAATACCAATAATAAGTGCCACATTAAAATCAAACAAACCTATCCACTCAAAAATACTACGGTATTTATCTTTTATATTGCTAGAGTCTAATGTAGAAACCGTAGTGCCGTAAATTTCTTTGCTTTTTTGGTCTATAGCATCAAAACTATTTAAAAAGACTTCAAAACTACCAACTTGGTCTTTGCTCCATTTATTAATACGTTGTATATGGCGTATGTCTACAAAAACATACGTGCCATCAAATTCTTCAAAACCACTATCATACAAACCAACAATAGTAAAATTTCTGCGGTTTGGTGTTTGTGATGGGTTGTTGTCTTTTAAAAAGAAGGTAGAAAAGGTATCGCCAACCTTTAACTGTAACTTATTAGCAATTAATGAAGACACCAAAACTTCTTCATTTAATTTATCATTGTAATTAGGCAACCTACCAGCTACTACATACTCTTTAAAAACATCCCAATTATAATCTTTGCCTACGCCTTTTGCTATTATACCTTCAAAAGTATCATCTGTAATAATTATACCTCCTTTATTGGCTATGGCTTGTACGTGAGTAATACCGTCTATATTTTTAAATTCTGGATAAAATTCTTGATTTATAGACACAGGAACAACAGACACATCTGAGGTGTTATTGTCATAATTAAAAATTTGAATATGCCCATTAAAAGCGGCTACTTTTTCTCTTACCTTTTCTTTTAAGCCATCTCCTGTTGCAATAGCAAAAAGCATCATAATTACGCTCAATGCAATTGCTACAATAGCAATTTTTATTATTGGCGCAGATATACTACTTTTATTCTCTTTACCTTTAATTAGGCGTTTAGTAATAAAAAATTCTAAGTTCAATTTATGGCAATTTTATCCGGTTTCAAAAGTACAGTTTTATTATGGTTTTTAATACTTTCTGCTTGCGGAAACGCCCCAAAAGCTAATTTTACAGCCAATACAGAAAAAAAACCTACAATTATACCCCCTAAAAAAATTGTAGTTGCAGCTAATAAAACTAATGATTACTTGCCATTATTAGAAGGTAAAAAGGTTGCAATTGTTGCCAACCAAACTAGTGTAATTTTTAAAACAGACAGCACCTACACGCATATTGTAGATTCTTTACAAACATTGCAGATTAATATAAAAAAAGTTTTTGCTCCAGAACACGGTTTTAGAGGCAAGGTAGATGCTGGTGAACACGTAAAAGATGGCGTAGACACTAAAACTGGTTTACCTTTAATATCACTATACGGTAAAAATAGAAAGCCAAATAATACACAGTTAAAAGATATTGATGTGGTGCTTTTTGATATACAAGATGTTGGTGTACGCTTTTACACTTACATAGCTACATTGCAATTGGTTATGGAAGCTTGTGCAGAAAACAACATTAAAGTTGTGGTATTAGATAGGCCAAACCCAAACGGACATTATGTAGACGGACCAACTATGGAAACTGAACATAGAGGCTTTTTAGGAATGACAAATATTCCGTTAGTATACGGAATGACCATTGCAGAATATGCTACAATGATAAATGAAGAAGGCTGGTTAAATGGCAATAAAAAAGCCGACTTAACTATAATTAAGCTTAATAATTATGAGCACACAAGTGATTATAATTTACCTATTAGGCCTTCTCCTAACCTACCAAACAATACTGCAATTACACTATACCCTAGTTTAGGTTTGTTTGAAGGTATGAACATTAACGCTGGCCGTGGTACAGAGTTTCAGTTTCAGCGTTATGGTGCTCCTTTTTTAGACAGTACAAAATATGGCTTTACTTATACTCCGCAACCTAATTTTGGATCTAAAAACCCAAAACACAAAGGGAAACTATGTTATGGTAATGACTTGTCTAAATCTGAAAGAATGAACACTATGACATTAAAATGGATTATAGATGCTTATGAAAATAGTACTGATAAAAGCAACGTATTTTTAACAAGCGGATTTACAAAACACGCTGGTACAGATAAATTGCAAAAACAAATAGAATCTGGTATGTCTGAATCTGAAATTAAAAAGACTTGGCAACCAGCTATTGAAGAGTTTAAAAAAATAAGAGCTAAATACCTTATTTACAACTAAGTTTTAGTTGTAGGTTTCCTATATTTATGAAAGGGTTGCTTTAGCAGCCCTTTTATACTTGCATTCTCTACCTCATCTGGAAAAGTATCTACACCATATACAATACTATCACGGTCTAATTTCATAAATGTACCAAACAACCTATCCCAAACTGAGAAAATGTTGCCGTAATTGGAGTCGGTATAAGGCAAAACATAATGATGATGCACTTTGTGCATATCTGGAGATACTAAAAAATAACTTATAACCTCATCTACCCTCTTAGGTAGTTTAATGTTAGCGTGTCCAAATTGTGTAGCAACTAATGATAAAGATTGATATAACATTACAACACCCATTGGTGCACCAACAATAAAAACACCTGCTAAAGTAAACACAAAACGTATTACGCTCTCTAACGGGTGGTGCCTGTTTGCTGTAGTAGTGTCTACATTATGGTCTGTATGGTGAACCAAATGTACCATCCACAACGGTTTTACTTTATGCTCTGTAAAGTGTGCTAGGTAAGCGCCAAAAAAATCTAGTAACATTACACCTATTATCACATACAACCATAAAGGCATTTGTGGTAACCAATTTATAATCCCAAAGTTATTTACAACAGTCCAATCACTTGTTTTAAGCAATAAAAAAGCGAGCAAAAAATTTATTACAACGGTAGTAAAAGTAAAAAACAAATTAGGCAATGCGTGTCGCCATTTTTTATACGTAAAACTTTGTAACGGTAAAATACCTTCTAAAAGCCAAAAAAATGTAATACCACCAACTAAAATAAAGCTACGGTGAGCAGACGGTATGGTTTCAAAATATGTAATTATACTTTCCATCTTCTAAATATAAAAAAAACCGTTAACTTTTTAGTTAACGGTTTGTATATAAAAGCATAATTACTACACTTTAATTCTCTTTTTCATTTCTTCTACAATATTATAAGCAGCCGGACAAATAGCAATATTTTTCATTGTTAAATTACTTATTTGCTGAAACTTTTTACGGTCTGTATGCGGAAACTCTCTGCACGCCTTTGGCCTTACATCGTATATAGAGCAATAATTATCTGAGCCTAAAAAGGTGCAGGGTACACTTTGCAATACATAATCATTATCTTCATCTATACGTAAATAGTTTTCTATAAACTGCTGTGGTTTTTGCCTAAAAAATTTTGCAATGCGCTCTACATCTGCATTGGTAAATAAAGGCCCTGTTGTTTTACAGCAGTTGGCACAAGTAAGGCAATCTGTTTTAGTAAACTCCTCTTCATGAAGTTCTTGCATTACATAATCTAAATTTTTTGGCGGCTTTTTTTTAAGTTTGGTAAAAAACTTTTTATTCTCGTTTTGCTTTTGTTTCGCCTTTTTGGGTAGTTCTTTTAAAACTTCTTTCATTATTTTAATAAACTCATAGCTGTTTCATACAAATCTCTGCTCCAAGCCTCAGAAGCAGCTCCTATTTCTTTGCTAAGCACTTGTTGTTTTGATATTATTTTTTTTCCAACCTCAGAGTTGTAATATGCATTAAGCTCTTGTTTTTGTTCCTCTGTCATTTTTGTTCTGTCTGCTAGCATTTGTTTAGCAGCTTCACCTCTATAAAAGCCTAACATTTCTTTAATATCTTCTTGTGTAAAATGTTTTGTATATACTACTTCTAAATCGTTTAAAATTTCAGCTACAGCCTTACTTTTATTATCATTTAAATATTTGTAAGCATCTGCATTCTTATCTGTTTTTGGATGATTTTTATGCAACATTGTAAGTAATTGGTCATACGCATACTGGTATTGAGCCGCAGAACCATTGGCTTTTAAATAAGTTGCTACCAAACTATTATCTTTTTTTGTTTGTGCAATACCATTTGTTGCAAAAAAAAGAACTAAAACTAATGCAATACCAAGTTGTTTCATATAAAATACTTTCTAATGTTGTTAAAAAATGCCACTTTTGTTGGCTAAAATACAAATAAAATGGGAAGCGATATTTTTGGTGCCGCAATGTTAGATTATCTTAATAATACCTACAAAGAAGACATTGTAACGCGTTCCTCTATTTCTGAAGATGATACAATTCCCGTGCCATACCTTTTTAGGAGTTATGCAGAAATGCCAATTATAGAGCAAAAAGCACTAAATTTAAGTAAAGGAAAGGTTTTAGATATTGGTTGTGGCGCTGGTAGCCATAGCTTGTATTTACAAAATAAAAATATAGATGTTACCGCTTTAGACTCATCTAAAGGAGCCATAGAAGCTTGTAAAAAAAGAGGCATATCTAAAACCATAAATGCTAAAATACTAGAGCACAACTCTACTACATATGATACTCTTTTACTACTAATGAATGGTATTGGTATTGTAGGCGAGCTAAATAAGCTAGGAGACTACCTACAACACTTAAAATCTTTATTAAATACAAACGGACAATTGCTACTAGATTCTAGTGACATAATTTATATGTTTGAGGAAGATGAAGATGGCGGCTACTGGATTCCTCCTGGTAAAGATTATTACGGAGAGGTAGATTACGAAATGCAATACAAAAATGAAAAAAGCGATACTTTTCCTTGGTTATATTTGGATTACAACACACTACAACGCGCAGCTATTTTAAATGGTTTTAATTGTGAATTGATAGTTGAAGGAGAACATTACGACTATTTAGCTAAACTTACTGTTGCTAAGCAATAGAAGTGCCCTTTTATACGTTTGTAAGTAGGGTTTTGTTGCAACTAATTGTTAGTTATAAAAAGATATATATGAAGAATTTTAGCGCTTTACTATTTGCTGTTTTGTTAGTTGTTAGCTGTTCTAGTACAGATGACAGTACCTCAGAACAAAAAGAAGGAACAAATAAAACATCTAATCTGCAAGGCTCTGGAGATTCTGCAAATGAAATATTATCTAACAATACCTACAGTAAATTAGCATTAGAAATTGTGTACGTTGAAGGTTTTAGGCCAAATGATGCATCTTTGGCTAATTTTACAGATTTTATTAATGACATTACCTTTAAAAACGAAATTACAACTACTTACAAGCAAGTTTCTTCTCCTAATGAAGAAGACTTAACTATAGAGGAAATAGCAAAGCTAGAAACAGATAATAGAACTGTTTATAATACAGATGATACTTTAGCTATTTACATTTACTTTGCAGATGCACCGTCTAATAATGATGATAAAGAAACAAACTCTGTTACTTTAGGCGCTGTATACCGTAACACATCTATGGTTATTTACGAATCTACAATTAAAGATTTAGCCGCTAAAAGTGCTTTAGTATCAGAAACATCTGTAGAAACTGCAACACTCCAACATGAGCTTGGCCACTTAATGGGTTTAGTTAACCTTGGTACAGAAATGGTACACCCGCATGAAGGCGAAACTACAAACGATGATGGTGAAACTGTGGGTAGTAACCACTGCAATGTAGAAGATTGTTTAATGAACGCAAAACTAGAGTTTGGTGCTGGTATGAAAAAAATGCTTATTGCTAGTAAAAACGGACTACCTACACTAGATGCAGAATGCTTAGCAGATTTAAAAGCTAACGGCGGCAGGTAATTACTTTAGCATTTACTATTTTGCAAATAATTGATTTAAATCTTTAAAAGCTTTAAACTCTAGCGCATTACCAGCAGGATCATAAAAAAACATAGTTGCTTGTTCTCCGGTTTCTCCTTTAAACCTTACATAAGGCTCTATTACAAAAGTTACTCCTTTTGCTTTTAAGTCTTTAGAAAAATTCTCAAAAGTTTCCCAAGGTAATACTACACCATAATGTGGTACAGGTACATTTTTACCATCTACAGCATTAGTATGCAATTCTTCTGTTTCTGTTTTTGGCTTGTAGTGTATTACCAATTGGTGACCAAACAAATTAAAATCTACCCAATGGTCACTACTTCTTCCTTCTGGACACTCTAAAACATCTCTGTAAAAAGTTCTACATTCCTCTAAATTATGTACAGGTATTGCTATGTGAAAAGGTGCTATTGGGTATTTCATAATATCTATTTTATTTAGGCTTCTTTTAAAAATGACAGGACAGCATTACTAACTTCATCTTGGTGTAATGAGTGGCCATAACCTTCTGTTACCAGTAATGTACTAGTAGTCCAATTTTTATGCACTAATTCAGAGTCTGAACAAGGAGCTATTAAATCTAACCTATCATGTACTAGTAACCCTTTTTTAGTGTTCTGCTTTGCGTACTCTGAAATAGAAAAATCCTCTGGCAAAAAATTAAACTTTTCAAATATAAATTCTTTTAAACTGTTAAAAACAGCATTATTAAACTTTAACATTGCCTTGTAATTTTTTAGTATGGTATAAAACTCAGACGGAGCTCCTAATATTACAAGTTTTTCTACAAAAGTATTGTTGTATTTGTAATTATTGTACAAGGTAGTCATACCTCCTACACTGTGGCCTATAATATGTTTTGGCTGGTATTTGGTTATTAATGCTTGCGCTACTTCTGTATAAATTGGCACGTGCAAAACAGTACCTGTAGAGTTACCATGTGCTGGTGCATCAAAAGCAATAATATTGTAATTTCCTTTAGTTAGGTAACCTATCAAATTTCGCCATCTAAACACATTACTTTCCCAACCGTGTAACAGCAAAATTGTTTCTTTTTCTCCAGGCCATTGGTATACTTGCAAATCTATATTTGCGGTAGTTACCACTTCTTTTTTTGCGTTGTTTAAAAACTCTTTTTGGTGTGGTAATACCTTACCTTTTCTTGGCGTACAAAAAAGATAAAATGCTTTTTTAGCTGCAGTCTTTGTAGAGAATACAGAAAGCACATTAAAATATGCACCATAAGCTATAGGTATAATTTTACTTAGCATTTTTTTCATAAAAAAGGTGTAGGCTAGTATAAATAGGGGTTAATCTTCTTCTCTATGTACCGTATCTATAGAAAAAGCTGGGGTACATATAGAAATATACTCACAAGGAGCATCAAAAGGGTTTGCGTATTGTACGCGTGTATTTTTCTCTATACGTATAGATTGTCCTTGTTCTAAAACAACGAGTTCACCAGCTATAGTAAATTGTTTTTTTCCCTTAATAATATAAGTATACTCTGTAAACTCAGGAGTCTGAAAAGGCTCTGACCAACCTGGTGGTGCTACCATATGAGCAATACTCATATCTTGCTGTTTATTAGTTGCTCCGCCAAAATGTTCTTCTATTAATTTACCATCTGTAGTAGGCACAACAAAAGGCTCTGTTTGTATGGTATACTTCTTTTTCATACTATTCCCAATCTATCATTAAGTATTTTATTTTAGCAGCGTCTGGTATCTGTATTGCTTCAATATTGGTATTATTACTGTAGCGTAAGTTCTCTGGCAGCTCTTTTTTATCAATAGTAAAATACACATCACTATCTTTTATAAAAAGTACAACATTATTCATAGAGGTTAATACTTTTCTTATGGTGTAATTATCCTTAATATCTTTAAAAGTACTAAGTAAATTAACCCCTTTTTCTGTAGTGTAACGCGGGTCTAAAACTCTAATATTGTCTATAATAGTATCGTTACTAATACTTACTGTAAATAATGGTTTACCTCCTTTTTCGTAAATATGCTCTTTGCGCATACTTGCACTTAATTGTATTGCATTATCTTTTACAATAGAGTCTGATGCGTAAATTGTTTCTATATCATTAGCAGAATTATTTTTACTTAACTTTCCAAAACTAGTTGTAGTTATTAAAAATTCTGAATCTGTACCTTTTCCGCATTTAGCTGCTAAAATTGCTACTGCAACTAAGCAGGTAATTGTAATTTTTTTCATTTAAAATATGTAGTTAGTAAGTAGGTTTATTTTTTATTTAGCGTAACACTTTTTTAAGCACACCTAACATACCTCTTATAAAAGTAGCGCTGGTTAACACTTTTACAATAGGGTTTTGCCTTGTACTTCTAGAACGACTACTAGTACGTTTTGCTGCTGGTTTTTCTTTTTCTTTTGCTGCTATTTGCTCTGCCTTTTCAATTTTATCATTTAGCATTTCATAAGCACTTTCTCTATCTATACTATCATTGTATTTTTTAACTAGAGAAGATGAGTCTATAACTTCTTTTAACTCTTTTGCAGTTAAAACGTCCATACGGCTCATAGGTGCACGCAACATTGTAGCTGCTAATGGTGTTGGCCTTCCTTTTTCATCTAAAGCAGATATTAAAGCTTCTCCTATACCTAAAGATGTTAATACATCTTCTGTATTGTAATACTCACTATCTGGGTAATTTTGCGCAGCTAACTTAATAGCTTTTCTATCTTTTGCTGTAAATGCACGTAATGCGTGTTGCACTTTTAACCCTAGTTGTGCCAAAACATCTTCTGGTACATCTGCAGGGTTTTGTGTTACAAAATATACACCAATACCTTTAGAACGTATTAATTTTACTATACTTTCTATCTGGTTTAATAATGCTTTAGATGCTTCATCAAAAATTAAGTGAGCCTCATCTATAAACAATACTAGTTCTGGTTTATCACTATCTCCTTGTTCAGGAAAAGTATCATAAATTTCAGCCAATAGACTTAGCATAAAAGTTGAAAACAACTTTGGCCTATCTTGTATATCTGTTAATCTTAAAATATTAATGTACCCTCTACCGTTTTCATCAATCCTAGTTAAATCATCTACCTCAAAAGATTTTTCACCAAAAAATAAATCGGCTCCTTGCTGTTCTAACTCTATTATTTTTCTAAGAATTGAACCTGTAGAAGCAGAAGAAATTCTTCCATAGCTTTCTTTAAACTCTGCCTTACCCTCTTCTGTAGCGTACTGTAGTACTTTTTTAAAATCTTTAAGGTCTAAAAGTGGCAATTTATTATCATCACAATACTTAAAAATAACTGCAACAATACCTTCTTGCGTTACTGTTAAGTCTAAAATTCTAGAAAGCAACACCGGACCAAATTCAGATACTGTAGCTCTTAACTTTACACCATCTTGCTCAGACAACGATAAAATTTCTACAGGAAAACTTTTAGCGTTAAATGGCAAACCTATTTTAGCATGGCGTTCATCTATTTTAGGATGTCCTGCACTTGGTTGTGCTATACCACTTAAATCTCCTTTTAAATCCATTAACATAACTGGCACACCTTTGTCTGACAAGTTTTCTGCCAATACCTGTAATGTTTTTGTTTTGCCTGTACCTGTAGCACCTGCAATTAAACCGTGACGATTAAGTGTTTTTAAAGGTACTTTTACAAACGCATTTGTAACGGTTTCACCGTCTACAATACCAGCGCCCATAGTTATAAAGTCTCCTTTTGTAGCGTATCCTTTTTCTATATCTGCTAAAAACTTTTCCTTGGTGCTCATTTCTTAAAATTTTGATAAAAATAGCTTAAATTTAAACAACTAAAAAGAGAAGTTTTACAGTAAACACAATAAACATTAAGTTACAGACGCTATAAATGTTATTTTTTTTGATGTTACCCTATAACTCTATGCTATCTTTTACGTAAAGTTAGATAGTGAAACACAAAAAATGTATCTTTGCATAATGGTTAAAAATGAGGTATTAGCATTGGTAGACAAAGGAGAAATGCTTCCGTTAATGGAAGAATTTTATACCATACAAGGAGAAGGTTTCCATAAAGGAACTGCTGCGTATTTTATACGTGTAGGTGGCTGCGATGTTGGTTGCCATTGGTGTGATGTAAAAGAAAGTTGGAATGCGGCTACGCACCCACCAACAACTATTGATGCCATTGTAAATAACGCAGCAAAATACTCTAACACTATTGTAGTTACAGGCGGCGAGCCATTAACGTGGAATATGGCACCACTTACTGAAGCTTTAAAGGCTAAAAATTTACAAACACATATAGAAACTTCTGGAGCATATACCTTAACTGGTATTTGGGACTGGATTTGCTTATCTCCTAAAAAAAATAAATTACCACAAGGTATTATTTATGATAAAGCAGATGAGTTAAAAATGATAATTTATAATAAAAACGATTTTAAATTTGCCGAAGAACAAGCGGCTAAAGTAAATAAAGATTGTATTTTATATTTACAACCAGAATGGAGTGTTAAAGATAAAATGACTCCGTTAATTGTAGATTTTGTAATGAAAAACCCGCAATGGAAAGTATCCTTACAAACACACAAATATTTAAACATACCATAAAAAAAACAAGCTAGTATAAATTTATACTAGCTTGTTTTAATTTTATACCTTTTGTATGCTTAGCTAATGCTGATGAAAAGCTGCCGATACAAATTTTAAAACTTCTGGTAGAGACTCTCTCCAATACGTCCAATTATGCGCACCATCACGAACTCTGTACTCGTGTGGTATTTTCTTTTTCATCATAGAAATATGTACCAAACTATTTCCTTCAAATAAAAAATCATCATCTCCACAGTCTATATACCAACGTACAGATTTAATATCTTCTACCGGAATAGAATCTAACAAAGAAATGGCAGAATGTCTTTTAAAATACTTTCTCATTTCTGCTACAGATTTTTTTTCGCTCTCTGCAAAATCTTTAATTTTCACGGTGTCTTTTGGCAACATACCCACAGAGGCACTAAGCGGACAAGCAGAAGAAAATAACTCTGGTTTATGTAAAGCATACATAAATGTACCTCCACCACCCATAGAGAGTCCAGAAATTGCACGATAGCGTTTTTCTCCTCTAATTCGGTATTTTTTTTCTACATATGGCATTAACTCTTCAAAAAAGAAATCTTCATACCTCCAATCTTCAGTATTAAAATACCCGCGTTTGCCAGTATTGGCATCTGGCATTACAATAATCATTGGTGTTGCTTTGCCTGCCTTAATAGCTTTGTCTGTAATATGTAAAACTTCTCCAAACTGCACCCAACCCGTGTGGTCATCACCAGCACCATGAAGCAAATACAATACAGGATAATCTCTTTTAGATGACTCGTAATCTGGCGGTAGGTAAATTGAAAAGCTACGTTCGCTTTTTAGAATTTTACTTGTAAGTTTTAGGTTATCAAAAACCTTACCTGTTTGTGATTTTACTGCAAAACTAAACAACAAACAAAAGCAAATAGTAGGTATTAATTTTTTCATGGGGCAAAAAACTTTATAGGCTAGTGTCCTTAAATATAAAAAATGTAGTCCAAAACAGGACTACATTCTCTTTAAACCTTTTAATATATTGGTTAAGTTACCACTGTAACCTAACTACTTCAATATTAAAACTACTCTTTAATAGCTATAAAAATGGGAACCTCAGCATTTTCTGGGTTACTTGCTGCTTCACCATAAATTTCAAAGTCTGATGTATACAAACGATCTACTTTTGAATTCCAAATTTCTAACCATTTGTTATACACTACGTTTTTAGATAAGTCTCCCTTTGCTATACTTTTTTTATAGGTTGATGCCTTAATAGTATGTGCTACCATACCATTTGGAACCTCATCTATACTAGAAACTTTACATCCTAAAATAGTGTCATAAGGCTTTGTGTAATCGCTCTCATAATTGGTATAAATTGAAAAAATTTCGGAACTTATTTTATTGGGAATTTTATCTAAAATTTGCTCAGACATAAAAGTGTTCCATAATGCAACAATGTCTTTTGCTGCTTGCTCGTTTTCATTTGTAGTACGCACTTTAATACCTATTACATAAAAAGACTCTAGAGTTTCAGTTTTCATAATTCTTATTTTTTATTGATTTTCATCAAAAATAAACCAGCTCTATGTCATAGGAGTGTCAGGGGTGTTTTCCCATTTTTTACGAGCCATATCAAAATATTCTTGCAGTGTTAATTTATGAGGATCAAAAGAAGTAGATAACATCACTAATTGCTGAATACAGTCTACCCTAAATGCTCTAAAATCTTTACGTAACCTACAAAAGGCTATTAGTACCCAATTGTCATTATTATGTATAAGTGCAAAAGGCTCTATTGTTCTTTTAGTTTTTACATTCTGAAGCGACAAATAACTTATTTGAAGTAATTTATAGTTGGTTAATGCTATTTGCAACTGCATTAAATGGCTACTTGTTACGTGCTTTTCTAAATTTGTTCTAATATCTAAACGCTCTGTAAGTAAGGACGATTTATCTCTTTGAGAATATTTTAAAACCGATTTTATTTTTTCTACCGCACTGCTATACTTTTCTATAAAAGAAATGTCTTTATTTTTATTTACAATTTGCTCAGCAGTTATTAAAGCATTTGCTTCTTCTTCTGTAAACATTACAGGCGGTAACTTATAACCATCTACCAAAGAATATCCCTTGCCTTCTTCTGTATAAATAGGAATTCCAGATTGCTCTAAAGTACGTATGTCTCTATAAATAGTTCTTATACTAACCTTATACTTTGCTGCCAGCTCTGTAGCTGTCACAATTCTTTTGCTTTGTAACTGCGTAACTATTGCTGTTAGCCTCACCAATCTGGGTTTTCCTTTTTCCATTTATTACTCTTCCTCCTCCTTATCTAACTCTTCCGCATTAAAGTCTTCATTATCACTAATACTCTCTTGTACAATTTCTTCTTCAGCAGCAGGTTTGGTTTCATTAACCTCATCTAAACTTACATCATCATCTAATTCTACTTCTTCTTCTAATTCTTCTTCATACAATTGTACCCACTCTGTCCAAGAGCCATCATAAACAGATGTATCTTTAGTGTCATCTACCAATTTACTTGCTAACAAAATAACACAAGCTGTTAAACCAGAACCACAACTAAAAACTAATGGTTTATCTTCTGCTAAAATTGGCTCTAAAATAACCTCTAATTCTTCTTTAGATTTAAATTTACCATCCTCTAAAACA
The DNA here is from genome assembly GCF_000190595.1 of Cellulophaga lytica DSM 7489. Lineage (NCBI taxonomy): Bacteria > Pseudomonadati > Bacteroidota > Flavobacteriia > Flavobacteriales > Flavobacteriaceae > Cellulophaga > Cellulophaga lytica. The sequence continues at coordinate 2,456,018 of NC_015167.1, read as the reverse complement.
TCTGTAAACGGAAGATTAATAGAGCCTGGTATGCTACCACTAGCTAAATCTTCTCTAGGTTCTGGCTCCGTACCATTAAACCTGCCTGCAGAGCGTGCATCTACAACTAAAGCGGTATTGCTCTCTGTATTTTCTTTAACCATTGAAAAATTTACAACTGCAAACTCTTTTTGGTGTGCAATAAAGTTACCTAAAGGAATTCTTTTTTTAGCAGCCTGTTCTGTTGGTAAATCTTGCGCTACCCACTCTGGCAAACCACCATCTAAAACTGTAACATTATTATGACCAAAGGTGTTAAATAACCACCAAACTCGTGGTGAGGTATAAATACCTAAATTATCATACACCACAATTTTACTATTTTTATTTATTCCTAATTTACGTGCCTCTTCTTGAAACTGTTTAGCGCTAGGTATAGTATTTGGAAAATTACTAGAAGCGTCACTAAAATTAGCTTTTATATTAAACTTACGAGCTCCTTTTATCTGCAAATCTTCTAGGTTAGTACTTAAACCAGATACGTTTGTAGCAGGACTAGCGTCTAAAATTATAATGTTATTTTCTTCTACCAATAAGGCTTGCAGCTCTTTAGCCGAGATAAGGGGTGTTTTCATTATTTTATATTTATGCGGATTAAAATTACCTATTTAAATGGTAGGTTTGAAGCTAACTTATTAACATAAAAAAAACCATTGCACAATATGCAATGGTTTAGTATTATTACTAAAAATTTTTGTTTATTTAGCTTTAAAAATAGCTACTATTTTTATCTATTAGCATTTCTATGACGCTCTCTTGCTAATAAAGTATTCTTTAACAACATAGCAATTGTCATTGGTCCTACACCACCTGGAACAGGTGTTATAAAAGATGCTTTTTTACTTACATTTTCAAAATCTACATCACCAGTAATATAGTAACCTTTTGGTTTTGTATCATCTGCTACACGAGTAATACCAACATCTATAACTACAGCATCATCTTTTACCATTTCTGCCTTTAAGAAATTAGGAACTCCTAACGCAGAAATAACAATATCTGCCTGAGAAATAATTTGTGTAATATTTTTTGTAGCACTGTGTGTTAAGGTAACTGTAGAGTTCCCTGGCCAACCTTTACGTCCCATTAAAATACTCATTGGCCTACCAACAATATGACTACGACCAATAACAACGGTATGTTTACCTTTAGTATCTACTTTATAACGCTCTAACAACTCTAAAATACCAAATGGCGTTGCTGGTATAAACGTACTCATATCCAAAGCCATTTTACCAAAGTTGGTTGGATGAAAACCATCTACATCTTTATCTGGATCTACCGCTAAAAGCACCTTTTGCGTGTCTATTTGTGGTGGCAATGGCAATTGTACAATAAAACCATCTATTTCATCATCTTGATTCAGTTCTTCAATTTTACGTAGCAATTCTATTTCACTAGTAGTACTAGGCATTTGTACTAAAGTAGACTCAAAACCAACACGCTCACAAGAGCGTACTTTACTACCTACATACGTTAAGCTTGCCCCATCATTACCAACTATAATTGCTGCCAAGTGTGGAACTTTTTCTCCACGCTCTCTCATTTTGGTTACCTCAACGGTAATTTCTTCTTTAATTTGGTTTGATACTTTTTTTCCGTCTAGTAATTCCATTATTAGGTTGTTAGTTTGATGGTTTTATATTGAAACTAATTTTTATTAATTATGGGCGCATACCTTTCATACCACCCATCATTTGCATCATTTTTTTACCGCCACCGCCTTGCATCATCTTCATCATTTTGCTCATCTGGTCAAATTGTTTAAGTAATTGGTTTACTTCTTGTACAGATCTACCACTACCTTTAGCTATTCTTCTTTTACGGCTTGCGTTAAGTAAATTAGGAGTTTCACGTTCTACAGGCGTCATAGAATGTATAATAGCTTCTACGTGTTTAAAAGCATCATCATCTATATCCATACCTTTTAATGCTTTACCAGCACCAGGTATCATTCCCATTAAATCTTTTAGGCTACCCATTTTCTTAATTTGCTGAATTTGCTTTAAGAAATCATCGAACCCAAATTTATTTTTTGCAATTTTCTTCTGTATTTTTCGTGCCTCAGCCTCATCAAACTGTTCTTGTGCACGCTCTACTAAAGACACAACATCTCCCATACCTAGGATACGTTCTGCCATACGAGAAGGGTGAAAAACATCTATTGCGTCCATTTTTTCACCAGTACCAATAAATTTAATTGGCTTAGTTACTACAGATTTAATAGATATGGCTGCACCACCACGAGTATCACCATCTAATTTTGTAAGTATAACACCATCAAAATTTAACACATCATTAAAGGCTTTTGCTGTGTTTACAGCATCTTGCCCTGTCATAGAATCTACAACAAATAATGTTTCTTGAGGGTTTATTGCTTTATGTACATTGGCAATCTCTGTCATCATTTCCTCATCTACAGCTAAACGACCAGCTGTATCTATAATAACAACATTATGTCCGTTTGCTTTTGCGTGTGCTATACCAGCTTCTGCAATTGCTACCGGATTTGTATTACCACGGTCTGAGAAAACCTCTACTCCTATTTGGTCACCAACAACGTGTAACTGATCTATAGCCGCAGGACGATAAACATCACAAGCAACCAATAAAGGTTTTTTAGTTTTTTTAGTTTTTAGGTAATTAGCAAGTTTACCAGAAAAGGTTGTTTTACCAGACCCTTGCAAACCAGACATTAATATTACTGATGGTGTACCAGATAGGTTTATACCTTCTGCGTCACCACCCATAAGCTCGGTAAGCTCATCCTTAACCAACTTAACCATTAACTGGCCAGGCTGTAAGGTTGTAAGTACGTTTTGACCTAGTGCTTTTTCTTTTACTCTATTGGTAAATTCTTTTGCTATTTTAAAGTTAACATCGGCGTCTAATAAAGCTCTACGAACTTCTTTTAAAGTTTCTGCAACATTAATTTCTGTTATTTGTCCGTGTCCTTTCAAGACGTGGAACGCTTTATCTAACTTTTCACTTAAATTATTGAACATAAGTCTACTTTTTTCTGGAAATGCAAATTTAATAATTACATTGGGAAGTGTATGGTTTAAGGCAAAAAATATGGCACAAAAAAAGGACAACTTGTAAAAAGTTGTCCTTTTGCATAATTATGATGTGCTAATATTTAGTCACATGCTTTGGTTAAGACAATAATTTCTTCTCCTCTTTCTAATTTAAAAGTATCTGTACCACATTCTATTACATTCCACTCTCCTATGTAGTTTGCTAAAGTCATACTTAAACTATTAAATTGTAAAGTACCACTTTGCAAAGACCAATTACCTTCATCTGCTATTGTATTGTTAGCATCATAAGCGTGAATATTATTGTTAGAAAAATCTATATATAATTCTTCAAAAAAAGTACCATCTAAGTTTGTGATTTTAAATTTACACTGTCCTAGTAAAGCTTCATTTATATCTGCATCACTACAAGCAGCACCATCCTCACAATTTCTTTGCAATACATTTTGATACATTACCTCATCTTCATTGTAGATATCTACATACATTTGAGTTTCTGTATATGATCTTATTTTCCATTTTTCAGCAATCAATTCTTGATTGGCATTATAAAAAATAATGATATTACCTTCTAAAGCCCAAGTTGTAAAAGTATCTATAGTAAAAACACTTCCGTTTTCATCTACAAACTTAACCGTTCCGTTTTCTAAAAATTTAACATTGTAAACTCCAATACTAGAACTGCTAGGAACTGTAAACTCCCATTTACATTCTCCTAATATATCACTTAAGTTATCATTTGGATTGTTCCCAGATAACTCACAATATTTTTTTAATATAATTCTATCACTTCCGCCATTGGCAAAAAGTTTAATTTTATCATTGTTTAACTCATAAACAAACCATTCTAAATTAAAATCTACAAGAGTTTCAAACTCTAATTTTAATTCTACTCTTTTACTGTTAACTCCTATATTAGTAGACCAAGCTCCTTCAATATAATTGCCATCATTATCTTTAGTTATTACAGTTCCGTTTTCTTTAAAGTCTACAATAAACTCTAAGTACTGTTCTGTTTGTTCTTGGCTGTCTCTAAAAATTTCTTGTAAAATCATAGGACAGTCTACTAAAAATGCATCTAACCTTTCTTTAGTAAAATCATCGTCATTGTAATCATTATCATCATCCTCATCACACATATCTTTTGCATTTTCTAACACAACAGCTAATTCTGCATTGTTGTTTACATCAACTTTAGTCCCGTCATACTTTTCTAAAGTAATAGGAAAATCTATTCCAACAATATCATTAGCCCCTAAGCCTGCAAAAAACAATCTCATTTGCCTATCACTCTCTACCGTAGTAGTATTTGTAATTTCAAGGTTTGTATTAAAACTGAATAAATCTATTGGGTAAACAAAGTCTATGCACTCAATATCATCATCTTCACCACCTTCTATACACTCTTTAGCTTGGGCAACTAATTCTTCTCTACTATTAATAGTAATTTCTGTGTAGTTTGATAGTGTAATTTTAATTGGATAAATTATTTGTAAGTTGTAATCATCAGAATCTATTTCATCTAATATTTCTTCTATTAATTTTAAATCTGCTACAGAATCTATAGTAATATCTAACCCATTTACAGTAACATTGTAAGGAAACTGTATGGCAAAACAACTAGCGCCATCAACTATATTGTCATAAGAGCCATCTTTAGAAGATGTTCCTTTAATTAAAGTAGCTGTGGCAGAAGTAGCTTCTATTGATTTACCATCATTGTTATCTGGTAATTCTTCAAACTCTTCTTGACAAGAAGTTAAACTAAATGTTGCTGTAAGTAGGGCAGCAAACATAAATTTTGCAAAAAAGTTTTTCATAATAATTTGGTTTATTTTTTGTTTTTATAGCTCTATAACAACTCAGTTAAAAAATACCCTACCAAAAAAATATCATTTTTTTAAAATACCTTTGGAAAAATAAAAAAACAAGTTTTGAACATAGACAACCACAACAATGTTTGCGAAGAGAAAGTATATAACCACCTCTTTACCACCAACTCTAAAACGGTGTTTAACTATATATATTATAAGTTTGGTAACGAAGAAAAAGCATATGACGCCGTACAAGAGGCTTTTGTAAAACTATGGGAAAATTGTGCTAAAGTTGTACCCACAAAAGCAAAATCTTATGTTTATACTATTGCCAATAATTTATATTTAAATATGATTAAGGCAGATAAAGTACGCTTAAAATATGCACACTTAAACACAGATGTGTCTAATGAAACACCAGAGTTTTTGCTTGAAGAAAAACAGTTTCAAGAAAAATTAGACAGAGCACTGGCAAATTTACCAGAAAACCAGCGTACTACTTTTTTACTTAATAGAATAGATAAAAAGAAATATGCAGAAATTGCAGAGTTAGAAGGTGTAAGTGTAAAAGCAATAGAAAAAAGAATGCATTTAGCACTAAAATCTCTTAGAGAACACATAGATGGCATTTAATACATTGATGCCAAATTATATAGATTGATAAAAAATAAAATATAAAGTAGGGTTTTTTACTTATTGATTGTTATACCTACGTAAAGCAAAAGTTATGCAAGAGAATTACCTAGCCAAATGGCTAAATAACGAGTTAACAGAAGAAGAAATTATTCAGTTTAAAAAAACCGAAGAATACGCATCTTACCAAAAAATTATTACAGCTTCTAGTAAGCTAAAGGCACCAGAATTTGACCAAGAAAAGGCTTTACAGGCTATTAATAAAAAACGCAATACAAATAAACAAACCAAGGTTATTAAATTAAACCCGTTTAAAAAATACATTAGTATTGCCGCTGCTGTTATACTACTATTTGGCTTAGGTTATTTTTATACTACAACTTTAGAACAAACAGTTAGTACAGATTATGCACAAAATAACGAACTTATTTTACCTGATAACTCTGAAGTTATACTAAACGCAGAGTCTAAAATTGCGTACAATAAAAATAAGTGGGACCAAAAAAGAGATGTATCTTTAGAAGGCGAAGCTTTTTTTAAAGTTGCAAAAGGAGAAAAATTTACAGTAACTACAAACCAAGGTGTAATTAGTGTTTTGGGCACGCAATTTAATGTAGAAACTAGAGCAAACTTTTTTGAGGTTACTTGCTATGAGGGGCTTGTAAATGTAAACTACAATGGTAAAGACTACAAGGTTCCTGGTGGCACATCTTTTATGGTTATTAACGGTAATGTTGCACCGCTTAGTCACGTAAAAACACTGGTACCGTCTTGGACTTTAAATGAAAGCACTTTTAAAAGCATACCGTTAGAGTTTGTTTTTAATGAATTACAAAGACAATTTAATTTAACTGTAACCACAAAAAACGTAAACACAAAACAACTTTATACAGGCTCTTTTAACAACAAGGATTTAGATCTTGCGTTAAAGAGTATTAGTATACCTTCTAAAATTAGTTATACATTAGAGGAGAATAAGGTGTTGTTTTATGCTGAAAAATAAGTATTTAAAAGTTATTTTTTATTGCTTTTTTTTTGCCATTAGTTGTGTAGCTAATGCGCAAGAAAGCAGTAGTACGCTACCTTTAACAACTTACTTACAACAGTTAGAGGAGCAATTTAATATTAGAATATCTTTTGCTAATAAAGACACAGATACATTAACTATTACACCAAGCACAGATAATAACTTAGAAAGTATTTTAAATTATATAGCTAAAAAAACTTCCTTAACCTTAACTAAATTAAGTCAACGGTATTATGCTTTTTCTAAAGAGAATACCATAAGTATACACGCAAAATTTTTAGATAATTTTGAGCAAAACACTATAAATGGTGCTACCATAGAAGTTTTAGAACAAAATATTGCTACAGTTACAGACTCTACCGGGTACTTTACATTAAACAATATACCCAAAGATGCTATAATTAAAGTACGTTTTATTGGGTACAAGACTATGCATTTTAATGCTACAGAACTTAATAAAAATAAACCAGTAAATACCTTTTTACTTAAACAACATTATGTACAATTAAAAGAGGTAGTAATTTCTAAGTTTTTAACTACTGGTTTACGTAAATCTAAAGACGGTAGTGTAATTTTAAATACTTCAGATTTTGGAATATTACCTGGACTTATAGAGCCAGATGTACTACAAACAGTACAAGCATTACCCGGAATTAAAAGTAGCAATGAAACTGTATCTGATATTAATGTGCGTGGTGGTACTAACGACCAAAACCTTGTGCTTTGGGAAGACATAAAAATGTACCAGTCTGGGCATTTTTTTGGGTTAATATCTGCTTTTAACCCTTACCTAACCAATAGCGTAACAATAACTAAAAACGGCACCAGTCCGCAATATGGAGACGGTATTAGTAGTGTTATAGATATGCGAACCAACAACAATGTAAACGATTCTTTTTTTGGCGCAGGTTTTAACATGATTAGTGCAGACGCATACACACAAGTACCTATTACTAACAAAGGAGCTTTACAGTTTTCTGCCAGAAGATCTATAACAGATTTTTTAAACTCGCCAACCTACAACAGGTATTTTGATAAGACTTTTCAAGACAGTGATATAGAAAATAATGACCGAGATACAGAAATTACAAGAAGAGAAGATTTCTATTTTTATGATTTTACAGCAAAGGCCCTATATGATATCACTAACAAACATAAATTGCGCTTTAGCTTTATTTATATGAACAACGTTTTAAATTATGAAGAGACTAACGCAAATAACGAAAGTAACTTTAGCAATTTAGATCAAAAAAACACCTCTTTTGGTGGTAGCTTAGAAAGTAAGTGGACCAATAAATTTTCAACCAAAATAAATGCCTACCGCACCTCTTACAATTTAAATGCTAATGAAGTAGCAAACAATCAAGAGCAACAATTACAGCAAACTAATAAGGTTTTAGAAAACGGGTTAAAAGTAAATACTAAATACCAGCTAACAGATAATATAAAGCTAATAAATGGCTATCAACTTATAGAAACAGGTATTATTAATTTTACCAATGTAACACAACCTCCTTATAAAAAAAACATAAAAGGTGTAATTAGAGCTCACTCTATTTTTTCTGAAATTGACTACCAAACTATTAAGCTAAAAGCAAGAGCTGGGGCTCGTGTAAATTACATTGAAAATATTAATACTTTTAAACGTTGGATAGTAGAACCTCGTTTAAACATAAACTACAATGTTGCCACAAATTTTAACGCATCTCTGTTAGGAGAATTTAAAAGTCAGACCACCAACCAAATTATAGATTTAGAACAAAACTTTTTAGGTGTAGAGAAAAGAAGGTGGATTTTAGCTGATGAAGATGAGTTACCTATAACCACAAGTAAACAATTATCTGTTGGGTTTAATTATGAAAAAAATAGCATTTATATTGGTATTGAAGGCTTTTATAAAAATGTAAAAGGAATAAGTACACTTACACAGGGGTTCCAAAACCAAGATCAATTTAATGGCGAAATAGGAAAATACAACATTAAAGGCATTGAGTTTTTAATTAACAAAAAAAACAATAATTATAGTACCTGGTTAAGCTACACATACAACTTAAACAATTATGTTTTTAAAGATATTACACCAAATACATTTCCTAATAATTTAGACATTAGACACACTATTACTTTTGCCGCAAATTACAATTACAAAAATTTTAAAATTGGTGTTGGCGTAAATTACAACTCTGGAAAACCCTATACAGAACCAGAAGAAGGCAATAATGCGTTAGATTTATTTAGTTTTCCTGCAAAAATAAATTACAAAGATCCAAACAGTAGTAGATTGCCAAATTATGTTAGAGCAGACATATCTGCACTCTACAACTTTAAAATAAGCAAAAAATATAAAGCCACATTGGGCACATCTATACTAAACATATTAAACAAAGAAAATATATTAAATAGATATTACAGAGTTACTAATGACAACGAAATTGAAACTGTAGAAAGTGTATCATTAGGTATAACACCAAATGCAAGTTTTAGAATAAATTTTTAAAGTTTGTTATGAAAACTAAACTCTTCAAAGTTAAGCATACGCGTAATTATTTTATACAACTCCGGAAAAGTGGCTACAAAATCTGATGGAGTCTCTACGTAATTTTCCAAGGCAACAGCAAAAAATTCATGAATATTTGTAGTTGCATAAGGTCTAAAATACTGAGTACTTTCTACTCGTTTTAAAAATTCCTTATCATGCAGCAATTTTTCCATTTTTGCTAATCCGTTTCTAAACTTAACAGCTGTGTATTTTAAATCTTTTTTAAAGTGAAAAGCTAATGCGTGTGCAAACTCATGCACTCCTAAATTTAGATTATCTGTAGCATTTTCAAAACCACTTAATACGTGTTCGGCAGAAAAAACCAATGTTTTTAATTGCGGATTATACTCTCCTAAATGATTTTGTTTTGTAATTGTAGAAAAGTATGCAGAAGGGTAAATAAGTATTTTTTTTATTGTAGATATTCTATAATCTTTAAAACCTAACATTAAAAAAGCTGCCGTTGCAGACAATAGCAGCTTTATTTCTTCATCCTTAGAACTTTGTTCTGAAAATATAAATGTTTTATTAGCTCTAAATCTAGATACTCTGTTTTTAAACTTTTGTTTGTGCTTAGAAGACAACAAAGAATACGCAGGTAAATTTTTAATTATTAAATGTTCATCTGCTGCAGATAGCTTAACATTCTCTTTAGAAGGAGTAAAAAAGTATAAATCTGCTATATAGTAAAGAATATAAATAAAGTAGCCTAAAATTGCTAGTAAAGCAGTAATACCAAAAATACTAACCCCTAAATCATCACCCATTAAATTTGTTTATAAAAATTACATGCGGTTTGGAACCTCTATGCCTAATAAAGTAAACGCAGACTTAATTACTTCTCCTACTTTTTTAGACAATTGTACTCTAAATATTTTCTTTTGCAAGTCTTCTTCTGGCAAAATTGGCACATTTTGGTAAAAAGAGTTAAACTCCTTAACCAAGTCGTACGTATAATTTGCTACTAAAGCAGGACTATAGTTTTGAGCTGCATTTTGTACCACAGAAGGAAAAACTTGTATTTGCTTTAAAAGCTCCTTTTCTTTTTCATGTAAATCATTAGTAGTTACAGAAGCCGTATAATCAAAATCTGATTTTCTTAAGATAGACTGTATTCTGGCATATGTATATTGTATAAACGGCCCTGTGTTACCTTGGAACTCCACAGATTCTTCAGGGTTAAATAAAATACGTTTTTTAGGGTCTACTTTTAGTATGTAATATTTTAAAGCTCCCAAACCAATTATTCTATAAAGCTCTTCTTTTTCTTTATCTGTATACCCGTCTAATTTACCTAATTCTTCAGAAATACTAGCTGCTGTAGCTGTCATATCTTTCATTAAATCATCTGCATCTACAACAGTGCCTTCTCTGCTCTTCATTTTTCCGCTAGGTAAATCTACCATACCATAACTTAAATGGTACAATTGTTCTGCCCATGAAAAACCTAATTTTTTAAGTATTAAAAATAGCACGTTAAAATGGTAATCTTGCTCATTACCAACAGTATAAACCATACCATTTACATCTGGATAATCTTTTGTACGTTGTATGGCTGTACCTATATCTTGGGTCATATAAACCGCAGTACCATCGGCACGTAATACAATTTTTTCATCTAAACCTTCATCAGACAAATCTATCCAAACACTACCATCTTCTTTTCTGTAAAAAACACCTTTTTCTAAACCTTCATCTACAATATCTTTTCCTAAAAGGTAGGTATCACTCTCGTAATAATAGGTATCAAAATCTACACCTAAATTTTTATACGTTACCTCAAAGCCATTATAAACCCATTGGTTCATTGTTTTCCACAAGGCAACAACTTCTTTATCACCTGCTTCCCATTTACGTAGCATTTCTTGTGCTTCTAATAAAATAGGTGCTTGTTTTTCTGCCTCTTTAGCATCTGTACCTTTAGCTACTAATTCTGCTATTTGTGCTTTATACTCTTTATCAAACCTAACGTAGTAATTACCAACTAATTTATCGCCTTTAATACCTGTACTTTCTGGAGTTTCTCCGTTACCAAAAAGTTTCCAGGCTAACATACTTTTACAAATATGTATACCACGATCGTTAATAATTTGAGTTTTATATACTTTTTTACCAGATGCTTTTAAAATCTCTGCAACAGAGTAACCTAATAAATTGTTTCTAATATGTCCTAAATGTAGTGGTTTATTAGTATTAGGAGAAGAGTACTCTACCATAACAGCATCTTCAGATTCTGTTACAAACCCATAATTTTCTGTGTTTTTAATACCATTAAAAAAGTTTACATAAAAAGCATCGCTAATTACAATATTTAAAAAACCTTTAACAACATTAAAATTTTCTACTTCGGCTACATTATCTTTTAAATACACACCTATTTGCTCTCCAATTTGTGCAGGGTTACCTTTAACAAAGCGCAAAATAGGAAAAACAACCACAGTTATATCGCCTTCAAAATCTTTTCTTGTTGGCTGAAATTCTACTGTTGGCAGCTCTATTTTATAAATAGCTAAAACTGCTTCTTTTACCTTTTGCGTTAACACTTCTTGGATATTCATTATAAATTGTATTTAAGCCTGTAAAATTACGGCTTTTATCTTTTTTTTAAAGATAGATTTTAGTTTGTTTTTGGTAAAAATACTTCTGCCATCATACATCTTGCGCTACCACCACCACAAGTTTCTATAGTTTCTAAAGAACTGTGTATAATTTCTGATGTTTTTTCTATGATAGAAATTTGAGCTTTTGTTAAGCTATTATATGCTGCAGAGCTCATTACCAAATAACGTTTATTGTCTTTACCTAAAACCTGAAGCATATTACCTGCAAAGGAATGCATTTGTTTTTCTGTAATAGCAATTACCTCTTTACCATCTTCTTTTAAATGTTTAACTACATTTTTACGCTCTTTTTTATCGTCTATAGTATCTAAACAAATTACAGAAAAATCTTCTGCCAGGCACATCATTACATTGGTATGGTAAATAGGCAAGCGTTTACCATTTACTGTTTGGTTTGCAGTAAAAACAACTGGTGTATACTCAAAATCTTCACAAAACTCTATAAATAAATCTTCATCTGCTCTTACAGATAAAGCACAGTATGCTTTTTTATTTACCCTATCTAATAAAATACTACCTGTGCCTTCTAAATATAACTTTTCTTCCTCTGCACTAGTGTAATCTATAGTGTGGTCTATATTAAATCCCTTTTCTTCTAAAATATCTAAAATATCTTCTCTACGTTCATTTCTTCTGTTTTCTGCAAACATAGGATACAAACCAACAGTACCGTTGCTATGAAAAGATATCCAATTGTTAGGGAAAATAGAATCTGGTGTATCTGGTTGCTTTGTATCATTTACAACAACAACATTTACTCCTTTTGCCTGTAAAGCATTCACAAAAGCATCAAACTCTTCTTGAGCTTTTGCATTTATTTCTGCATTTTTAATGTCAAGATCTTCTTGAAAATAATTATTTACAGCTGTTTGTTCGTTTTTACGAAAACCAACTGGTCTAATCATTAAAATTGTATTTGTAACCTGCATAGCACTATTATTTATATTATTCTCTTAAAAGTGGTAAAGTACTGCAACGCAATAACCCTTCTTGTTTAGATATTTCTGCATACGGAATTTCTTCAACCGTAAATCCTTGCTCTCTTAACCAATTATTTAATCTTGTAAAGTTTTTTTCTGATACAATTACTTCCTCTGATATAGAAAATACATTACTAAACATTTGATACATTTCATCACTAGTAATTTCAAAAATATTTTCTTTTCCAAAAAAGTTAACTAACCATTGGTATTCTTCTTCTACTAAAAAACCGTTTTTATGAAGTATTGCTTTATTTTTTCCTAATGGTTGAAAACAACAATCTAAATGCAATGCATTTTCTTTTGCGTTTGTAGATTTGCGCAACTCAAAAGATTTCACTGTTTTATTAGGAAAAAGTTTAGTAATCTGTTCTACTGCTAACTTATTTGTTCTGGCAGTTATGTGGTGCGAGTAATTTTCTGCTGTATAAGTACCAATAAAAATATGATTGTTCCATGGCATAACATCACCACCTTCTATATGTGCTTCCTCTGGAAGCTCTACAACCTTTTCTGGGTTAATTTGATCTACAATGTGTTGTATAGCCAAATACTCCTCTTCCCTGTCTGGTAATATATTGGCTCTAAAAAAAACATCGTCTATAACAAAAGCAATATCTCTAGAAAAAATCTGGTTACAATCTTTAAGTAGTTTAGGCCTTAATACTTCTACATTGTATTTTTTAAGAACAGCCTCAAAAGCATTCATTTCTGCTATCATATCTTCTTCCTTTGGATATGTACCTGCTAAAATATGCTCTAAAGACTTAGGATCATAAGCTTCCTCTGCTGTTGGAGTTGGCCCGCAACTTTGTGCTGTACCTAATACAACAGTTTTTAACCTAGAAGTTTCGTTTTTCACATTTATTTGACGCATAAACTAATTTTTATGCAAATATGAAACGAATTTTTCTAAATAAAAATAAGAATCCCTAAAATAATAAAAGCCTTTTTGAATTAACAAAAAGGCTTTTATTTATTGTATATATTGTAATAGACTATCTTTTGTTTACATCTACAAAAGATCTATGATTTTCACCAACATAAACCTGTCTTGGTCTACCAATTGGCTCATTATTTAATCTCATTTCTCTCCATTGAGCAATCCAGCCTGGTAATCTACCTAAAGCAAACATTACTGTAAACATTTCTGTAGGTATACCTAAAGCTCTGTAAATAATTCCTGAGTAGAAATCTACATTAGGGTATAATTTACGGTCTACAAAGTAAGGATCTTCTAAAGCTTCTTTTTCTAATCCTTTAGCAATATCTAAAATTGGATCATCAATACCTAAATCATTTAAAACTTCATCTGCTGCTACTTTAATAATCTTAGCTCTAGGATCAAAGTTTTTATAAACCCTGTGTCCAAAGCCCATTAACCTAAACGGATCATTTTTATCTTTAGCTTTAGCCATATATTTTTTAGTGTCTCCACCATCTGCTTCAATAGCTTCTAACATTTCTAATACAGCTTGGTTAGCACCACCGTGTAATGGTCCCCAAAGAGCAGAAATACCTGCAGATAATGACGCAAATAAGCCTGCGTGAGAAGAACCTACAATTCTTACAGTAGATGTAGAACAATTTTGCTCATGATCTGCGTGTAAAATTAATAGCTTGTCTAATGCATCTATAACAATTTTATTAGACTTGTAATCTTCACTAGGTCTTTTAAACATCATTTTATGAATGTTTTCTACATAACCTAAAGAATCATCTCCATAATCTAACGGAAGACCTTTTTTCTTTCTTAATGTCCAAGCAACTAAAACAGGGAATTTAGCTAAAATTCTTACTATTGCGTGGTACATATCATTTTCTGAAGTAACATTTACAGAAGATGGGTTAAATGCTATTAAAGCACTTGTTAAAGATGATAACACGCCCATTGGGTGTGCAGACTTTGGAAAGCCATCTAAAATCTTTTTCATCTCCTCATCTACGTGAGACTCCTTTTTTATATCTGAATGAAATTTAGCTAACTGATCTGTGTTAGGTAATTCTCCAAAAATTAATAAATAAGCTACCTCTAAAAAGTCTGCTTTTTCAGCTAACTCTTCAATAGAATACCCACGGTACCTTAAAATACCTTTTTCACCATCTAAAAATGTAATAGCACTTTCACAAGAGCCTGTATTTTTATATCCTGGATCTATTGTAGTTAAACCGGTTGCAGAACGTAATGTTTTAATATCTATGGCCTGTTCTTTCTCTGTGCCTTCTACTATTGGAAAATCATATTTATTTCCCTTAAATTCTAAAGTAACTTTATCTGACATTGGTATAATTTACTAATATTATTAATCGAACTGTAAATTTAAGAAAAAGACAAGAGTTTATCAATTAGTTGCAGCTATTTATACATTTAATAACATATATTATTTAAAAAATATATAATGTAAATTAAGATACTATAAAAACAACCTAAAAAGTTACTTATATTATATTAATTTAACAAAAACAAGAAAGCCGCTCTTAAAAAGAGCGGCTTTTTATTATATAACTTTAAAGTTAAGTTATTTTATTTTAAATGCATCCATTTGTGGGTAATATGCAACAGTACCTAATTCTTCTTCTATACGCAATAATTGATTGTATTTTGCCATACGATCTGATCTAGAGGCAGAACCTGTTTTAATTTGACCTGTATTTAATGCAACCGCTAAATCTGCAATTGTATTATCTTCAGTTTCTCCAGAACGGTGAGACATTACAGATGTATAGCCTGCATTTTTAGCCATTGTTACAGCTGCAATTGTTTCTGTAAGTGTTCCTATTTGGTTTACTTTAATTAAAATAGAGTTTGCAATGTTATTTTTAATACCCTTAGACAAGCGCTCTACGTTTGTAACAAACAAATCATCACCAACCAACTGTACTTTATCTCCAACTTTTTCTGTTAAAGACTTCCAGCCATCCCAGTCATTCTCATCCATACCATCTTCTATAGAAATTATTGGGTATTTAGCAGACAAATCTGCTAAGTATTGTGCTTGCTCTTCAGATGTTCTTACTACACCTTTATCACCTTCAAACTTAGTATAATCATACTTACCATCCACAAAAAATTCTGCAGCAGCACAATCTAAAGCAATCATAATTTCATCACCCAATTTATAGCCAGCATTAGAAACAGCCTTAGCAATTGTATCTAAAGCATCTTCTGTACCACCTGCTAAATTTGGAGCAAAACCACCTTCATCACCAACTGCTGTACTTAATCCTCTATCATGTAAAACTTTCTTTAAATGATGAAAAATTTCTGTACCCATTTGCATTGCATGCGTAAAGTTTTTTGCTTTAACGGGCATTACCATAAATTCTTGAAAAGCAATAGGTGCATCTGAGTGAGAACCTCCATTTATAATATTCATCATTGGTACTGGTAAAGTATTTGCACTTACACCACCAACATATCTATATAAAGGCATACCCATTTCATTAGCAGCAGCTTTTGCAACAGCCAAAGAAACACCTAAAATAGCATTAGCTCCTAATTTAGATTTGTTTGGAGTACCATCTAAATCTATCATTGTTTGGTCTATTAAGTTTTGTTCAAAAACAGACATTCCAACAATTTCTTCTGCAATAGTAGTGTTTACATTAGCAACGGCATTAGAAACACCTTTACCCATAAAAATATCTCCACCATCTCTAAGCTCTACTGCTTCATGTTCTCCTGTAGAAGCTCCAGAAGGAACTGCGGCTCTACCTAAAACGCCATTTTCTGTATAAACATCTACTTCTACTGTAGGGTTACCTCTTGAATCTAATATTTGCCTTGCATGCACATTTATGATAATACTCATAGAATTTTTTATTTTTTAGGTTGATATAATCTAGTTGTAAAGATACAAAAGTGTAGCATTAACAGTGTTCTTTACGCTATAACTATATCAATAATTAACTATAATTTAAACGAAAACGATATCGTATTATTTAGTTCTGACTGTTTTTTATTAATTCAAAAAAATTATCAAACAAATAATTAGAATCATTTGGTCCTGGGCTAGCTTCTGGATGATATTGAACAGAAAAAACATTCTTATTTTTCATTTTAATACCTGCTACGGTATTATCATTTAAATGTTTGTGTGTAATTTCTAATTCAGCGTTAGCCTCTGTTTCTTCTCTATTAATAGCAAATCCGTGATTTTGAGATGTAATTTCTCCTTTACCTGTTGTTATATTCATTACAGGATGGTTAATACCCCTATGACCATTATGCATTTTATAAGTAGAAACACCATTAGCCAAAGCAATAACTTGGTGCCCCAAACATATACCAAATAATGGGTTATTATTTGCTATAATATCTTTAGCTGTTTGTATAGCGTCTGTTAGTGGTTCTGGATCACCTGGCCCATTAGATATAAAATAACCATCAGGATTAAAAGAACTTAACTCTTTATAAGATGCATTGTATGGATATACCTTAATGTATGCATCTCTTTTAGCTAGGTTACGAAGTATATTTTTCTTTATTCCTATATCTAAAGCTGCAATTTTATATTTAGCATTTTCGTCTCCATAAAAATAAGGTTCTTTAGTAGATACTTTAGAAGAAAGTTCTAAACCTTCCATACTAGGAACATTTGCCAATTGCTCTTTTAAACTTTCTATATTATCTACATCTGTAGAAATTACAGCATTCATTGCACCATTATCTCTAATATAACTAACTAAAGCTCTTGTATCTACATCAGAAATAGCAAAAAGGTTACTGTTATTTAAAAATTCTTGCAAACTAGCATTTGCATCAACTCTAGAATAATCATAACTAAAATTTTTACAAACAAGACCTGAGATTTTCACAGAGTTAGACTCTACTTCTTCTTCGTTTGTACCATAATTACCAATGTGTGCATTAGTAGTTACCATTATTTGTCCAAAATAAGATGGATCTGTAAAAATTTCTTGGTACCCTGTCATACCAGTATTAAAACAAACCTCACCAAATGCAGTACCTTCTGCATCACCAACAGCTTTTCCGTGAAAAATTGTACCGTCTGCTAATAAAATTAGCGCTTTTTTTCTTGCTTGATATTTCACCCTATAAAAATTTAATCCTTATTATTTTTACTTTACAAATTTAACATAAAAAAAAGGATAGACTATAAGCCTATCCTTTTTTGAATATTTAAAAATAAAATCATTATTTTATTCTTCTGAATCATCTGATTTTGTTTCTGCTACAGGCGCTACAGCCTTTTTGCTTCTACCTCTTCTAGATTTTTTCTTCTCTTTTGGTTTTCCAGCGTTGTAAACTTCATTAAAATCTACTAACTCTATTAAAGCCATATCAGCATTATCACCTAACCTGTTACCAAGTTTAATAATCCTTGTGTAACCACCTGGTCTGTCTCCTACTTTAGAAGAAACCTCACCAAATAAAGTTGTTACTGCATACTTATCTCTTAAGCTTTTAAAAACTATACGTCTGTTGTGAGTTCCTTTCTCAACAGATTTATTGTTTTCTGCCTTTGATTTAGTAATTAAAGGCTCTACAAATTGTTTTAAAGCTTTAGCTTTAGCAACAGTAGTGTTAATTCTTTTGTGCTCAATTAAAGAACAAGCCATATTTGCTAACATAGCTTTTCTATGCGCTGCTTTTCTTCCTAAATGATTAACTTTTTTACCGTGTCTCATTGTATTATCTTATATATCTCCTTTAATGGAAATAAAATTAATCTTTATCCAATTTATATTTTGACAAGTCCATTCCAAAACTTAATCCTTTATTAATCACTAACTCTTCTAATTCAGTTAATGATTTTTTACCGAAGTTTCTAAACTTCATAAGATCATTTTTGTTAAATGAAACTAAGTCTCCTAATGTATCTACTTCTGCTGCTTTTAAACAATTTAGTGCACGAACTGATAAATCCATATCTACTAATTTAGTTTTTAGCAACTGACGCATGTGTAATGATTCCTCATCATAAGTCTCAGTCTGAGCTATTTCATCTGCTTCTAGAGTAATACGCTCATCAGAGAATAACATGAAGTGATGAATTAAAACCTTTGCAGCTTCAGTTAAAGCATCTTTAGGATTTATTGATCCATCGCTACTGATTTCAAAAACTAGTTTTTCATAATCAGTTTTTTGTTCTACACGATAGTTCTCAATACTATATTTTACGTTTTTAATAGGCGTAAAAATAGAATCAATTGGAATAGTTCCTATAGCAGCACCAGGCTTTTTATTCTCTTCTGCTGGTACGTATCCTCTTCCTTTTTCAATAACAATTTCCATATTGATGCTTACTTTAGCATCCATATTACAAATTACTAAATCAGGATTTAATACTTGGTACCCAGAAATAAATTTCTGAAAATCACCCGCAGTTAACTGATTTTTACCACTTACAGAAATTGAAACTGTTTCAGCTTCAACATCTTCTATTTGTCTCTTAAAACGAACTTGTTTTAAGTTTAAAATCATTTCTGTAACGTCTTCAACAACACCAGGAATAACAGAGAACTCATGTTCTACTTTGTCCATTCTCACAGAAGTAATTGCAAAACCTTCTAATGCAGAAAGTAATACTCTTCTTAATGCGTTTCCAACAGTCAATCCATAACCAGGCTCTAAAGGACGAAATTCAAATTTCCCTTCAAAATCTGTAGAATCGATCATTATAACTTTATCGGGCTTCTGAAAATTTAATAATGCCATAGTTGAATTAGGTTGTTTATTTAGAGTATAACTCGACGATTAGTTGTTCCTTGATATTCTCTGGAATCTGAACTCTTTCTGGAATAGATACATATGTACCTTCCTTCTTTTCAGAATTCCAAGTAATCCACTCGTATACTCGACTGTTAGCAGCCAATGCATCTTGTATAGCAGATAATGATTTAGATTTTTCTCTAACACCTACAACATCTCCTGGCTTTAAAGAATAAGATGGTATGTTTACCAATTCTCCATTTACAGTAATGTGACGGTGAGAAACTAATTGTCTTGCCCCTCTTCTTGAGTTAGAAATACCCATTCTGTAAACAACGTTATCTAAACGAGATTCACATAACTGAAGTAAAACTTCACCAGTTACTCCTTTACTACTGTTTGCTTTTGCAAATAAGTTTCTAAATTGTTTTTCTAAAATTCCGTAAGAATATTTAGCTTTTTGCTTCTCCATTAATTGGATAGCATATTCAGATTTTTTACCACGACGTCTGTTGTTACCGTGTTGTCCTGGAGGATAATTCTTTTTCTCAAAAGACTTATCTTCTCCAAATATCGCTTCTCCGAATTTACGTGCGATCTTAGTTTTAGGTCCTGTATATCTTGCCATTTTCTAAAATTTTGAAAGTGAGATTATGAATTAAGGCTTATCCTTCGATAATCGTAATTACACTTTCTGTGAAATGCCCTTAGGGCTATTAATTTAATTAAACTCTTCTTCTTTTTGGAGGTCTACAACCGTTGTGTGGTAATGGAGTAACATCAATAATTTCAGTTACTTCAATTCCTGAGTTGTGAATTGCACGTATTGCAGATTCTCTACCGTTTCCAGGTCCTTTTACGTATACTTTAACTTTTCTTAGTCCTGCTTCATGTGCAACTTTTGCACAGTCCTCAGATGCTACTTGTGCAGCATAAGGTGTATTTTTCTTAGATCCTCTAAAGCCCATTTTACCGGCAGATGACCAAGAGATTACATCTCCTTTTTTGTTTGTTAAAGAAATAATAATGTTGTTAAAAGAAGCTGTTACGTGTGCTTCTCCAACAGATTCAACTATAACTTTACGTTTTTTAGCTGTTTTTGTATTTGACTTTGCCATATGATTTTAGTTTTTAGTTGTTAGTTGTTAGTATTAGAATCCTAAACTATTACATTTCAAACAGATTCAATCCAACTACTAAATACTAATGACTTTTAATTATTTAGTTGCTTTTTTCTTATTAGCAACAGTTTTTCTTTTACCTTTTCTAGTTCTAGAGTTGTTCTTAGTTCTTTGACCTCTTAAAGGTAAACCAGATCTATGACGAATTCCTCTGTAACATCCGATATCCATTAAACGCTTAATGCTTAATTGAATTTCTGAACGTAATTCACCTTCAATTGTAAACTCAGATACAGCATCACGAATACGACCTATTTCGTCATCATTCCAATCTGATACTTTAGTATCTTCACTAACTTGGGCTTTAGCTAAAATTTCTTTAGCTCTACTTCTACCTACACCAAATATATAGGTTAAAGCTATAACTCCTCTTTTCTGTTTTGGTATATCTACACCTGCAATTCTTGCCATAATTACCCTTGTCTTTGTTTAAATCTAGGATTCTTTTTATTAATTACGTACAACCGTCCTTTTCTGCGCACTATTTTGCACTCGGCACTTCTCTTTTTTATTGATGCTCTTACTTTCATCTTAATATCTATATGTAATTCTTGCTTTAGTCAAGTCATAAGGGCTCATTTCTAATTTAACCTTATCACCTGGTAATAATTTAATATAATGCATTCTCATCTTTCCAGATATATGCGCTGTTACCACGTGTCCGTTTTCTAACTCCACACGGAACATTGCATTTGATAATGCCTCAATTATAGATCCGTCTTGCTCTATCGCTGCTTGTTTAGCCATAACTTATGCTACTTTTCTATTTTTACCACTTTTCATTAAGCCATCATAATGTCTATTTAACAAATATGAATTTACTTGCTGAACTGTATCAATTGCCACACCTACCATAATTAGTAGTGATGTTCCACCATAAAACATTGCCCAATTTCCTTGAATTCCTAGCAGTTGAACAACAATAGCTGGTAAAACAGCCAGCAAAGCTAAGAAAATAGATCCGGGTAACGTAATTAATGACATAATTTTATCTAAAAAATCTGCAGTTTCTTTCCCAGGCCTTGTTCCTGGTACAAATCCACCACTTCTTTTTAAGTCATCTGCCATCTTATTTGTTGGTACAGTGATAGCAGTATAAAAATATGTGAATATTATAATTAGAAAAGCAAATAACAAATTATATGCTAATCCAAAGGGATCCTGAAAATTAACCTCAAACCATGAACCTATTGCAGAAGTATTAAAATACTTACCAATCATACCAGGCAAAAACATTAATGCTTGAGCAAATATTATTGGCATTACACCAGATGCATTTAATTTTAATGGAATATATTGTCTAGATCCAGTAATATTTTTCTCATAACCACCAGAAGCTGTTCTTCTAGCGTACTGAACAGGTATTTGACGAGTTGCCAAAACTATAAGCACAGATGCTAATATAACTAAGAACCATAAAATAACTTCTACAAGTATTAACATTGGACCACCAGTATTTTCTCCTGTTCTAGAAGCAACTTCTTGCATAAATGCCTGCGGCATTGTAGCAATAATACCAATCATAATTAATAATGAAATACCATTACCAATACCTTTATCAGTTATTTTTTCTCCTAACCACATTGCAAATACAGTACCAGTTACTAATATTATTACGGCTGGGATCATAAAATCTAATCCTTTACCTAATACAAAAGCACTATCTGGTACACCAAAAGCACCTAAACCTAACAAATAAGCAGGAGCCTGTACTATACATATAGCAATTGTTAACCATCTTGTAATTTGGTTAATTGTTTTTCTTCCACTCTCACCTTCTTTTTGTAATTTTTGAAGGTAAGGGATAGCTATACCCATTAATTGCACTACAATAGATGCAGAAATATAAGGCATTATACCCAATGCAAAAACAGATGCCTTGGCAAAAGCCCCACCTGTAAATGCATTTAATAAACCAAATATACCTTGTTCTGTACCCGATTGTAAATTACCCAATTCCTGAGAGTCTATCCCTGGTAGTGCAATTTGAGCACCAAAACGGTATACTAATAGTAAAGTAAGCGTAATAATTATTCTGTTTCTTAACTCTTCTATTTTCCAAATATTGGATATGGTATCAAAAAATTTCTTCATCTTCTGTTTAGTGATTAAAGACTTATTGCTTCTCCTCCAGCAGCTTCAATAGCTTGCTTAGCAGATGCAGTAAATTTGTGAGCAGAAATCTTAAGTGAAGCTTTTAACTCACCACCACCTAAAATCTTAACCAAATCATTTTTCCTTACTAATCTATTCTCTACTAGAGTTTCAAAAGTAACTACATCTTTTATAGCTCCTTTTTCAACCAACCCTTGTAGTTTGTCAAGATTAATACCTTGGTATTCTTTTCTATTAATGTTTGTGAAACCAAACTTAGGCACACGTCTTTGCAACGGCATCTGTCCACCTTCAAAACCAATCTTCTTAGAGTAACCAGATCTAGATTTAGCACCTTTGTGCCCTCTAGTAGCAGTACCACCTTTACCAGAACCTTGTCCTCTACCTACGATTTTACCTGCCTTATTAACAGCACCTTCTGCAGGTGTTAAATTACTTAAATTCATCTTGATAAATTTATAATTAAGCTTCTTCAGTAGAAACTAAATGTTCAACTTTATTTACCATACCAAGGATATTTGGCGTAGCCTCATGCTCAACAACTTGACCAATTTTTCTAAGCCCAAGAGCCTCTAAGGTTCTTTTCTGTCTTTGAGTCTGTTTAATATTACTCTTAACTTGCTTTACTTTAATCTTTCCCATTGTATCCTATTTATCCTTTAAATACTTTTTCTAAAGATACTCCTCTTTGATCTGCAATTGTTTTTGCATCCCTAATTTGTAATAAAGCATCAAAAGTTGCTTTTACTACGTTATGAGGGTTAGAAGATCCTTGTGATTTTGATAATACATCATGTACACCAACTGCTTCTAATACAGCTCTTAAAGCTCCACCAGCAATTACACCTGTACCGTGAGATGCAGGCTGAATGTATACACGTGCTCCACCAAATTTACCTTTTTGCTCGTGAGGTATAGTTCCTTTGATTAGAGGGATTCTAATTAAATTCTTTTTTGCGTCTTCAACAGCTTTTGCTATAGCAGTAGCAACATCTTTAGATTTTCCTAAACCGTGTCCTACAACACCATTTTCATCTCCTACAACAACTATAGCAGAAAAACCAAAAGCTCTACCACCTTTTGTTACCTTAGTAACTCTTTGTACACCAACCAGACGATCTTTTAAATCTAATCCTCCTGGTTTAACTGTTTCTACGTTTTTATATTTTTGGTACATAATATATTAGAATTTAAGTCCGCCTTCTCTAGCACCTTCTGCTAATGATTTAATTCTTCCGTGGTATAAGTTTCCACCTCTATCAAAAGCAATAGTCTCTATACCAGCTTTTAAAGCCTTTTCAGCAATAGCTTTACCAACTTGGTTTGCTATTTCTATTTTAGTTCCTTTTGCATCTAGCTCTTTATCTCTTGATGAAGCAGCAACTAAAGTAGTTCCTGCATTATCATCAATAATTTGAGCGTAAATTTCTTTATTACTTCTAAATACAGCTAATCTTGGTCTAGTTGCAGTTCCAAATGAAACTTTTCTAATCCTTCTCTTGATTCTGTATCTTCTTTCAGTCTTTGATAATCCCATATTGCTAATTATTAAGCTGATTTACCTGCTTTTCTTCTTAATATTTCTCCAACAAACTTAATACCTTTTCCTTTGTATGGCTCTGGCTTACGGAAAGCTCTTATTTTTGCCGCTACTTGACCTACTAATTGCTTGTCAAAAGATGTTAATTTTACAATTGGATTCTTTCCTTTCTCAGAAACTGTTTCCACTTTTACTTCTGGAGCTATGTCCAGAACTATATTGTGTGAAAAACCAACAGCCAAATCTAATTTTTGTCCTTGGTGGCTAGCTCTATAACCTACACCAACCAATTCTAATTCTTTAGTCCAACCTTTAGAAACCCCTTCAATCATATTAAAGAATAAAGCTCTGTACAAACCGTGCTTAGCTTTATCACTCTTATGTTCTGAATTTCTCGTTACAATGATTGATCCTTCTTCTATTTTTACTGAAATTCCTGAAAACTCTTGAGTTAATTCACCCAATTTACCTTTCATAGTAACTACATTATCGTTAACCTCTACGGTTACACCCTCAGGAATTGTTACTGGATTATTACCTATTCTAGACATTATTCTTATTCTTTATAGATTAATAAACGTAGCATAAAACTTCACCACCAACTTTTTCTAACTTAGCTTGCTTGCTAGTCATAACTCCATGAGAAGTAGAAACTATAGCGATACCTAAACCGTTAAGTACTCTTGGCAAGTCTGAAGAACCAGCATACTTACGTAAACCTGGCTTACTTACTCGTTGTATTTTTTTAATTACAGGCTCTTTAGTTGCTTTATTGTATTTCAAAGCAATTTTAATTGTACCCTGTACTGCGTCTTCAATGACTTTATAACTTAAAATATATCCTTGATCAAATAATATTTTAGTTATTTCTGTTTTTAGATTTGAAGCAGGAATCTCTACCACTCTGTGACCTGCACGACTGGCATTTCTAACTCTTGTTAAATAATCTGCTATAGGATCTGTTACCATTTAAAATAATTTGCGGTGACGGTTTTTAACTTTTTTTTGTTAAACCTGAAACCAATTTATATTGATTGTTTATTGTTTACCAACTTGCTTTTTTAACCCCTGGGATTAAACCATTGTTAGCCATTTCTCTAAAAGTTACCCTAGAAATACCAAAAGTTCTCATATAACCTTTTGGTCTTCCTGTTAACTTACATCTGTTATGCATACGAACAGGTGAAGCATTTTTTGGTAATTTTTGTAATGCTTCATAATCTCCAGCTTCTTTTAAAGCTTTTCTTTTCTCAGCATATTTTGCAACTGTTGCCGCTCTTTTTCTTTCGCGGGCCTTCATTGATTCTTTAGCCATACTAATTCTTTTTAAAAGGTAATCCTAAATGAGTTAATAATGATTTAGCTTCTTTATCAGTCTCAGCAGTAGTTACAAATGTAATATCCATACCATTGATTCTATTAATCTTATCAATGTTTATTTCTGGAAATATAATTTGCTCTGTAATACCTAAGTTATAGTTTCCACGACCATCAAAACCTGTAGCCTTAATACCTTGAAAATCTCTAACACGTGGCAACGCACTTGTAATTAACCTATCTAAAAACTCATACATTCTCTCACCTCTTAACGTAACTTTAGCACCAATTGGCATTCCTTTACGTAATTTAAATGAAGCAACATCTTTTTTAGACATTGTAGAAACTGCTTTTTGACCAGTGATAAGTGTTAACTCATCAATAGCGTGATCTATAAGCTTTTTATCTGCAACTGCAGCACCAATACCTCTACTTAAAACTATTTTAGTAAGTTTTGGCACCTGCATAACGTTTTTGTACTCAAACTCTTCTGTAAGAGATGAAACAATACGCTCTTTATATTCTTGTTTTAATCTTGGAGTGTAAGTCATAATTAAATTACTTCATTAGATTTTTTAGAAAATCTCACTTTCTTACCATCTCTTACTTCATAACCAACTCTTGTAGTTTCTCCTGATTTAGGATCAATTAAAGATAGGTTAGAAATGTGTAATGGAGCTTCCTTTTTAACGATTCCTCCTTGAGGATTGTTTGCGCTAGGCTTTTCATGCTTAGATACCATATTAGCACCTTCAACAATTGCCTTATTTTTTTCACGGTCTACACTAACAACTTTACCTTCTGTACCTTTATGGTCTCCAGCTATAATTCTTACTGTATCTCCTGTTTTAATTTTTAACTTCATCATTTTTCTGAATATTAAAGTACCTCAGGGGCTAATGAAACAATCTTCATGAATTGCTTATCACGAAGCTCTCTTGCAACAGGTCCAAAAACACACGTACCTCTCATTTCACCCGTTGGGTTTAATAATACACACGCATTATCATCAAAACGAATGTAAGATCCATCTTGTCTTCTTACTTCTTTCTTTGTTCTTACAACCACTGCAGTTGAAACAGCACCTTTTTTGATACCTCCGTTTGGAGTAGCATCTTTAACAGACACTACTATTTTATCTCCAACAGATGCATATCTTCTTTTTGTACCGCCCAATACACGTATAGTCAAAACTTCTTTTGCCCCTGTATTGTCTGCCACTTTTAGTCTAGATTCTTGCTGTAACATATTATTTAGCTCTTTCTAAAATTTCCACCAATCTCCAACACTTAGTTCTACTCAATGGACGAGTCTCCATTATTTTTACTGTATCACCAATATTGCAATCGTTTGTTTCGTCGTGCGCAACATATTTCTTTGTTTTTAACACGAACTTACCGTACATAGGGTGCTTAACACGCTTAACTTCTGAAACCACAATTGATTTCTCCATTTTGTTGCTAGTAACAACTCCTACTCTCTCTTTTCTTAAATTTCTTTTTTCCATAAAGCAGAACCAATTATTGGTTATCCCTTTTAGTTAATTCAGTTGCTAGTCTAGCCACCGTTCTTCTCGTCTTTCTGATTTGAAGTGGATTCTCCAAAGGTGTAACAGAATGTGCTAATTTTAAATCGCCATACTGTTTTTTGTACTCAGCTAATTTATTTTTTAAATCTTCAACTGATAATTCTTTTACTTCTGATTGTTTCATGATTCCTTAAATTATAAATTAAGCTGAATAATCTCTAGCAACAATAAATTTAGTCTTTACCGGTAATTTTTGAGCTGCAAGACGTAAAGCCTCTTTAGCGATGTCCATAGGAACACCTGCAATCTCAAACATAATTCTACCTGGTTTCACAACAGCAACAAAATATTCTGGAGCACCCTTACCTTTACCCATACGTACTTCTAATGGCTTTTTAGTAATAGGCTTGTCCGGAAATATTTTTATCCATAACTGTCCCTCTCTCTTCATATATCTAGTAGCAGCAATACGAGCCGCCTCTATCTGACGTGAAGTAATAAACTTAGAATCTAAAGATTTTATACCGAACATACCGTTAGAAAGCTGATGCCCTCTTTGCGAAAGTCCTTTCATACGGCCTTTCTGCGCTTTACGAAATTTGGTTCTTTTTGGTTGTAACATTTCTCTATCTCTTTAAATAATTACTTTCTACGACGTTGTTTCTTAGGCCCTTCATTTCTTCCACCTTTGCCCTGTCCTTTAGACATACCAACTAATGGAGAAAGTTCTCTTTTACCATAAACCTCGCCTTTCATAATCCACACTTTTATACCTAATCTACCATAAGTAGTATGTGCTTCATTTAATGCATAGTCTATATCTGCTCTAAAAGTAGACAATGGAATTCTACCATCTTTGTAAGCTTCAGAACGCGCCATCTCAGCACCGTTTAATCTTCCAGAGATTTGAATTTTTATACCTTCTGCATTCATTCTCATTGCTGCAGCAATTGCCATTTTTATAGCTCTTCTATAAGAAATTCTATTTTCAATTTGACGAGCAACACTAGCAGCTACAAGATTTGCATCTACTTCTGGTCTCTTAATTTCAAAAATATTAATCTGAACTTCTTTACTAGTAATCTTCTTAAGCTCCTCTTTTAACTTATCTACTTCCTGCCCACCTTTACCGATAATAATACCAGGTCTAGCAGTAGTAATAGTTACAGTTACAAGCTTTAAAGTACGCTCTATAATAACCCTAGAAACACTAGCTTTTGCTAAACGAGCATGAACATACTTACGTATTTTATCATCCTCTGCTAATTTATCTCCATAATCATTTCCACCATACCAGTTAGATTCCCAACCTCTGATGATACCTAGACGATTCCCGATTGGATTTGTTTTTTGTCCCATAGTAATGTCTTAGCTTTGAGTTTTATTGTTAGATTCTAAAACCAATGTTACGTGGTTAGAACGTTTTCTAATTCTATGTGCTCTTCCTTGTGGCGCAGGTCTTAACCTTTTTAACATTGCCCCACTATCTACTCTTATTTCTTTAACAATAAGATCAGCTTCTTCAATATCAGCATCTTCATTTTTAGACTGCCAGTTAGCTATAGCAGAAAGCAATAACTTTTCTACCCTTCTTGAAGCTTCTTTTTGACTAAACTTTAATATAGCCAAAGCTTTTTCTACCTGTACACCTCTAATTAAATCTGCAACAAGACGCATTTTTCTTGGCGAAGTTGGACAGTTGTTCAACTTTGCAAAAGCAATCTTTTTCTTTTCAGCCTTAATTCTTTCGGCCATCTGTTTTTTACGAACTCCCATAGCTTACTTTTTTCCTTTGTTCTTCGCACCAGCATGACCTCTAAAAGATCTAGTTGGTGAAAATTCTCCTAATTTATGCCCTACCATATTCTCTGTTACATAAACAGGAACAAATTGTCTACCGTTGTGTACTGCTATAGTTTGACCAACAAAATCAGGAGTAATCATAGAAGCTCTAGACCAAGTCTTAATAACCGCTTTTTTACCCGACTCAACATTTTGTTGAACTTTTTTCTCTAAACTATAATGAACGTAAGGTCCTTTCTTTAGTGAACGTGCCATTTTTTTCTAATTTTATTTCTTTCTACGTTCTAATATATATCTATTTGTATCCTTAGTTTTAGAACGAGTTCTAAATCCTTTAGCAGGAATACCATTTCTTGATCTTGGATGACCACCTGAAGCTCTACCTTCACCACCACCCATTGGATGATCTACAGGGTTCATTGCTACTGGTCTTGTTCTTGGTCTTCTACCCAACCATCTACTTCTACCCGCTTTACCAGATACAAGTAATTGGTGATCAGAATTTGATACCGCTCCTATCGTAGCCATACAACCCGCTAAAACTAATCTAGTCTCACCAGATGGCAACTTAACAGTTACAAATTTTCCATCCTTTGCCATTAACTGAGCAAAAGTACCTGCACTCCTAGCCATTACAGCTCCTTGTCCAGGACGTAGTTCTATACAAGAAATAATTGTTCCTAAAGGAATAGCACTTAATGGTAAAGCATTCCCTATCTCTGGCGAAGCAGATTCACCAGAAGAAATCTTCTGACCTACTTCTAAACCGTTTTGAGCAACAACATATCTCTTTTCACCATCAGTATACTCTACTAATGCAATAAAAGCTGTTCTGTTTGGATCGTACTGAATAGATTCTACAGTCGCAACAACACCTTGTTTGTCACGCTTAAAATCAACTACACGATACCTTCTCTTATGACCTCCACCTTTTTGGCGCATTGTCATTTTCCCCTGACTGTTTCTACCTCCAGACTTTTTTAACGGAGCAAGTAAACTTTTCTCCGGCTTATCAGTAGTAATCGCGTCAAATCCGTTTACTACTCTAAATCGCTGTCCTGGAGTGATTGGTTTTAATTTTCTAACTGACATTCTTTGTCTTTATAGATTATTATAAAAATCAATTATATCTCCTTCTACCACGTCAATAATAGCTTTCTTATAACTATTAGTTTTTCCGTGCTGCACACCTGTCTTAGTGTGACGTGTTTTACGCTTTGGTCCGTAAATCATTGTTCGAACATCTTTTACCGTAACCCCATAAGCCTGCTCTACAGCATCCTTAATTTGGATTTTATTGGCATTTAAATCCACAACGAAACCATAACGATTATATAACTCGCTATCAGCGGTCATTTTTTCCGTAATTATTGGCTTAATTAATACACTCATTGCTTTTCTATTTGTTTAAGTTCGATACAATTCCCTCTAATGCACTCTCACATAACACTACACTTGAAGCATTAAGTATTTTGTAAGTGCTTAATTCTGAGTTAATTACAACTTCGGAACGCTTTAAATTGCGCGATGACAAATATACATTATTATTTGAATCACCCAACACAATTAAAGATTTTTTATTTTCAATACCTAAAGACTTAAGAACTTGTGTAAATTCTTTCGTTTTTGGAGCATCAAAATTAAAGTCTTCAACTACTAAAATTGCGTTCTCATTTTGTTTAATACTAAAAGCAGATTTTCTCGCTAAACGCTTAACGTTTTTATTTAATTTCTGCTTGTAATCTTTAGGGCGAGGACCAAAAATACGACCACCACCTCTAAAAACTGGAGACTTAATACTACCCGCACGAGCAGTACCTGTTCCCTTTTGCTTCTTTATTTTTCTTGTACTACCAGCAATCTCAGCTCTTTCCTTTGACTTGTGGTTTCCTTGCCTCTGATGCGCTAAATACTGCTTAACATCTAAATATACAGCATGCTTATTAGGCTCTATTGCGAATACCGAATCAGAAAGGTCTACCTTTCTACCCGTATCTTTTCCTTTACTATCTAAAACTGCTACTTTCATTACTTCTGAATAGTTACGTAAGCGTTTTTATGACCAGGAACACAACCTTTTACTACTAAAAGATTTTTTTCTGGAACTACTTTATAAACTCTAAGGTTTTGAACAGTGACTCTTTCACCACCCATTCTACCTGCCATCTTCATACCCTTAAATACTCTTGCAGGATAAGAAGCAGCACCAATAGAACCAGGAGCTCTTAATCTGTTATGCTGACCATGCGTAGCCTGACCAACACCTCCAAAGCCATGTCTTTTAACAACACCTTGAAAACCTTTACCTTTAGATGTACCAACTACATCTACAAATTCACCTTCTACAAATTGATCAACACCTACAGTGTCACCTAATTTGTACTCACCTTCAAAATCTTGGAATTCAACGACTTTTTTCTTAGGAGAAGTACCTGCCTTTTTAAAATGACCCATTTGAGCCTTATTAGCACGCTTTTCTGCCTTGTCATCGAAACCAAGCTGAAGGGCATTATACCCGTCAACCTCTTCGGTTCTGACTTGGGTAACAACACATGGTCCAGCTTCGATTACTGTACATGGAATATTTTTTCCATTTTCATCAAAGATGCTGGTCATGCCAATCTTTCTTCCAATTAACCCAGACATATTTATTAATTATTAATTATTAATTACTTGTTTACTACTTAACTTTTTGACAAAAAAACAGGGTCAAAAATAACTCAACCCTGAATTTATTTTTTCCGTCTTTCCATCGCGAAACGCTCAGGACATGTCATCTACTTCATCCAGAAGCAGACATAGATACTTAAACTTTAATCTCTACCTCTACACCACTTGGCAACTCTAACTTCATTAGAGCATCAATAGTTTTAGAAGAAGAACTATAAATATCCAATAATCTTTTATAAGAACTTAACTGAAATTGCTCTCTAGATTTTTTGTTTACGTGCGGTGAACGCAATACCGTAAATATTTTCTTGTGAGTTGGTAACGGAATTGGACCCGTAATAACCGCTCCAGTAGTCTTAACCGTCTTTACAATTTTCTCAGCAGACTTATCCACTAAATTGTGATCGTAAGATTTTAATTTTATTCTAATTTTTTGACTCATTTTACTAAATTTAAGCGGTTGCTCCTTTTGCTGCTTTTATTACTTCTTCAGATATATTAGATGGAGTTTCTGCATAGTGAGAAAATTCCATTGTAGATGTTGCTCTACCAGAAGATAATGTTCTTAATGAAGTTACATAACCAAACATTTCAGATAATGGAACTTCAGCTTTAACAACCTTAGAACCAGCTCTATCATCCATACTACTAATTACACCTCTTCTTCTATTTAAGTCACCTACAATATCACCCATATTTTCCTCTGGAGTTAACACCTCCATTTTCATAATAGGCTCCATTATAACAGCACCAGCAGCTTTACCAGCAGCTTTATAACCCATTTTAGCAGCTAACTCAAAAGATAATGCATCAGAATCCACTGGGTGGAAAGATCCATCTTTTAGAACTATTCTCATAGTATCCATTTCATAACCAGCTAAAGGACCATTCTTCATAGCGATTTCAAATCCTTTTTGCACAGCAGGTATAAATTCTTTTGGAATACGACCACCTTTAATCTCATCAACAAACTGAAGACCTTCACCTTCGAAATCAGAATCCACAGGACCCATTTCAAAAACAATATCACCAAACTTACCACGACCACCAGATTGCTTTTTATACGTCTCTCTATGGTTAGCAGTTTTTGTTAACGCTTCTTTATATTCTACCTGAGGCTCACCTTGATTAACCTCAACTTTAAATTCACGCTTTAAACGATCAACAATAATATCTAAGTGAAGCTCACCCATACCAGATATAATTGTTTGACCAGAAGCCTCATCCGTTCTTACTGTAAATGTTGGATCTTCTTCTGCAAGCTTTCCTAAAGCCATACCTAACTTATCAACATCAGCTTTAGTCTTAGGCTCAACAGCTATACCAATTACTGGATCTGGGAAATCCATACTTTCCAATACAATAGGATTTTTTTCATCAGACATAGTATCACCAGTCTTAATATCCTTAAATCCTACAGCCGCACCAATATCTCCTGCTTCGATATAATCAATAGCATTTTGCTTATTTGAGTGCATTTGGTAAATACGAGAAATACGTTCTTTTTTTCCAGATCTATTATTTAAAATATAAGAACCTGCATCTAAACGACCAGAATAAGCTCTAAAAAAGGCTAAACGACCAACAAAAGGATCTGTAGCAATTTTAAACGCTAATGCAGCAAATGGCTCCTTAGCATCCGGCTTACGCGTAACAGATTCACCAGTATCTGGATCCGTACCCACAATATCATCCTTATCCACCGGAGAAGGTAAATATCTACATACAGCATCTAATAAAAACTGTACTCCTTTATTTTTAAATGAAGAACCACAAACCATAGGAATAATTGCTCTATCCATAACAGCAGCTCTTAAAGCAGCATGAACTTCCTCCTCTGAGATTGAATCTTCATCCTCAAAAAATTTCTCCATTAACTCCTCATCATATTCAGCCACAGCCTCTATTAAAGCAGCTCTATACTGCTTCACTTCAGCTTTCATCTCTTCAGGAATATCAACAACATCAAAAGTTGCCCCAAAGTTCTCATCATGCCAAACAATAGCCCTATTCTTTGCTAAATCAACAATACCTCTAAAATCAGCCTCATCACCAATTGGCAATACAATAGGAACCGCATTAGAACCTAACATTGTTTTTACCTGACCACAAACCTTTAAGAAGTTAGAACCTTGACGATCCATTTTATTAACAAAACCAATACGCGGAACCTTATAGTTATCAGCTAATCTCCAGTTAGTTTCTGACTGAGGCTCAACACCATCAACAGCACTAAATAAGAAAACCAAACCATCTAAAACACGTAAAGATCTATTTACCTCAACAGTAAAATCTACGTGGCCCGGAGTATCAATAATATTAAAGTGATAATCTTTAGTCTCTGGCAATGGCTTTGCATTTTCCATTGGAAACTGCCAAGTACAAGTAGTTGCAGCAGAAGTAATTGTAATACCTCTTTCCTGCTCCTGCTCCATCCAGTCCATAGTAGCAGCACCATCATGCACTTCTCCTATTTTATGACTAACACCCGTATAAAATAAAATACGTTCAGTTGTTGTTGTTTTACCAGCATCAATATGAGCTGCAATACCTATATTCCTTGTATATCTTAAATCTCTTCCCATTACTATTAGAATCTAAAATGTGAGAATGCTTTGTTTGCTTCAGCCATCTTATGAGTATCTACTCTCTTTTTAACAGCAGCGCCTTCCTCTTTAGCAGCAGCTAAGATTTCAGCAGCTAACTTCTGAGCCATTGATTTTTCATTTCTCTTACGAGAATAACTAATCAACCACTTCATAGCTGTAGATATTTTACGATCTGGTCTAATCTGCATTGGTATTTGAAATGTAGCACCACCAACTCTACGACTACGCACTTCTACGTGAGGCATAACATTAGATAACGCTTCCTTCCATAATTCCAAAGCCGACTTTTCCTCGTCAGTATTTTTTTCATCTACAATTGCAATTGCATCATAGAACACCTTAAAGGCTACAGATTTTTTACCATCCCACATCATCATATTAACGAAACGCGTCACTAATTGATCATTAAATTTTGGATCCGGTAAAAGAGGCCTTTTTTTCGCCTGTTTTTTTCTCATTTCTTCTCTTTAAAAGTGTTAGTTAATTACTTCTTAGGGCGTTTAGCTCCATACTTAGACCTACGCTGAGTTCTTCCAGCAACACCTGCTGTATCCAAAGCACCTCTAACGATGTGATATCTAACACCTGGTAAATCTTTTACTCTTCCGCCTCTTACTAATACTATCGAGTGCTCTTGTAAATTGTGACCCTCACCCGGGATGTAAGCATTTACTTCTTTTCCATTTGTTAACCTAACCCTTGCAACTTTACGCATTGCAGAGTTTGGTTTCTTTGGAGTAGTTGTGTAAACACGCGTACAAACCCCTCTTCTTTGAGGACACGAATCCAAAGCAGCCGATTTACTCTTCTTAGTAATTGAGACCCTTCCTTTTCGTACTAATTGTGAAATTGTTGGCATACTATATTTATATGTATATAAATTTTTTCCCTTCTTTTAAGGGCGGCAAATGTAGTAATTATTTATTAAAATTCAAATAGTTACACATTAATTTTATTTTTTTTCAAGAAACACTCTAGACAAAATCAAATTCATTTACAAAAAAACAACTTCAAATATCATCAACAAAAGCAAAACAAAGTATCAATTGCTAACTATTATTTAACATTTGTTAATTCTCAAATTAAGCTTGAATGTTAAAAAAAAGCTAATTATATTTTTTTAATTAACATTAATTTAAGATTTTTGAAATCGACTAATTCAAAACTCATAAAAATGAAGACAAAAAAAAGAGGAATCTTAACGCTATTATTAGCGTTTATTGTGCACTTATCATTTGCACAACAAAAAACGATTTCTGGTACAGTAACCGATCAAGATGGTTTACCTCTACCAGGAGTTAACATCCTTGTTAAAGGAACTAAAATAGGAACTCAAACTGGATTTGATGGCGAGTATACTATAGCGGGTAATGTTGGTCAGGTTTTAATCTACACCTACATTGGACAAAAAGAAACCACCAGAGCTATTGGGACAAACAACGTCATTAACGTTCAAATGGAAGAAGATGCAGAAGCGTTAGATGAAATTGTTGTTACTGGTGTTGCCAGAGGTACATCAACTAAAAAACTGGGTTTTGCGCTAAGTAAGGTAAGCGAAGAGAGTTTACAAAATGTTCCTGCGGCTGATCCTGCAAATGCCCTAAGAGGTAAGGTTGCTGGTGTAAGAATCGTTAGTCCATCTGGAAACCCTTCTTCTGATGCTTCAATAAGATTAAGAGGTTCTACATCTATATCTGGGTCACAATCACCTTTAATTATAGTAGATGGAATTATTACTGATGGATCTCTTAAAGATATAGCTGTTGAAAACATCGAATCTATGGAGGTTATTAAAGGTGCTGCCGCATCTTCTCTTTATGGTTCATTAGCTGGTAATGGTGTTATTCAAATCATCACTAAAAAAGGGCGTGGAAAAATGCAAGTAACTGTTAAAACAGAGTATGGCTTCTCTGAAATTGCTAATGATTACGATTTATCATCTGTACACCCATATAAAAATGACTCACAAGGAGTTAGAATGGGTGATTGGGATAATGACCCGTCAACTCCAGACACTAGCAACTTCGGTTTTGATTTATCTACTGGAAACAGAGTGCTAGATGATGATGCGGTTTTTGACAACCCATACCTAACTAACAACATAAACAATGTTGATAATATTTTTACTAACCAACCTTTTGAAACCAATACTGTTTCGATTGGTGGATCTAAAAATGATATTAACTATTTTTTATCTGCCCAAAGAAATGAGACAAAGGGTATTATAGAAGGTTTAGACCCATACAAAAGAAATAACTTTAGAGCTAACTTTGATGTTAAAGCCTCTGATAAGGTTACTGTTAAATTTAACGGATCATTAGCACAAACAAAAGGTATTAATGTAACTGAACAAGGACAAGGTGCCAATGTATTTTATAGTGGCCTGGTTGTAGAGCCTTTTATTGACTTACAAGAAAAAACAGCAGATGGCGAATACTCTAACGTACCTAGTGGTTATGAAGTACAAGGTTCTAATTTCCAAAACCCTCTTTATGTGTTACAAAATAGAAGAGATGGGTTTGATAGACAAAGAATGTTATTAGGAGCTTCTTTGAATTATGACATAACAGATAATTTTAGCTTTTCTGCACAACAAAGTTTAGATCAAACCATATACTCATACAAGGGAATAGTAAAATCAGGATTTATTACGCCTACACCAAGTCCTACACTTAACAATGGTAGCATAACTTTAAACGAAAGTAAAACAAGTACTTTAGTTTCGTCAATGCAATTAAATTATTTTACAGAACTTTCTCCTGATTTGAATTTTGCAGCGAGTTTAAAATACTTGTTTGAAAACAGACAATTTAAAAGTTTAAACACTTCTGGTTACGATTTTATAGCAGCTCAAGGTGTTGAAACAATACAAAATACTCCAATTGACAATAGAAGTGTTTCTTCTTATTACCAAAAAGAAATTGCTAAAAACTATTTTGTCAATGTTGATTTGGATTATAAAGACAAGTTAATACTTAATGGTTTAGTTAGGTTTGATCAATCTTCTTTGTTTGGTAGCGATGAAAGAAATAAAATGTACTACAGAGGATCATTAGCATATAGATTATCGCAAGATTTAGACATTAACGGAATAGAAGAATTCAAATTAAGAGCTGCTTATGGTACTGCTGGTCAAAGACCTCCTGCATTTAATGCTCAATACGAAACATTTACTGTTAATGCAAACTCAATAGTACCTGGTGCTTTAGGTAATACATTTTTAAAACCTTCAGAAACTAGAGAATTAGAGGTAGGTTTGGATATTGATTTCTTAGACAGATTTTCTTTCTCTACCAGTTATGCAGACACAAAAACTATTGATGCAATGATTCAGGTACCATTATCTGGTGTTGCAGGTTTCTCTACTCAATGGCAAAATATTGGTGAAATTTCTAGCAAATACATAGAAATGTCTTTATCTGGTAATATCATTAAGAACAAAAATTTCTCATGGGATTTCCAAGTTAATTTTGACAAGGGAACACAAGAGATAACTGACCTAAATGGTATTGCTCCATTTACGAGAAATACTAACTCTGCAATTGACATTTTTAGAGTTGAAGAAAATTTACCATACGGTACTATGTTTGGACAAACTTTTGCAAAATCTACAGATCAACTAATAACAGATAATTCTGGAGCAGTATTAAATGGTACGCAAGGAGGAACTGTAAGTGATTACTCTGTAAACAGTGATGGCTTTGTTGTTTTAACAAGTGCAATTGGTACAGCAGACGAAGCTCCTGTAAAATTATACGATGAAGCTTCAAATTCAGATTTAATATCAAAAATAGGTGACACCAACCCTGATTTCAATGTAGGTTTTTCATCTTCTTTTAAATATAAAAACTTAGGATTATATGTATTAACAGATTGGCAACAAGGTGGTGATATATACAACTACACTAAGCAACTTTTATACTTTAACGAGAGACATATTGACTTACAAACATTTGGAGCTGCTGGCAAAAACCAAAATTACGCTCAAAATATATACAACAAATCAGATCCAACTGATCACTTTGTAGAGGACGGTTCTTTCGTAAAAATTAGAGAAATATCATTAGACTATACTCTAACAGGCGAACAAATGAATATTGATTTCATTGATAGTATTAAATTCGGAATAAGTGGTAGAAACTTATTTACATGGACAAACTATACAGGATGGGATCCTGAGGTTGCAATAGGTCAAAACCCAACTAACTTTAGATTAGATGAATTTGCTTATCCTAACTTCAGAAATTATTCTTTCACATTTATGATTAAATTTTAAAAAAGAGAAAAATGAAAAGATTAATATACAAAATAACGTTATGCATCATTTCCAGCGCAATTTTTACCAGCTGTGAAGATTTAGATGTAGAAAACACGAACCAACCAGATCTAGTTCAAGCACTAGCAAGTGCAGACGACG
Source organism: Cellulophaga lytica DSM 7489 (assembly GCF_000190595.1). Taxonomy (NCBI): domain Bacteria; kingdom Pseudomonadati; phylum Bacteroidota; class Flavobacteriia; order Flavobacteriales; family Flavobacteriaceae; genus Cellulophaga; species Cellulophaga lytica. The sequence goes on along the minus strand of NC_015167.1, from coordinate 2,417,471 downwards.
TTAAAAGTTTGCTAGACGGTTCTACAACAAATGCCTTTACACATTTAATAGGGTTTACAGGTATTTATATGAATTTAATGGCTGATCAAACAACAACGACTAATGCTTATTTAAGTTTTTGGAATTTTGCAGATCAACCTAGAGTACAAATAAACAACAGTAGTACAAATGCTGATTTAGGCTCACACGTAGGGTCTAACTGGTCTTCTTTAAACAATTACATATATAGCGCTAACACAGTTATTGACTTAATTGAGTTTAAAGGAAATACTATGATTGTTGATGATGTAGATAAAACTCAAGAAATGTTAGCAACAGCATACTTTGTTAAAGGCTTATGTCAAGGCTACATATCTTTACTTTTTGATAAAGCATATATAGTAAATCCTGATACAGATTTAGCCGCTTTAGAGTTTAAGACTTACAAAGAACTTAATGATGTTGCCATTCAGAATCTAGATACTGCTATCTCTTTAGCTCAAAGCGATTCTAGTATATCGTTAAAAATACACAATGCATATACTATTGACAATGCTACTTTTATTAAGCTAGCAAATTCTTTTGCTGCTAAAATATTAATTAACTTACCTAGAACTAAAGCAGAAGCTAGTACAACGGATTATAACAAAGTACTTACATATGTTAACAAAGGGATTACAGAGGATTTTAACCCTCCTACAGATGGCGGTTATCAATTTTTTAACAATATGCAAGACTGGTCTACTTATACTTTAAGTGATGGTGCTGGTTATTTGCCTACTGATATTAAAATTGCTTCATTATTTGATGAAACATATCCTAAAGATTATCCAACAGATGCTTCAGTAACACCTGAACCTGCAAATTCTTCTGACCCAAGATTAGATGAATATTTTGAATATGTTACTGCGTTTGGCTTCTTAAGAGAGTCTAGAGGTAGAGAATTATTTACAAACTACAGACATCGTAGGTATTTCACTAACAATGATAGAGGAACAGATCCTGGTTTATCTACAGACATATTTCACACAGAAGAACTAGACTACATAAAAGCAGAAGCAACATTATATGCATCTGGTGCAGGTGCCGCTAAAACTATACTAGACAATTCTGTAAGATTTACTAAAGGTGGCATAACAACTGGAGGTACACCTGAAGAAATTGAAAAAGCATTGTTTTATGAATATTCTATAGAACTAGACTTAGGTAGCACAATAGGTACTCAATGGATGTTTATGAGAAGACACGATTTATTACAAACTGGAACTCCTCTACAGTTTCCTGTGCCTGGAACAGAATTAGAAATCACAGGAGATCAATTATATACTTTTGGAGGTGAATCTAATGGTTCCCAAGAAGGAACTGCTGATGGAAGTAACTCTTGGAACGGAAATTAAAAATTAATGATTACGGAGTTAATAAAAACTCAAAAGCTCCGTAATTTTCAACTTTTAGCTATGTTAAAAAAACAACTAAAAACTATTATAACATTAGTAACATTATCACTGGTTTTTAGCTGTACTAATAATACAATAAAAAAATCCAATAACATTATATCTATAAATTACCCTGAAAGTAACTTATTTAAAATAAAAGATGGTAACTGGATTATTATAGATGACATAAAAGTAACACATAAGAATAACATTGAAAAAGTAAATAATTTTTCAATACCCTCTTACAGTTTTACAAGCTTAAAAGTTGAAGGCAAAACATTAACAGAAAAAGCAAATACTATTGATATGGGAATGCATTTGTACAATGTATTAAAACATAGCAATAAATATATTTTTCACAATAAAGCTGAAATTTTAATTAATGGTAAAATAACTTTTAGTAGAAAAGACAAAAAAAAATACTCATTGAGTATAAAAAAAATTACCCAGTAAATATCAGCTTTTAAATGATTTTATTTTTTAATATTTGAGTAGTAACGAAAAAAGTCTTTGAAGAAATTCAAAGGCTTTTTTAAATAACAAACATTATCTATAAAATATCTTTAATTAATAATAAAAATACAATTGTACATGCTAAAAAAACATATGTTATTTTAATAATTTACTCTATTTGTTAAAATAAAGTGAATATTATTTTTTTAATTAACATTATTTTTTGACTTTTGAAACCGACTAATTCAAATTTCAAAAAAATGAAAACAAAACAAAGAGGAATCTTAACGCTACTCTTAGCGTTTATTGTGCACTTAACTTTTGCACAACAAAAAACGATTTCTGGTACAGTTACCGATCAAGATGGTATACCATTGCCAGGCGTAAACATCCTTGTACAAGGAACAACTACAGGTACTCAAACAGATTTTGATGGGAAATACACTATTTCTGCATCTAGCGGGCAAGTACTTTTATTTACTTATTTAGGTCAAACACCTACTTCTCGTACTGTTAGTAACTCTAACGTTATTAACGTACAAATGCAGGAAGATGCTGAAGCCCTTCAAGAAGTTATTGTTACTGGACTTGGTATAAGCAAGAAAGAAAAAGCTATTGGTTATGCTGTTCAAAAAGTTACAGGAGAAAGTATTGATAACGCCAAAGAAGTTAACATTGTAAACTCTTTACAAGGTAAAGTTGCAGGTGTACAAATCCAAGGTAGTTCATCTACTTTAGGTGGATCATCTAGAATAACTATTAGAGGATCAAACTCATTCTTAGGAAATAACCAGCCATTATTTGTAATTGACGGTGTTCCAGTAAGTAACCAAAGCTTTTCTAGCTCAAGCCAAGAAAGAGGTTTTGGTGGAGGCAACTATGATTACGGTAACTCTGCGTCAGATATAGACCCTTCTAGTATTAAAACTATGTCTGTATTAAAAGGTGCTGCCGCAACTGCTATATATGGTTCTAGAGGTGCAAATGGTGTTATATTGATTACGACCAAAAATGGATCTGACAAAAAAGGTCTTGGAGTAACTTTTGATAGTAGTATTACTATTGATGAAGTTAGAAACTTAATACCTCACCAAAGAATGTATGGTGGTGGTTCATCTTATGAAACACCAAGTGGATTTAATGAATTTACACAAGATGGTGTTGCATATTTAGCTCCCAACTACGGAAAAGATGGATCTTGGGGTCCTAAATTTGACCCAAATGTAAATGTGAGACATTGGGATTCTTGGGATCCAGGAGCTAGTAACTACAAAGAAACTAGACCTTGGGTTGCCCCTGATAACACATATGATTCATTCTTTAATACCGGTGTAACATTAATGAATAGCGTTTCATTAAGTGGGGCTAACGAAAAAGGTTCATTTAGATTGGGTTATTCTAATGTAGACCAAACAGGTACAACTCCTAATGGTGCTTTACAGAGAAATACAGTAAACCTAAACACAACTTATAATTTAACAGAAAAATTAAAAGCTGGTGTAACAATGAGCTACATAAAAACAGAAGCTCAAAACAGAAACATTACAGGTTATAGCAACGGAAACCCTTTACAAGGATTTAACCAATGGTGGCAAACACAATTAGATGTTGAGAGAATTAAAAATCAACAAAACACAACAGAAGGTAACCAATACACTTGGAACCCAAAAGGAATTGTTACAGATGCTTCTGGTAACTTAACTTCTTTTGATCCTACTCCTAATTATTTTGATAATCCATCATGGGTTAGAAATAACTTTATGCAAGAAGATACTAGAAATAGAGTTTTTGGTAACGCTAACTTTAGCTATGCTATAACTGACAACTTAAGCTTATCTTCTCAATTTGGTACAGATATATCTCAATTTAGTTTAATGGAAGGTATTCCATTTAGATCAGTAGATCCTTCTAAATATGTTGAAACTGAAAGAAAATTCCAAGAAAACAACTTTGAGGTTAGATTAAACTATCAAAAAGATTTTTCTGAAGACTTTACTTTTAGTGGTATATTGGGTGCTAACAGGATGAGACAGTTTACAAAAAGAATAACTGCTGCAACTTCTGGTGGTTTGGTAGTAGATCGTTTTTACAATATTAGCAATTCTAGTGCTGCTGCTAACACAGATACTTACGAGGCTAACAAAGGAATTAATAGTATATTTGGATCAACTTCTTTTGGTTTTAAAGATATGTTATTCTTAGATTTATCTGCTAGAAATGACTGGTCTTCTACACTTCCAAAAAAGAACAATAGCTATTTTTATCCTGCTGCTTCTATAAGTTTTGCTTTATCTGAATTAGATTTCATAAAAGGTAGTAACGTAGTAAATTTTGTTAAGCTTAGAGCTAGTATTGCTCAAGCGGGTAATGATGCAGATCCATATAGGTTATCTGATGTATATTCTCCTTTAACTCCAAACTTTGGAAGTTTCCCAATGTACACAGTTCCTAACTCACAGCAAAATCCTGACTTAGTTAATGAGTTAACTACAGAAACAGAATTTGGTATTTTAGTTAAATTATTTAATAGTAGATTAAGTATTGATGCTTCTTACTATGATAGACTTACAGAAGATCAAATTTTTAACGTTCCTACTTCTTCATCTACAGGTTATTCATCAAAATTATTGAATGCTGGTAGTATGAAAAATTCAGGTTTTGAATTCCAAATTAATGGTACTCCAATTCAAACAGAAAACTTTAGATGGGATATAGGATTAAACCTTACTCAACAGAAAAATGAAGTGGTTGAATTGTTAAAAGATGAAAATGGCGAAACTTTAGTTGAAAGTATTAATATGGGTGGAACTTGGGCTGCTGATTTAAGAATTCAAGAAGGAAAACCATATATGGCTATGTACGGTCAAGATTACATTTATGATGACAACGGAAACAAAGTTGTTGGTGATGATGGAGCATACCTATTTACTGATGATAGAGTTTACCTAGGATCTGCAATTGCTGACTGGGTTGGAGGTGTAAGTACATCTTTTACGTATAAAAACTTTACATTGTCTGGTTTAATAGATTTTCAAGAAGGTGGTATAATACACTCTACTTCTTTACAGTGGGCCAAATACTCAGGTATGCACCCAGAAACTGTAGCCTTTAATGGCGAAAGTGACACTAGAGCTAACGGAATGGTTTTACCTGGTGTAACATCTACTGGAGCTGTAAATACTACAAGAATAGATCCACAAACTTATTACCAAACATATTGGAATAGAGCTGCTCCTAACGTTTATGATGCTAGCTTTATTAAATTTAGAGACGTAAGATTAAGTTATTCTTTACCTGCTAAAGTGTTAAAAGACCTTCCTTTTACAAGTGTAAATCTTAGTGTATTTGGCAGAAACTTAGCTATAATCTCTGCAGATGTACCATATATTGACCCTCAAGTTATTACAGGCTCTGGTAACGTACAAGGTTTGGAGAACGCACAGGTTCCACCAACAAGATCATTTGGTGTTAATTTATCTGCTAAATTTTAAATTATTAAATCATGAAAAAAAATAAAATATTTACCTTATTACTTTCTGCGACAATGTTCTGCGCATGTGATAATGGACTTGAAGAACTAAATGTTGACCCTAACAATGCGGTTATAGTTAGCCCTTCTACTCTACTAACAACAGCAGAATACACATTCTACAACAGTATGGCCGGAACAGGAGTTAATGCTGGATGGGGTATGTTAATGACACAACAGTGGGCAGAAAATGAATATACTGAAGACAGTAGATACAATCAAACAATTACTGCTTTTGATGGTACATGGTCTACAATGTATGTATCTATACTTAAAGAACTAAATTCCGCCAAAGAATTAGTAGAATTACAAGATGTATCTGACAACATCAAAACTAACAGAAAAAATATCTTAGATGTAATGTCGTCTCAAGTATTTACTTTCTTATCTGATGGTTTTGGCGCAGTTCCTTATACTGAAGCAATTAACAGCGAGTTTAACTTGCCAAGTTATGACTCTCAGGAAAATGTTTATTTAGGGATTTTAGAAACTTTAGAACAAGCAAGTAATAGTTTTGACACTAGCTCTCCTTCTTTTACCAGTGGAGATGTAGTCTATAACGGAAATGTTGATAGCTGGATTAAGTTAACAAATTCACTTATGCTAAAATATGCCATACGTCTATCCGACGTTGATTTAGCAACAGCTACACAATATGCAACAGCTGCAGCTTCTAATTTAATCTCAAGCAATGTAGAAAATGCTTTATTTACTTTTGATGCCGCACCAGATAGGTCTAACCCATTATGGAGAAATGTAAACATAAATAATAGAGATGATTATGCGGTTTCTGAATATTTAGTTACTACCCTAACAGACCTAGGTGACCCAAGGTTAGAAGTATATGCTAAACCTGCTTCTAGTGGTTCAATTGTTGGTATGCCTTACGGCTTAAGTGATAATGACGCTACAGTATTAAAGCCTACAACTTCTAGACCAAGCGATTTAGTTAGAGCTGCAACAGCACCTCACGTAATTATGTCTTATGCAGAAGTACAATTTTTATTAGCTGAAGCTTACCAAAGAGGTATATTAACTGGAGATGCAGAAGCAGCATACAACAACGCTGTTACAGCTTCTATGAACTATTGGGGTATAGATGATTCTGCAGCTATAAGTGATTACTTAACTAATAATCCTTATGATGCTGCTAACTGGAAAGAATCTATTGGGGTTCAAAAATGGGTTGCGTTATATGCTAAAGGTTTTGAAGCTTGGAATGAGTGGAGAAGATTAGATTATCCACAATTAACAGCACCAGAAGCGGCATTCATTAGTACAATTCCAGTACGTATGCCATATCCTTTATCTGAAACAACATCAAATGCAGCTTCACTAGAAGCAGTTACTTCTACACCAGGAGATATGACAACAAAAGTTTGGTGGGATGTAAATTAAAATTATTTTAATTTCAAATATATTTCAAACCTGCAGGTATTCCTGCAGGTTTTTTTTATTAAAAAACTTACCCAAAAAATAATCAAATAAAAATAAAATAAGAAAAAAACTACAATATATAATATCTAAAAATTAAGATATTTAAATGTAAAAAAATATAAGGAAATTGAGAATTGTATTGATTTTCAATTTAGTAATAACACGAAATAAATAAATAGATTGCGTAAAACAAAATATAAGTTTAGAGTAAATTTCCTACATTATCAGTTGTTTATTATTAATATAACAATACGTAATAAATAATAAACAAAATTACATTTTTAATAGTCTAACATAATTAAAATTATGAATAATATAAAATTTTAGGTCTTTTTATAAGATTATTGTTAAAATAAATAGAAATTTAGTTTGCTTATTAACATTAATTTTTGATTTTTGATACCGACTAATTCAAATATTTCAAAAATGAAAACAAAACAAAGAGGAATCTTAACGCTACTCTTAGCGTTTATTGTGCACATAACTTTTGCACAACAAAAAACGATTTCTGGTACAGTTACCGACCAAGATGGTATACCATTACCAGGCGTAAACATCCTTGTTAAAGGAACAACTACAGGTACTCAAACAGATTTTGATGGGAAATACTCAATTTCAGCATCTAGCGGGCAAGTACTTTTATTTACCTATTTAGGTCAAACACCAACATCACGTACGGTGAATAACCAAGATGTTATTAACGTACAAATGACAGAAGATGCAGAAGCATTACAAGAAGTTGTTGTTACTGCTTTGGGTATTTCTAGAGAAAAAAAATCGCTAGGTTACTCTACCCAAACTGTTAGTGGTGATGACATAGCCGAAACTAGAAGTTCAAATGCTCTTAATGCTATGTCTGGTAAAGTAGCGGGTGTTCAAATTTCAAATAACTCTGGTAACTTAGGAGGATCTACAAGAATTGTATTAAGGGGACCAAGTTCAATAACACAAGAAAACAGACCGTTAATGGTTGTTGATGGTATTCCTTTAGACAATTCTAATTACAATAGCAGCTCTACCCAAACAGGGGGCGGCGGACGTGATTTTGGAGATGCTGGTTTTGACATCAACCCAGATGACATTGAAACTATGAACATACTTAAAGGTGGTGCCGCAGCTGCTCTTTATGGCTCACGTGCAAGTAATGGTGTTATCCTTATAACAACGAAGTCTGGAAAAAAAGGAAAAGCACAAATAACAATAAACTCTGGTATTACATTTGACAAAGTTAATATTCTTCCTAAAGTACAAAACTTATACGGTGGTGGTGCTGGTGATGCAAGCACTATAGGTCAAGTTGGTTTTGGAACTACAACTATTAATGGTACTGTGTATAATGTTGTTGATTATGGTACAGATGAATCTTGGGGGCCAAGATATGAAGGTCAACAAGTATTGCATTGGGATGCTTTTGATCCTGAGTTTAGTGATGATTATTTACAAACAAGGCCATGGGTTGCTCCTAAAAATGATAAAGATTCTTTTTGGAATACTGGTGTAACTTATAATAACGGAGTATCTTTTTCACAAGGAACAGAAAAATCTACAGTACGTTTAAGTGCTAATAAAACAAGTACTACTGGTATTGTTCCTAATTCTGAGTTAAATAAAAGCTCTGTTAACTTTAACGCTACAAGTCAATTAACAGATAAGTTGAAAGTAGATGCACTTGTTAACTTAACAATTACTGACGGATTTAATAGGCCAGCCTCAGGTTATACAGGATCTGGTGTAGTTCAGCAGATGTATCAATTTGGTCAAACGTCTTTAGATTTTGAACGTTTAAAAAAATATAAAAGAGAAGACGGTACTCAACGTAGCTGGAATAGAGTTTCTGCAGAAGATGGAAGCCCTAGATACTCAGACAACCCATACTGGACATTGTATGAAAATACATCAGAAGATAAACGTACACGTTGGTATGGTAATATAGGTGCAACTTATAATTTTACAGATGAATTATATGTAGTTGCTAAAATATATGCAGATACTTATGACTTTAGAATAAATGATCGTAGAGCAGTTGGCTCTCAATCACCAGCATTTTATACTGAAACGGATAGAGATTTCCAAGAAATAAATTACGAGGCTAGACTACATTTTGACAAAAAATTTATGGATGATAAATTTAGTGTTAACTCATTTATAGGTACAAACCGTAGGGATAATGAATTTCATAGATTATCTGCAACTACTTCGGGAGGTTTGGTTGTACCTGGACTTTACAACATTAGTAACTCATCAGACCCTGCTCAGGCAACAGAATATGACTCTTACAAAAGAGTAAACAGTGTTTACGGATCTGTTTCTTTAGGATATGACAACTTTGCTTATTTAACAGTTGTTGGTCGTAGTGATTGGTCATCAACACTTCCTGAAAATGATAATTCTTTCTTTTACCCAGGTGTAAACGGTAGTATTGTGTTTTCTAATTTAATTAAAGCAGATTGGTTGTCATTTGGTAAAATACGTGGTGGTTATGCAGAAGTAGGTAGTGATACTGACCCTTACCAGTTAGCAACTACATTTGTAGCTGATATTCCATTTTTAGGAGATGTACCATTTAGTACAAATGGTATAAGCCAAAATCCAAATTTACGTCCAGAATTAAAGCAGACTTATGAAGTAGGTTTAGAAATGGCTTTCTTAAAAAATCGCCTTAGTTTTGATCTAACTTACTACAATGAAGAAACTAGCGACTTGATAACTCCTGTAACAGTTGACCCTTCAACAGGTTACAACTCTACATTTACAAATGCAGGTGTTTTGAGAAACAGAGGTATAGAAGCTTTAGTTAATATAACTCCAATACAAACTGAAGATTTTTCTTGGGATTTCACTTGGAATTTCTCAAAAAATGACAACGAATTACTTGAAATAATTGACGGTGTAGAATCTTTACAAATTGCATCTTTTCCTTTTAATTCAGTATCAATAAATGCTGTTGTAGGGGAATCATATGGAGTAATTAGAGGTACAAATTTTGTTTTTGATGATCAAGGTAACAAGGTTGTAAATGCAAACGGTAGCTACGCAGAAACTCAAAATGTAGAAAACTTAGGATCAATTCTTCCTGATTACAATATGGGCTTTAAAAATAGTTTCCGTTACAAAAACCTTAGTTTAGGATTTTTAATAGATGTACAAAAAGGTGGTAAGTACAGGTCTCTAACAAATATATGGGGTAACTACTCTGGTATATTAGAACAAACAGCAACAAACAACAAAAGAGAAGTTGGTACCGTTTTAGAAGGTGTAACGGGTACTATTACTTATGATGCTAATGGAGATTATGTTGTAACAAATACAGCTCCAAATACCCAAGTAATATCTGCACAGCAGGAAGGTACAGATTATTATTTTGGAGCAGATGCAGCCAATGTATTTAATGCCGATTACGTAAAATTAAGGGAGGTTAGTTTAAGTTATAAATTACCATCTAACCTATTAAAAAACACTGGTATTTCTGCTGTAAACATTTCTGCTTTTGGAAGAAACTTAGGTGTGTGGGGATTAGACAATGATAACTTTGACCCAGAAGTAGCTACTTCTGGAAGTGGAAACATCCAAGGTTCTGAAGGTGGTTCTTTACCATCAACTAAAAGCTATGGATTAAACTTACAATTAAAATTCTAAGAAAATGAAAAATAAATTTATACTATTATTAGCAGTTGTATTGGCAATTACTTTTAATTCCTGTGACCAAGATTTAGCAGAAATTAATGAGAATCCAAACAACCCAGAGGTAGTACCTACTAGTAATATTTTTGCTAGTGCTACTAAACAATTCACAGATTTCTCTAGAGATGCATTTAATGAAGGAAGATTAACTCTTCCTTGGGTTCAGTACTGGGGACAAACTGCTTATGCTGATGAAGACAGATATCTATACCGTGAATCTTCTGCAGAATCTATATACCGCAACACATATTTAGTTGCTACAGATTTTAAAGCTATATTAGATCAAAATACAAATGAAGAAACAAGAGGCCTTGCTGCTGCATATGGCGATAATGATAATCAAATAGCCGCTTCTCGTATTATGCTTTCTTATATGTTTTACGAGCTAACAAATTTCTTTGGGGATGTTCCTTACTATTCTTATGGTTCTGATAACGAAACCTTTCAAGCTTTAAAGCTAGAGGAAACAGCTACACCTGTTTTTGCTGCTCAAGAAGATATCTATATGGATATACTAAAAGAATTAAGAGAGTCTGCTGATATGATTAATGAAGGTGCTGTAGTTTTTAACAGTGGTGATAACATTTATGGTGGAGATGCAACAAAGTGGAAAAAGTTTGCCAATTCTTTAATCCTAAGAGTAGCTACAACTATAAAAGGTGTGGATAATGCAACATATGAAACTGCTTTTGATGCAGCTATTGCTAGTGGAGTTATGACATCTAATGATGATAATGCTGCACAATCTTACGACACTGCTGATGCTAATTCTTCACCATTGTGGGATTCATTCATTGACAGAACAGATTTTGCTGTTGCAGCACCATTTATAGAGTTACTAAAAGGAGAAAGAGGAAACTTTAATCCTGACCCTAGATTATTTAAAATGGCTGTACCAATTTCAGAAGGAATAGCAAAAGTTAAAGATGGAACTGCAGTTGTTACAGAAAACTTTGATGACTATGTAGGTATTCCTTATGCTTTTAGAAATACTAATTTTTTAAGAAACATTGCGTATTCTTATCCTAGCAGTAACGTTCTAAAACCAAACTACAAAGAAGTTCTAATGGAATATGCAGAGGTAGAATTCTTAATTTCTGAACGTAATGGTTGGTCACAAACTAATTATGAAAATGGTGTAACTGCAAGTATGGAAAAATGGGGAGTTCCTACAGCAGACATTACTACTTTTGTATCAAGTTTGCCTGCTGCTAATCAAGCAAATGTATTAAACCAAAAATACATTGCTTTATATATGCAAGCTCACCAAGCATACACAGAATACAGAAGAACAGGTTTTCCAAATACATTAATTCAACCTAATGAATTAATCACTTTACCTCAAGTTCAAGTTGATGAACAAAATACAGATGACCCATTAACTAGTTATATTTTTGAACCTGGACCTGTAGACCCTTCTGTAGATGACTTACCTTTTCGTTTAAGGTACCCGCAATTACTACAAACTTTAAATGGGGAAAACAGAAATGCTGCTGCCCAAGGCCTTTCTAATGGTGATTTAATTACAAGTAAATTATTTTGGGATGTAAACTAATTAATTAGAAAAATAAATCCTATTTAATATCTAAACCTGCGGAGATTTCCGCAGGTTTTTTTTATACCTTTGCCAAATGGAAAAAACTACCCAAATTTATGGTATTAGAGCTATTATAGAAGCCATTAATGCTAATGAAGCTCTAGATAAAATTTTTGTTCAAAAGGGATTAAAAGGTGATCTTTTTAGAGAACTAGAAAATTTAGCCAGAAAAAAAGGAATTAGCATTTCTTATGTACCTGTTGAAAAACTAAACAGGCTAACAAAAAATAATCACCAAGGTGTAGTTGCTAACATATCTCCTATCACGTTTCATAATTTTGAAGAATTAGTTGAAAGCGTTATTCAAAAAAAAGAAGCTCCTCTTTTTCTACTTCTAGATCAATTATCTGATGTACGTAATTTTGGTGCCATTATTAGAACCGCAGAGTGTACTGGTGTAGATGGTATAATTATTCAGAAAAAAGGTGCTGCACCTGTAACTGCAGATACCATAAAAACATCTGCCGGAGCGGCCTTTAAAGTTCCAATTGCAAAAGTTAACCACATTAAAGACGCTGTACATTATTTACAGGCATCTGGAGTAAAAATTATTGCTGCCTCAGAAAAAACGGAAAACACAATTTACGATGTTTCTTTTAAAGAAGCTTCTGCAATAATTATGGGATCAGAAGATGTAGGTATTTCTCCATCAATATTAAAAGCAGCAGACCATACTGCTAAATTGCCATTATTAGGCGAAATAGAATCATTAAACGTTTCTGTTGCTTGTGGTGTGTTTTTATATGAAGCTGTAAGGCAACGCTTAGCATAAATTATGCTACTCTTCTTTGTTTTCTTTATAGTGGTAAGTAATTTTAATTGGACTTGTAGTATCTAAATCGGTTTCAGGTTCTGATTCAGGAGTAGATTCTATAAAATTACCATCTTCATCAAAATGACGTAAAAACTCATCTGCTTCCTCATTGTAGCTATCCTCTTCCCAAGCATATTTTTTGGGTATAGGAATATCTGCCTTTAAAAAGTATGCAAAAAACAACCCTGTAATAAATCCGCCTAAATGGCCTTCCCAAGATATACCTTCTTTTATTGGTAAAATATACCAAAGCATACTACCGTAAACAAATACAACAAATAAAGAAAGTGCAATTAGTCTAAAATGTTTTGCAAAAACACCTTTAAAAAATATAAAACTAGCTAGTAAGTAAATAACTCCACTTGCTCCAATATGGTAAGATGGTCTACCAATTACCCAAGTAATTAAACCAGACAATAGTGTACCATAAAATAATACTTTAAAAGCTACTGGTTTATAAAAATAAACAAGAGCGGCACTTAACACCACCAATGGCAATGTATTACTATACAAATGCTTTAATGACCCATGTATAAACGGACTAAAAAAAACACCTTTAATTCCGCTAAGTGTTCTTGGATACACTCCAAAATGGTTAAAATTAATTTTAAATTGTAATTCTACCCAATAGACCGTCCAAATACTAAGTACTGCTATTATTGGCACTAATAATACCGAATTGGAGAATTTAAAGTAATTATTGTCTGTCATTAACACTAATTTACTACAATAACGCAATGATTTAGCCAAAAAATATAAATCTGCTAAATTGTCATTTAGATTCTTTTTATTTTTGTGGTATGAATGAGCCTTTAGCAGAAAGAGTAAGACCAAAAACGTTAACAGAATATGTGAGTCAGACCCACTTAGTTGGTGATAATGGCACACTAACCCAACAAATTAAAAGAGGTATATTACCTTCTTTAATTCTTTGGGGACCTCCTGGTACTGGTAAAACCACTTTAGCTAATATTATAGCTAATGAAATAGACAGGCCTTTTTACACACTAAGTGCTATTAGTAGTGGGGTAAAAGATGTTAGAGAGGTTATAGAAAAAGCAAAAAAAAGCGGCGGTTTATTTACTACTAAAAATCCCATTTTATTTATTGATGAAATTCATCGATTTAGTAAATCTCAGCAAGATTCTTTACTGGCAGCTGTAGAAAAGGGTTGGGTTACCTTAATTGGGGCTACAACTGAAAATCCTAGTTTTGAAGTTATACCTGCACTTTTAAGCAGGTGTCAGGTTTATATTTTAAAACCTTTTGATAAGCACGACTTGGTTACTTTGCTTGAACGTGCAATACGACAAGATGCACAGCTACAAAAGAAGAAAATTGAACTAAAAGAAACAGAAGCTTTGTTAAGACTCTCTGGAGGTGACGGCAGAAAGCTGTTAAATATGTTTGAGCTAGTTATAAATTCTGAAGACACAGAAGATGTTGTTATTACTGATGAATTGGTACTAAGCAAAGTACAAAAAAACACTGTTTTATACGACAAAACAGGAGAGCAACATTATGATATTGTTTCTGCTTTTATAAAATCTATTCGTGGTAGTGACCCTAACGGTGCTGTGTATTGGTTAGCTCGTATGATTGAAGGAGGCGAAGATGTAAAATTTATTGCTCGAAGAATGCTTATTGCTGCGTCTGAAGATATTGGCAATGCTAACCCTACTGCTTTGGTTATGGCTAATACCACTTTTCAAGCTGTTAGTACAATTGGTTACCCAGAAGCACGAATTATACTTAGCCAATGTGCTATATATTTAGCTACATCTGCTAAAAGTAACGCCAGTTATGCTGCTATAGGAAAAGCACAGCAGGTTGTTAAACAAACAGGAGATTTATCTGTACCGCTTGCTTTGCGTAATGCTCCCACCAAATTAATGAAAGATATTGGTTATGGTAAAGACTACCAATATGCCCACAATTATGAAAATAACTTTGTAGCAGCAGAATTTTTACCTGATGAGTTATCAGGTAGTTCTTTTTACATTCCTGGAAATAATAACCGAGAACGAACTATTAAAGAATTTTTAAAAAATAGGTGGAAAGATAAATATGAACTTTAGAATTAAAACTTTATGTTTAATTCTTTAGATTGTAATTTATCTCCTTGGTAATACTCAAAAAACCATTTGCCGTTTTTAGATACTACTATTCCGTTAATATCATTATTAGTTGCCAAAAATACATTTTGTACTGTAGTTTTATACATTTTGTATTCAATTTTAGGAGTACTATCTACCAATTGGTAACCATTGCTAATCTGTTGTGCATATAAAACACCTTCTAGAACAGACTCTTCTGCTTTAGCAACTGCAACAACTTGTTTTTTAACGGGAGCCGGAGCTACTGTTTTTTCCTTAACCTCTTCTACATCACCTTCATAACTCACAACCAAAGTTTGGTTATTTTGCTTTTCTTGTTGCTTAGGTGTGTAATTATAAGTTATTGTATTAAAAGATTTAAATGCACTTCTAATAGCTTCATTATAGGCTTTTTGATATTCTTTTTGTTTACTCTTTGCAATTGTAGTTTTAAAAACTTGGTCTGCATTACAGTCTTTTAGTAACAAACCTGCTTTTGTAGTAAACATATTAGACTCATCTTTTAAATCTACTGTTAAACCTAAACATCTGTTAGATTTTAAATCTTGTGGCATAGCGTCATCATATACAACATTATACCCCTTTTTATCAAACAGAAACTTAACCAATGCACTTGTTCTATATTGATCTTCCTCTTTAAAAGCATTAAATTTTTTAGGAACAATTATGTATTTATATTCGTTAAAATTTTGAGCTGATAAAAAAAATGAGCACATAAAAATTGTGCTAAAAAGTAACTGTTTCATAGGACTAAGTAAATTTAACGCCAAGATATAACATTAATTCCTAATTGAAAAGATGCGTACTGTGAAGCTGCTAAATTTTTATATGCAATTAAATTATCTGCCATTGCATATAGGTTTACTGGGCCTAAGTTAAGATTTGCTCCAAAACCTATGTTTGTATATGAAAACTTGTCTACCGTGTAAGTTGTTTTTAAGCTAATTGCTTTTCCAAAATTTCTTTGGTAAAAACCAGTTAATGCCACTTGTGGCCCTCTTGGTCTGTTAATTACATATAATTGTCCGCCTACAGCATTAGGAAAACCTAAGCTACCTTTACTACCACCGGCTTTACAATCACAATCTTGCATACTTCTATCTTGTTCTCCAAAATTGTAACGTATAGAGCCATAAAGTTTAGTTGGCCTAAAACTTATATATGAATCTTGATTTTCTTCGTACGGTATTAATCCATCTACCTCATCTACCAAATCTTGCCAAAAATCTCTTGATGGATCTGCTAAAGCATCTGGTAAAATTACCTCTACGCCTTCTACTGTAGCTTGTCCTTTTAAAGTATAATTTTTAACATCTGTAGAATTCATTATAAAACCTAAGTCTAAAATACTAGCAGTAACTGTTGTGTTTCTGTTTAATTGGTAGGTAAACCCTAAGTCTACACCAACACCTAAATCTCCGCCCAACAAACCTCTTTTTGTAATAACACTACCTAAATTACCATTGTCATTAGCTTCTTCTATGCTATTTAAACCAGATGTTTGCAGTTGCATATCTGCAACTAAAGTAGAGGCTAATAAGTTATTTTGACCTTCTGTGGTTACAAAATACCCTTTATTTTTAGTAGATTTAAATGAAAAAATGCTTGAGTATAATTTAGCTCTTGCACCTACTATAAGTCTGTTGTTTACACGCTTATTTACACCAAAATGAAAAACGTTTACCATTTCTCCTCTTGTTTTTAAGTGAGACAAATCAAACCTTTGATTTAACCTGTCTGCATTTCCCTCAAAACCTAAAATGGCATAATCTTTAAACCAATACCCAATAGCATCACCTTCATTATAAATACCAAAAGAGTAAAAATTATCTGGATTTTTTCTGCTTCTAAATCCAACGTTTAAAATTTCTAAGTGGTAAGTACCGCTTAAATCATCAGATGGTTTCATACCATACAATGCACGTTCTCTAATTTTATCGTTTATATCTAAACCATCATTAGCAAAAAAATCGTTTACAGAAGCACCACTAGATCCTGCCTGAAAAGAAATACCAGACAATAAGGGCACACCAACATACATATTTAAACCTGTTTCTATACCCGGATTTAAAAGCATAGCTTGTGGCACCTCTTTAAAGTCGTACATTATTTGCTTATTTTGCGAAAAACCAAATGTGGCACACACAAAAAACAAAAGTGTTGCATATCTATTTATCATCTTACACCAATTTTTAATTTAGCACTAGATCTAAAAATTAGTTTTGGGTCGGCATTGCTAGATACGCTTGTATTATCTCCTAAATTTTGAGCAGATAAACGCAAAGCAGAAGTATTTCTTATAATATCTAATGGTTTACCTGTACCACCATAAAGCACATCTAAATCTGTAGTTGTAGCAGATTCTGCTCCGATATTTAAAACTGTAGTATCTAATACATTACCACCATCATCAATAAGCTCTATAACCACACTAACAGGTTTACTTGTTGTATTTTCTAATTGATATGTAATAGTACACTCTATAACACGGTCTGATATATAATCCTCCTTAAAGGCATCAAAATTAAAATCGTTTGTATAGAATGATGAAGGGTTAGAATTTATTAAATCTTCTGTAGTTTCAAAGTAAAATATACTGGCTTCTACAGTAGGTTCTATAATAATATCATCAGTTTGGTTAAAGTCTTGTTCATCTATACAAGACACAAATGATAAACACAAAAATAGAACAGCAAATAAATAGTGGGGACTTTTCATTTTTAAGTATTTGTGTAACAATGGTAAAAACATAACTCTACAAATACATTTTTATTTCATCTAAAGAGTTAATTATGCTACAATGGTTATGTAATGGCTCTTGGTGAGCATTAAAATGAAGCGCATGTAAACCTACCGATTTTGCTCCTAAAATATCTGCCTCTAAACTATCACCTATCATTAAGGATTGTTCTGGTTTTGCATTAGCTTTTTGCAAAGCAAGCTCAAAAATATAAGGGTCTGGTTTTTTTACACCTGCCATTTCTGAATCAATTATCACATCAAAAAAGGTGTGTAACTTAGCGTTTTTTATTTTTTTGTTTTGCACTTCCTGAAAACCATTTGTAATAATGTGTAATTTATAGTTTGGTTTTAAGTGTTGCAAAATTTCTATAGCATAAGGAAATAAGTGGTTGTAAGATGATAAATGATTAATATACTCTGCTGCAAGTAAATTAATTTCTGCATCTGTTGCCTTGTAGTTTATGGAGTTAAAGGTGGTTTGCAATCGTTGAAAACGCAAATCTGCTTTGGATATTTTTTCTTCTCTAAACAATTTCCAGTACTGATGATTAATTGGCACGTATGCAGTTAAAAAATCTTCAACTTTAACACCAATTTTATTATCTTCTAATATTTTGGTAAATGTAAGTGCAGAGTTTTTTTCAAAATCCCAAAGTGTGTGATCTAGATCAAAAAAAACATCGGTTACTAATTCTTTATACATTGTATTTTTTTAGTATTGTTTCGTATATATTCATCCAATTAAAACGCTGTTTACCGCCTAGCAATTCGTTAGAAAATATGGTAACCAGCGTACCATTAACTTTATGCAATTGGTGGTACAAAGCATCTAACTTTTTAAAAATTGCTTTTTCGTTTTTTAACGTAATAAGTGAATAATTGTGCACAGCAAACGGATGAATTTTTATTGGCTGCTGAGACTCTAAATGGATATCATAGAAAGAAAAAGGGGAACAAGTACCTGCCCTAAACCCCATACAATGCGTATAACCCATTGTA
This sequence comes from Cellulophaga lytica DSM 7489, assembly GCF_000190595.1. NCBI lineage: Bacteria > Pseudomonadati > Bacteroidota > Flavobacteriia > Flavobacteriales > Flavobacteriaceae > Cellulophaga > Cellulophaga lytica. The sequence goes on along the minus strand of NC_015167.1, from coordinate 2,398,687 downwards.
AAATCTTCTCTAAAATCTGCATCTACCAAAGCCTTATATGTTGCGGGTATTTCTACCCTATTGTATCTAAAACGCACATATTTTATAGGTCTGTTAATTACAGCTGCTAATTTGCGTTTTTCTTCTTTTAAAATTTCTAAGTTAGAAAAAGAATTGTAAGATGCCGCTAAAGACACAACACTATAATCTGCCACAGATTTAATTAAGTATTTAAACTTATTGTTTGTGGTAGATACATTTTTATCAAAAGTAGAATAGTTTGCAAACTGAAAAAAGAACATACTTTTTACAGTATTTGCTTTGTGTAAATTTATAAGGTAATCAAAATTATTATAAGGATCTTTTTTGGGGTTAAACCATACAGATACTCTCTGAAAAACTCGCTTAAATTTTAAGGTAAATACATCTAAAAACAAACCTCCCAAGCTACGCATAATTCCTCTATGGGCATAACAATGAGATGTGGTTACGTCTATTATAGATGTATACTGGTAAGCTCTTTTTTTATAGACTAAATCTGGAAATTGTACTAGTAAAGCATCTAGCACTTTATACATCCAAATATCTACTACAGGTTGCTCTAAAAAATTGTATTTGTATGCTAAACTATCTTTTACAGGGTACCTACCGTGCTCATCTTTAACGTGTGGCAAATACTCTTCATACCTAGAAATTAAGTAAAAACTTGCTGCAAAAACATCAAACGGAATGTTACTACGTTCTCCAGTAGCAAAAAAACAAGGTGTGCCATCCCAATCTCCAATATTAATCTCTAAATCTGTTATTCCTTGTTGGTACAGCAAATCATTACTACGTATAAAAAATTCGTTTTGTAATGGTTGCTTACTGTACGTAATTTTAGCTCCAGAGTGCTTTATAAAATCTTCTACTTTAGTTGTTAATGTAACCTCTACTCCCAATATTTTACCAAAAAGGTGTTTCATTATATACGTGAAACGTGGTGTTATTTTATGTGTGTAGATTAGTAACATTTTGGATTTTAGCTATTTATATAGTGTATGTTTTTATTTTACAATAAATTATCATCTGCAAAGCTAAAGTATTCTCTTTGAGTAATAATAATATGGTCTAAAACTTTCATATCTAAAGCTGCTGCTGCATTTTTTAGTTTCTCTGTAATTTGCTTATCTGCAGTACTTGGTTTTAGGCCTCCAGACGGGTGGTTATGTGCCAAAATTAAGCCTATTGCTCCTATTTCTAAGGCTTGTTTTAACACCAACCTTACATCTACTAAAGTACCAGTTATACCACCTTTACTTAGTTGTGCTTGGTGTATAACCTTATTGGAGTTATTAAGGTAAATAATCCAAAATTCTTCATGCGGTAATTCTCCTAGCACAGGTTGTAACAAGTTAAAAACATCTTTACTACTTCCTATTTTCTCCACCTTTTTTTCTCCTTCTTCTCTTCTACGTCTGCCTATTTCTAAAGCTGCGGTAATAGTAATTGCTTTTGCCTCTCCAATACCTTTAAACTGCATTAGCTGATTTATAGATAGCTTTCCTAAGTCGTTTAAATTATTATTTACAGAGCCTAATATTCTTTTAGATAGTTCTACAGCACTTTCATTTCTGCTTCCAGAGCCAATTAATATTGCTATAAGTTCCGCATCAGACAATACAGATTTTCCTTTTTGTGATAATTTTTCTCTAGGTTTATCATCGTTAGACCAATTCTTAATAGAAAAGGATTGTGGTTGGTTTTGCATTTGTTAAAGATAATAATCTTTGGCAACATACGTATTTGTGTATTAAAACGTTACTTCTATAAATAAATATTACAATGAAAGAAATTCTGAATCAGCTTTACGAGATTGAACAAAAAAGTATAAAAAATAATATTACTTTGTTTAACAGAAACCTAAAACGTTTATTTCATGATATTGAAGAACAAGGTTTTTTTATAAAAAATCCGTTAGGCGAAAAGTTTTCAGAATCTAGAACCGATATTGACGCTACTTTAATGAATAGTTTGGGACCAGAATCTAAAATTACGAAGGTGTTAAAACCTATTATTTACAAAAAAGAGAATGACCAACTAATAATAATACAAAAAGGGGTAGCAATAGTAGAATAAGTAAGTATGAAAACAGTAAATTTTGGAATAGACTTAGGTACAACAAATAGTTTAATTGCTAAATATGAAAACGGATTATTAGAGGTTTTTAAAAACCCTATTGGTCAAAAACAAACCCTTGCATCTGCTGTTGCCTTTAGAGGTAGTAGAATTTTAGTTGGAGATAAAGCCAGAGATTTATTAGAGAAAGATCCCTTAAATGTTTTTACCTGTTTTAAAAGAAAAATGGGTACTACAGACCGTTACTTTGCTAAAAGTATCAACAAAGATGTATCTCCTATAGAGCTTAGCGCTTATGTATTAAAAGAACTTAAAAACTTTATACATACAGGAGAAGAGTTACATGAAGCGGTTATTACTATTCCATCTTCTTTTGACACCATACAATCTAACGCAACTAAAACCGCTGGCCAGCAAGCGGGTTTTAAAGAAGTGTATTTACTGCAAGAACCTATTGCTGCCAGTTTAGCCTTTGCCAATAAAAACAATTTAGAATTAAGCGATACAAAAAAATGGCTTATATATGATTTTGGCGGTGGTACTTTTGATGTTGCCTTGTTAGAGATTAACCAGAGAGAAATGAATGTTTTGGACAATGAAGGTGATAACTTTTTAGGAGGTATGGACATAGACAACCTAATAATTGAAAAACTTCTTGTTCCTAAATTAGAACCTATTTTAAATGAAACCAAACTTTTGGACAAGTTTAAAGAGCCTAACAATCCGCTACAAAAATTATATTTTGAACTCTTATTTAGAGCAGAAGAAGCAAAAAAAGAACTCTCTAGGTTTGAAACCACAGAAATAGATATAGATTACCCAGACAAAGATATTTACACCAGTGTAGAGGTTAGCAGAGCAGATTTTAATAATTTACTTGCTCCTTTGGTAGAACACACTATTAATTTTTCTAAAAAAATACTTAACAATAATAACCTAGCCAATACAGATGTAGAAAAAATTATTATGGTTGGCGGCAGTACGCTTATACCGTATGTTAGAGAACAAGTGCAAAATAACCTAAAAATTGCTATAGATACTAGTGTAGACCCTACTGCAGCTGTAGGCATTGGCGCTGCATATTATGCTGGCACAAAAATATCTACATTAAAACAAGAAAAAATTAGTCAACCAACTAGCACTACTACAGCGGCAACCAGTGAAAAGCAACCTCTTGTTAATTTAATTTTTGAAAAAAACACAAAAGATGCAGAAGAGCTAATTGCATTTACACTACATAAGCCTACACAAGGTTTTTACCGTATTACAAGAAAAGATGGTGGTTATGATACCGGACTTGTTACACTAGAAAACAATGTAAATGTATTTGTAGATTTATTAGAAGGACAAGTAAACACCTTTAATTTAAAAATTTACAATACGCAACAAGAAGTTCTTTTTTCTACAGATGACATACATATTAACCAAGGCAAATACAACATACAAGGACAATTACTACCTAATGATATTTGTTTAGAGATAGATGATATACAGTATAGTGTAACAAGGCTTGAAGCTATTTTTAATAAAAACACTGTTCTTCCTCTTAAAAAAACAATTTACAAATCTGCCTCCAAAACTATTTTAAAAGATAGTGATGAAAAATTACAAATTAATATTGTAGAAGGTGATGGTAATGGTTTACCTAGCTCTGGTTTATCTATTGGTTATATAGAAATTACTGGTAAACAATTAGAACAAGACTTAATTAAAGGAACAGATATAGAATTAAACATCTCTGTATCTGAATCTAGAGATATTGATGTAGATATATTTTTAACAAGTTGTGACCAAGAGTTTAGTAACTCCTTTAAACCAACAGAAAGGTACATTAGCAGCTCTAAAATGGAGAATGAAATTAGAGTAGTTACCCAAAAAATTGAACAAGAAAAAGCTAAGCCAGAATATGCAGAGAACTATGAGTTATTGCAAAAATTTAAAACTATAGAGCACGCTTTAATAGAGTTACAAATACAGTTAACATTATTAGCAGACACAGATGTTACTGATGCTAAATTTAAAATTGACAATGAAAAAAGAAGCTTAATACAACAGTTTGATTTATTAACTAGGCATAAAGAATTAGATAATGATATTGAAGAATACAAAACTTCTGTTTTAGCTGTAAAGCAATCTTTATCTGAAAATAATAGTGAATATTATACAGCCCAATTTAATAAAGTAATTGCCAACGAAAAATCATTTATAAACTCTGGAAACAAATACTTAATACGTTCTAAAATTGAAGAACTACGGGTTATTAGAAATGCTATTTTTACCGCAGACGAATCTAACTTTATAGGACCTTTTTTCCATTATAAAACTTTAGATAATTACCCAGATCAGCAAAAAGCAAATATGTTAATTGCAGAAGGAGATAAAGCTTTAGAAAACAAACAATATAAGGTTTTAAAACAAGTAGTATATCAGCTTGCTAGTATGCTACCAGATGACACGCCAAAAACGTCATTTAACAACCAAGACAAAACTGGTTTAAGTTAAAACTAGGTGTACGGTATTTAATAAAAAAGAAGGGCTGAATTAATTTTAATTCAGCCCTTCTTTTTTTATGCTTAGTGGTTTTATCAACTCTTATTTTCATCATACTCAATATCCACTAAGGTTACTCCAAAAGGAGTTATATTTATTCTGGGGTTTACACCCAAATATGTAATGGTAAAGCTTTTCTTAGATAAGTCTTTACCTATTTTAGACGAGTTCTTAAAAAATCCGTTGGGAGAGTTTATGGTAGAATTCACATCAAAATCTTTATGCTGATAAAAATAAGATCCCATATAAATATATAATGTATCATCTTCATCATGCAAGTTTAAAGTTACAGAAGTATTCTTTTTTATATAGGTAGACTGATCTCTACTTAACGCTGTGTTTACACCAAAAAGGATAACGTCTTCTGCACTAGTATTATTAACAACAACCTCATAGCCAGTAATAGAATTACTTCTAATACTCTTAAATATTTTAGGAAAAGGGTTTGCCCCTGTTTTTAAATTCTTTAAGCTCCATTTTAAAGTACTAACATCTTCTCCTTTAAATAAGTTTACAAAAAATGGCGCCTTATTTTTTCTTGAAACAGTTTCACTAGGTTCTTCATAATATCTATGTGGTTCACTATCCATAATTATAGTTTCTTCTACTTCTTCAACCTCTGGAGGTAAAATTTTATGAGGTTCTAAATGGTAAAACACATCTGTAAAAACAATATCATCATCATAAACAACAATATTAGGATTTGTTCCTAAACTATCTATAATGTATTTATTTTTTAAAAAGCTCAGTTCTTTTTCATTTACACTTTTAAAGTACTTTTTACTAGCACTTAATTTTGTAGATGATCCATAGGTTTCTCGTTTTAAACTTTCGTTGCCCACAAAATCATCACCCATATAAAAAACCAATTCTTCTAAATAATTTTTATTCATTATTTTAAAAGAGTCATTTGGCCTGGTATAAGCTGCGTAATCTGGTTTTATAACGTTAAAATGCTCAAAAAGAATAAAAGGCCTAGTTCTTTTGTTTAGTACTTTTATAAAATCACCAGATCTTAGTCCTTCATTACTTTTAAAAGAAGCTGCGTACGGTGTAGTTCCGGATTTTATAATTATTTTGTTATTTATATCTAAACTATCATTTTCTGCTTTGTGTATTAAGTCTGAGTAAAATGCGGTTTTATCATCCTCGTAAGAAAACTCTAAAGTTGGAATTTTATAATTAGGAGAACTATATGTAGAGTAATTTGTTGATGATGATGAAGACGATGTAAAAATACGCCCCACTCTTACTAGAAATATCATAATCCCAATAACAATTCCAATTGCTTTTAAGCTAGAAAAAGATGACCCTTTACTTTTTTTGGTATCTCTTCTGGTAGATGTATGCTGCTGCTGTTGAGAAGCCCAGTGTTGGCTACCTACATGGTTGGCTACTTTTATATAAAAATCTTTTGTTTCTTGATTGGCTACCTCTATGAGCTTAAAATTACGAAACGCCCTTTGTACTCTGGGAAACTCTTGATATGCATTTTTAGTAATATTGTAATAGTCTATCATAGCATTTACATAGTCTGCCTTAGACTTGGTAATTACACCTAAAGAAACCGTATTTAGTAAATGAATATATGTTTTATAAGTAACCTCCGGACACCTACTTATTAGATCTCCGTTAGAAGATATTTTTACTTTTTCGGTAATAATATCTGCTTGTGATTTTATATAACGGTAATATGTGCTTAATAAATGATCTGTAAAAAGCTCTTTATGCTGCATTGCTTTAATAATAGTATCGTACTTTTTTGCAGCAAAGTCCGTTTTTACCATTTTCATAAAATAAGCTTCAAAATATGGTTCTAAAAACTCTTTTATATTTGGTGTTTTGGCTATTAAGACAGCATCTATTACAAATGTTTTTTCTCCGCTATCATTACCAGTGGTAATAAATTCTTTTAAATACCTGTGTTTTTCTACAAAGTAAACAGACTTTTTTTGTTCTTCGTTAGAGAGTTGTTTTATTATGCTACTTACCTGCTCTGGATTGTAAGCATTAGCGCCAGAACGCAATCTTTGTATTTTTAATGTCTTCTCTAGTCTAATAATTCCTCGGCTATCCAAGTTCATTAATTGGTCTAGTGATATTCCTAAAAGGTCAACAGGAGAAATATACATAAGTAAGTTTAGATATTCTTTTAACGAAAATATCTAAACTTTATGATGTACTTGCCTAAAAAATAAAAAATTAGGCTTCTATAATTTCTTTAAACTCATTAAGATTTAAGCCTCCGTAGTTACCAGAACTCATAAACAAAACAGCAGAGTTGTTGTAATCTTGTTTATGCACAAGGGTTTTAAATTCCTCTGCATTAGTTAAAATTTGCAAATCGTCCCTTTTAAAAGCATCTTTAATTTGTTGTGGACTAACTGGGTCTAGTTTTTTAATAGCCACAGATTCTGGAATATAAAAAACCACTGCTTCATCTGCAGCATCTAATGCTCCTTTATATTCTTTTAAAAACTCTGGATTAAAACTACTATAAGTATGCAACTCTAAAAAAGCAATTAATTTTCTGTTTCCGTATTGTTCTTTTACTGCTTTTGTAGTAGCTGCCACTTTACTTGGCGAGTGTGCAAAATCTTTGTAAGCAACACAAGTTTTACTTTCCGCTATTTTTTCTAATCTTTTAGAGGCTCCTTTAAAAGTTGCTATTGCTTCGTAAAAATCGTCCTCATCTATACCTATGTTCTGGCAAATCCATTTAGCACCTGCCAAATTACTTAGGTTGTGTTTACCAAAAACTTCTATTGGCATTGGACCTTCTGGGGTTTCTAACAAAGTTTCTCCGTCTTCTATAGTATATTCTGGTGTAGAGTATGCTAGTTTGCGTATAGGGTTTTCAGAAGCTTCTACAACTTTAACTACTTCTGCATCTTCTTCATTGTAAGTAATGCTTCCGCCTTTAACAATACTATCTACAAAAATTTTAAATTGTTCTACATAATTTTCAAACGTAGGAAAAACGTTAATATGGTCCCAAGCAATACCACTTAACAAGGCAATGTTAGGTTTGTATAAATGAAACTTAGGTCTTCTATCAATAGGAGAAGACAAGTACTCATCTCCCTCTAAAATTATAAAGTCGTTTTCTTCTGTTAAGTGCACCATTCTATCAAAACCATCTAACTGTGCGCCTACCATATAATCTACTTCTCTACCGTGGTAATTAAGCACGTGCAGAATCATAGAAGTTATAGTTGTTTTTCCGTGGCTACCACCAATAACAACTCTTGTTTTATTTTTACTTTGCTCGTATAAAAATTCAGGGTAAGAATAAATAGTAAGTCCTAATTCTTTTGCTTTTAAAAGCTCTGGATTATCTGCTTTAGCGTGCATACCTAAAATAACAGCATCTATATCTGCCGTAATTTTATCTGCAAACCAACCAAAAGATTCTGGTAGTAATCCTTTAGCCTCTAACCTACTTTTAGAAGGTTCAAAAATAACATCATCACTACCTGTAATTGTGTATCCTTTGTGTTCTAAGGCTAATGCCAAATTGTGCATTGCACTTCCGCCAATGGCTATAAAATGAATTTTCATACGTAAAATTATTGCCGTAAAGATAACAATACAAATAGGTATAAAAAAAATAAACACTGCAGACAATTACACGGTAAATTGGGATGTAAAAAACTTAGAATGGTACTACTTTTGATTTGTTTAGATGACTTTACTCACTTAAAGGGTAAGTTAACGCATTCTTAATTGCATAGTTGTACTATAAAGCTCATTTTTGTTAGTACTTTTAATGCAGATTTAGATTCATAAGTCTTAACAAGATAACATACAGGTAATGAAAAACTTAACGTCAATTATAGTTCTAATTTTATTTGCAAACATAGCAATGGCACAAGAAAACAACAGTTTTAACGCACTTTGGAAAACCGTAGAAAAGCACGAAAAGTCTACAATGACTAAATCTGCCTTAGAAACAGTACAGCTAATTGCTGCCAAAGCAAAAAAAGAAGGTAACTCGCCACAAAATATAAAGGCATTGTTGTACATCTCTAAATATGCAATGGTTTTAGAGGAAAATGCTGTGTTAACTATTATAAATAATTTTAAATCTGAAATTGCTAAAAGTGATTCTCCAACAAAAAACGTTTTGCACAGTTATTTAGCTAATTTATATTTACAATATTTTAGACAAAATAGGTATCGATTTTACAATAGAACTACAACTGAAACTAAAATAGATAGTGTAGATTTTAGAACTTGGGACTTAACTACATTGTTTTATGAAATTGACACACATTTTAAGGCATCATTAGAAAATAGTAGCACATTACAAAACATAAAAGTAACTGAATTTGACTTGTTATTAAACAACAGAAAAGATTCTGAAATATACAGGCCTACCTTGTTTGACCTTTTATCTCATACTGCATTAGAGTTTTATAAAACAGATGAAAGTAACATTACAAGACCTGCTGATAAGTTTGAGATTGATGACCAAAATATGCTTTGTAGTGGAACAGATTTTATTAGCTTACCTATTAACGAAGACGATAAAACATCATTAAAAGCCAGAGCCTTAAAAGTATATCAAAATTTATTAGATTTTCATAAAAACGATGCTTCACCAGAGGCTTTTGCTGAAGTAGATTTAGAACGTTTAAATTTTGTATACTCAAATGCTGTTTTTTTAGAGAAAGATAAATACTACTTATCTACCTTAAAAAAAATGGTTAACGTATTTAAAAGCAATGCCGTTTCTGGTTTATACAATTACAACATTGCAACATACTACAATAATCAAGGTGATACTTACCAACCTTTTAGCGCTGAGCAAGAAAACAAATGGAAAAAAAATGATGCTATTAAAGTTTGTGAAACTGTAATAGCAAAGTTTCCTAAAAGTAGAGCCGCAGAAATGTGCAACGACCTAATTACATCAATAAAAAGAAGTCAGTTAAGCATAACTACAGAAAGCTATATACAAGCCAATAAACCCGCTAAGGTTCTTGTACGTTATAAAAACGTAGACGATTTAAATTTTACAGCCTATACTATTTCAGACAAGCAATTATATACGTTAGACACAATTTATGAAAATGATAAAAAGCTACAGTTTATAAAAAAGCTTAAAAGTGTAAAAACTTGGAAAACAAAATTAAAAAACGAAAAAGACTATCAAAATCACACCATTGAGGTTATTATACCTAGTTTAAATGTTAACCAATTACTTATACTTGCAGAGCCAACTAAACTAACCAAAACATTTGGTTATAGTACCATACAAGTTACAGATATGGCTGTTGTAAATACATCTACAGATACAGAAGATTATTTTCAGGTAGTAGAGAGGGCTAACGGCAAACCAATTGCTAATGCAACTGTTAAGTTTGAGTACCACAAAACGTATGATGACCCTGTGCAACACGCAAAATTTAAAACCAATAGTTTAGGTATAGTTACCATTCATAAAACAAAAGAAAGATGGCGTAATATAAAACTTAAGGTTAGTAGTAATGATGATTACGCTACATTTGGTACGTATAATGTATACACTAAAGCCAACAGAAATAAAAATACAGAATATAACAATGCCTTTTTATTTACAGATCGTAGTATTTATAGACCAGGACAACCTGTTTATTTTAAAGGGATAGCAGTACAACAGAAAAACAATAAATCTACAGTATTAAAAAACGCTAAGTTTACGGTAACATTAAAAGATGTTAACTACCAAGCTGTAAAAACTTTAGAATTAACTACAAATGAATACGGCTCTTTTTGCGGTGAATTTATATTACCAAGCAATGGCTTAACAGGTAATTTTACTATAGAAGCAATTTCTACTCCTAATAAAATAAATAGTACTAGCTATATAAGTGTAGAAGAATACAAACGTCCAAAATTTACAACAACTTTTAAACCTGTTACAGAGACTTACAAGGTTAATGATATGGTAACGGTAAACGGTACAGCCAATGCTTTTGCTGGTAGTACAATTAGTGACGCTAAAGTTGTATACACTGTAAAAAGATTAGTTAGGTACCCTATCTGGTACTATTGGAGAATGCCTTACTATAATAGCACACCACAAGAAATTAAACACGGAGAAACAACTACAGATGCTAATGGTAATTACCAAATTACATTTAAGGCTATACCAGAAAAAAGTGCCAATAAAGAAAACTTACCTGTTTTTAATTATGAAATTACTGCAGATGTTACAGATATTAATGGCGAAACAAAAAGTACAACAACTGTAGTTAATGTTGGTTACCATAGTTTAAACGCCACTATAAATGTAAACTCGCAAATAGACAAAACAAAAAAAGACAGTGTACTATATGTAAACACAAGCAATTTAAACGGACAATTTGCTGCAGCAAAAGGATCTTTAAAAATATATAAATTACAGGCGCCTAAAAATGTTAAACGTAGTAGACCTTGGTCTGCACCTGACTATAAGATGGATGAGGATATTTTTAATGACAAATTTCCTAATGAAATATATAAAAAACAACAACCAAAAGATTGGGACAAGGGTCCACTATTATGGAGCACTACTTTTGATACTGAAAAATCTGCTATAGTTAATTTACCAACTATTAAAAAATGGGATTCAGGAAAATATATTATAGAACTAGAAACAAAAGACAAATTTGGACAAACAGTTACAGATAAAGCTATAACAAGCTTGTACAGTGCAAAAGATAAAACTACTGCAGACAATGAACTTTTTAATATAAAAATTGATAAAAACAGTTACAGTGTTGGAGATAATGTAGAAGTTAAATTGTTATCAGCAGCTACACCATTGTATGTTACTTTATACATAGACAGAGGTAATAAGCCTGTAGAAACAAAAATAGTGACACTTAACAACAACTCTAAAACAATTAAATTGCCAATAACTAAAGAAGATATGGGTGGTTTATCTATTAATTACTCTTTTACTGCATACAACTCTTATAATGATGGTATAGTATATATTAATGTGCCTTACCCAAGTACATCTTTAGAAATAGAAACAGTAACCTTTAGAGATAAAATTAAACCAGGTACAGATGAAACTTGGAAATTTAAAATTAAAGGTCCTAAAGGAGATAAGGTTGCTGCAGAAATACTTGCCAGTATGTATGATGCTTCTTTAGATGAATTTAGAGGTCATAACTGGTACTTTTACCCAATAAACTACCAAACACACTCCTCAAAAACAAGGACTAATGCATATGTAAGTTTCTCTTCAAATTCGTTTAGAGTTTATACTAACGAACCCTATAAATACCTATATAAAGGTCAAGATTATGACTCTTTTAAATGGTATGACTTGTACATAGGTAACTCTTATTATAACCGCAGGTCTATGATGAGAAAATCTACATCACCTGTTGCTATGGAAATGGTAGCAGAAGATACTGAAGAAATAGTTGTAGTAGAGGAAAGTGCTTCTGGCGCATTAGATGATGCCATGAGTAGTCCTGTAGAATCTAAAAAAGATAGCACTGCTCCTGCATCTGTTCCTGCTAAAAAAGAAGAAGTTAAGATTAGAAAAAACTTACAAGAAACAGCATTCTTTTTTCCTCATTTACAAACAGATAAAGAGGGTAATGTTTCATTTAATTTCACAACACCAGAAGCATTAACTAAATGGAAATTGCAGTTATTAGCACATACCAAGAGTTTAGAAAGTGCTGTAACAACACTGCAAACTGTAACACAAAAAGAGCTAATGGTTATGCCAAATGCTCCACGTTTTTTACGTGAAGGAGACAAGCTTATTTTTAGCTCTAAAATTGCCAATATAACAGACAAAAAATTATCTGGTGCAGCCACTTTAGAGCTTAAAGATGCTGTTACTGGTAAAAATATTACAGCTACATTAATTACATCTACTACAGAAAATAACTTCTCTGTAGATGCAAAAGGCAACACTCAGGTTTCATGGACTATAGAAATTCCTAAAAATCTTCAGGCTGTACAATATACGGTTATTGCCAAAGCAGGTAATTTTAGTGATGGTGAGCAAAACTTACTTCCTGTACTTACCAATAGAATGTTGGTAACAGAAACTTTACCAATGTGGGTAAGAAGCAATCAAACTAAAAAATTCAGCTTAGACAAATTAAAAAATAATACATCTACAACATTAACAAACCATAAATTAAGTTTAGAAATTACATCTAATCCGGCTTGGTATGCTGTGCAGGCATTACCATACTTAATGGAGTATCCGCACGAGTGTAATGAGCAGTTATTCTCTAGGTATTATGCAAATACATTGGCTAGCCATATTGCAAATAGTACTCCTAAAATACAGGAAGTTTTTAAGCAATGGGCAAATTCTGATGCATTGTTAAGTAATTTAGAAAAGAACCAGGAATTAAAATCAATTTTAATTCAAGAAACTCCTTGGTTACGAGATGCACAATCTGAAACAGAACAAAAAAAACGTATTGCTTTACTTTTTAATTTAAATAAAATGAAAAGTGAACAAGCAGCAGTGGTTCGTAAATTAGCAAACAACCAAACCAATAATGGTGCTTGGGCTTGGTTTAACGGTGGTAATGAAAGTAGGTATATAACGCAACATATTATTGCTGGTTTTGGGCATTTAGATGCCTTAAAAGCATTGAATAAAAAAGACAAAGATGTTGCGCAAATGATTACAAAAGCTATTACCTACCTAGATAATGAATTTGTAAGTGAGTATGAGTATATGAAAAAACATAGCTCTAACTTAAACAGTGACCATTTAAGTAATATGCAACTACATTATTTATATATGCGTAGTTTTTATCCGGATGTTAAAGCGTCTAAAAAAACAAGAGAAGTTACTGCATATTACAAAGGGCAAGCTAAAAAATACTGGACCAAGCGCAGTTTATACAACAAAGGCTTGCTTGCGTTAAGTTTGCATAGAATGGATGAAGCTGCTACTGCTAAAAAGATTTTAAAATCTTTAAAACAAAACAGCATTACTTCAGATGAATTGGGTATGTATTGGAAAGAAAACACCAGTTCTTGGTATTGGTACCAAGCACCAATAGAAACCCAGTCATTATTAATTGAAGCTTTTACAGAAATTGAGAATGACACTAAAACAATTGACAATCTTAAAATTTGGTTACTTAAAAACAAACAAACTAACCAATGGAAAACAACAAAAGCTACAACAGAAGCTGTTTATGCTTTGCTGTTACAAGGTAGTGATTGGCTTTCTGTAACAGATGCAGTAGATGTTTTAGTAGCTGATAAAAAAATAGACCCTAGTAAGCTAGATAATGTTAAAGTAGAAGCTGGTACAGGTTACTACAAAACTAGTTGGAGCGGTAAAGAAATAGAACCAAATATGGCAGATGTACAAATCACCAAAAAAGGTAACGGTATTGCTTGGGGAGCTATGTATTGGCAGTATTTTGAAAATTTAGACAAAATAACATCTGCAGAAACACCACTAAAATTAGCTAAAAAACTGTTCTTACAAAAGAATACCAATACTGGCGAGCAGTTATCTGAAATAACAAAAAACACAAAACTTGCTGTAGGTGATTTGGTTAAAGTACGTATAGAGCTTAGAGCAGACAGAGCAATGGAATTTGTTCATATGAAAGATATGAGAGCCTCTGGATTAGAACCTGTAAATATACTATCTAGATACAAATGGCAAGATGGTTTAGGTTATTATGAAAGTACTAAAGATGCTAGCACTAATTTCTTTTTTGACTATTTACCTAAAGGAGTGTATGTTTTTGAGTATAACTTGCGTGTAAATAACGCGGGTGATTTTAGTAATGGTATTACAACAATACAAAGTATGTATGCTCCAGAATTTAGTAGCCATAGTGAAGGCGTACGAGTTTCTGTTAACAAATAATAGACGTTAAACAAATGTATTGCTTATCTTAACAAGATAAACTGTTTTTTATGAACTGGATATTGTTGTTAGAAATACTATACGCACTTTTATTATTATTTACATGTTTGCGTATAATTTATGATACTAGAGGCACTACAAAAACACTTGCTTATTTATTAGGCGCAGTGTTTTTGCCTTTTTTAGGTATTATTATTTATTTCTCATTTGGTATAAATTACAGAAAACATAAAATGTATGCTAACAAATTTTTGTTAGACTCTAAACAAAGAAAAGTTTTAGAAAAAGAAATAATAGCACACTCTAAAGAAGTTTTAGAAAATGGTAATGAGCCTGCAAAAAGCAGATCAGAATTGGTTAACTTATTATTGAAAGATACTGCTAGTCCGCTTACAAATAACAATACTGTAAAACTTTTACTCAATGGTGAAAATAAATTTCCGGAAGTTTTAAAAGCTATTGAAAAAGCCCAGCATCATATACACATAGAATATTATATTTTTAGAGACGATAAAATTGGTAATACCATAGAAAAACTCCTTCTAAAAAAAGCAAAAGAAGGTGTTAAAATTAGGTTTATTTATGATGATTATGGTAGTTCTGAAATAAGAAAAACGCTTAGTAAAAGATTAAGAGATGCTGGTATTGAAGCTGTACCTTTTTACAAAATAAAGTTAATAGCTTTTGCTAATAGTCTTAATTACCGCAACCACAGAAAAATTATTGTTATAGATGGTAAAATTGGTTTTGTTGGAGGTATAAATGTAAGTGATAATTATGTAAACTCTACCCAAACCACAGATGCCGTTTTTTGGAGAGATACGCACTTAAAATTAGAAGGTCCGGCGGTAACTTATTTACAGTATATATTTTTATCGGACTGGAACTCTTGCTCTAACCAAAATTTAATTTTAGAGAAAGAGATGTATGTACCTTTTAATTCATTTGCATACACAGATACAAAACTGGTACAAATTGCTGCTAGCGGACCAGACTCTAACTCACCAACAATTTTATATTCTATTTTACAAGCCATTTATTTAGCTGAGGAAGAAATACTAATTACCACACCTTATTTTATACCTGGAGAAAGTTTATTAGATGCTTTAAACATTGCTGCAATGAGCGGGTTAAAAGTTAAACTACTTGTACCTTATGAGTCAGACACCCTTTTAGTAAACGCTGCTTCTAGAGCATATTACAGAGAAATATTAAATGCAGGCGTAGAAGTTTACCGCTATAAAAAAGGGTTTGTACATGCAAAAACTATAGTTACAGATAAAAAAATAGCTATTGTTGGTACGGCTAATATGGACAACAGAAGCTTTGAACTTAATTTTGAGGTTAACGCTATTGTGTATGATGAAGAAATTGCTACTGAATTAACCAAAACTTTTTACAACGATCTATTAGATGCAGAACAAATAGACAAAGAAAAATGGATTAATAGACCTTGGTATATTAGATTAGGAGATAAAATAGCAAAACTGTTATCACCAATGTTATAATTTATTGTTTTACAATACTTTATACTAAAAAGTAAATATTTTTAATTAACTTTAAAGTAGGTATACAATTATACACTATTAGATAGTAAAAATATACAAGCCTACTTAATGGCTAATTTCCTGAAGAGATGTATAAAAAGTAGTGGTTTTTCCCCACAATTTAGTCATTACTTTTTAGCATCTTTTTTAAATACTCATTTTATCTTTAAAAATATAAGACTGTCTTCTAGACACCTCTACTTCTTCACCAGAGTTCATTGTTAATTTAAGTTTACCATTAAACCACGGTACAACATTAGCAATGTAATTTACATTTATAATCTGTTGCCTGTTAACCCTAAAAAAGTTATGCTCTGGTAATTTTTCTTCAACTTGGTTTAAAGACTTATACAACATTGGTTTTTCTCCTTTAAAATAAACACGTGTATAATTACCCACTATTTCAAACAAAGAGATATCTCCTATTTTAACCAACCAACATTTGTCTCCATCTTTTATAAAAATCTGACTACTTTCTGTTAGTTTTTCTTTAGCTTCATTGGTTGCATTCTCTTGGCCATTTTCTGTTGTAGCCCCCTCTAGTTGTGCCTTAACTTTTTCTATAGCTTTTGCAAAACGCTTAGCGTTTATAGGTTTTAAAATGTAATCTAAGGCATTATACTCAAAAGATTTAATGGCATATTCATCAAAAGCTGTAGTAAACACTGTAATTGGCACCTTATCTAACATTTCTAAGAGCTCAAATCCATCTTTTTCTGGCATATTAATATCCAAAAACAATAAGTCTGGTTGGGTTTCATTAATTAATTTATAACCTTCATCTACATTCTCTGCCTCCCCAACAATTTCTATATCGCCGTGGTTTTTAATCAATTCTTTTAACTCGTTTCTAGCCAATCTAGAATCTTCAACTATAACTGCTTTAATCATACTCATACCATTGGTATTTTAATATTTGCTACTACCTCTTCATTTACTTCACCTATAGAAAACTCTGCTAAGTTTCCGTATAACAACCGTAGTCGTTGTTTTATATTTTTAAGCCCTAATTGCGTAGAACCTTTTGCTATTTTTAATTTACCCGTATTACGTACTATTATATGTAAATAATCATGGGTTCTGTTAGTTATTAACGTTATTGTGCCTCCTTTAATTAAATTAGCGATACCGTGCTTTGCCGCATTTTCTACCAATAACTGTATAATCATTGGAGGTATGGACACAGAAAGCGAATTAGGATCTACTTCTTTTACAAATTCTAATCTATCTTCAAACTGAATTTTAGACAAAGCAATATAGTTTTCTACCATATCTAACTCTTCTTCTAAAGCAATAGAATTTACATCGTTCTTAATTAATGAATATCTAAGCATTTCAGACAGTTTTGTAAGCATTTCTCTAGACTTACCAACATCTTCTAACATTAATCCTCTAATATTATTTAAGCTATTAAACATAAAATGAGGATTAATTTGTCCTTTTAAAGAGTTTAATTGCGATTCTTTTAAACTCCCCTCTAGTTTAAACTGTTTTAACGTAATATTTTTGTTGTAGTCATAAGCTTTTATTACTAATACTATAAAAATCCATATCACAAACATTGCAGAAAAGAATGGTATATTTGTTAAACGCATAAACCAATTTATAGAGTCTGTTAAGCTTTTCTCTGATTCAAAACTAGAAATACTCTGAACCACATCTAACATTGGCCATAAAATTAAAGAGTATATTATTTGAACTCCAATAAAAAGCAATACCAAACTAACTACATTTCGTTTTTTAAGGTTCCCAAATGTAATGTGCTTTTCTATATAATATAACAATATAAAAGACATTGCATATGCTAGTAAGCCACATGCAATACCTTCTCCTATTAAGTAACCTATATAACCGTAATATTCATTTTGGTTTGCATATTCTAATCCGTATGAGACTTTGTCAAAAGTTAGTGTAGATAGTATTAAAACCAACCACCCTATTAAGGCAAAAACCCAGTATTTCCAGTTATTTATAAGTTTCATTAAATTTTATTCTAATACATTAATACGCTGTAAAGGCTATATATTTTTGTTTAAGCGATAATGTTTAAAATTACGACAATCAATAATTCTGCTAGTAGTATCATAATGTTTTTTTTAGATTGATGGTTAATAGTTGATTAGTTGTTTTTAAAATCCTAAGTAGTACAAAAGTTTACCAAAGTTGTAACCTAAACCAAAAAGTAGTGCAAGTGCAAAAGTGCTAATTAAAATACCATAAGCAATTGTATTTACTTTTTGGGTTTGGGTTGTTGGTTTCTGCATAACTGTTAGTTTTTAAAAATGATGATTTTGATTGATGAACTATTTATTAATGAACTGTTGTTGATTGATTGATGATTTGTTTTTTGATTGATGATTCAAAAATAAAATAGTTTAAATGTCTTTTTAGGTAATTTATGATGAACGGTAGTATTTAAAACCTAAACGGTAATACACGTTAACACCTTGGTTTATTACACAAATAACTGTACAATAGCACCGCCTAATTTGTAGCCTACGTGGTATACTGGCACTATTGCTATAATGCTACATATTAATAAGGCTTTAATTTGTTCTGCTTTTTTGATGATTGCTATTCTATTTTTCATAATACTAAAATTTAAGGTTATTATTAGTTGTTTAATTATGATGTAAAGGTATAGCAACTTATCCCTAAAAAAATCCGTTTTATGACAAACGGTAATTTAAGAATTGCGAACGGTAATTTTGAAGAATTGAATTGAAATTGCTGTATTTGCAGTACATAACTACTTAGTTTGCAGCAAACAAACTAACAACTATTTTACCTTAGGCGGGTATTTACTTAGTGCTTTTTCTACTATTTGCAGTAGTTTAAGTTCTTTGGCTTCTGGGGTTTGGTTTTCTTTATAACCACTAACACTTACAGCTTGCCAAACCAAAGCATCTCGTTGTACGTCTATAAAGTCAAAGGTAATTTCGCGTTGCAACTGGGCACCACCAATTGGAACTCCTACAGATAGGCCGCCACCAATATTGTTACCGCCACCACCTAAGCCAACACCAACAGAGTTGCTTGGTGCTCCTTTATATACTTGTGCAGTAATGTTAATATAAAGTTCTGGTTCTTCTGCCAATTTAAAACCTTTGGTGCGCATAACATCTTCTATAGCATTTAATAGGCGCTTGGTATCTAAATCATTTAAACCAGTATTCATATCTCTATAAAAACCATAAGTAGTATACGCTGTAAAGTCTAAATCTTTATCATAATCATAATTTACACGTACAGTATTGCATGAAACCAACAGTATAATAAATAGTAGAGATATGTAGTTTTTCATTAGTATGTATTTAATTAATCTTACTTATTATACGGTATAAATAAGAGGTATGGTCTTTTAAAGTTATTAAAAAGATTTAATAATACCCTACAATGTAACTCATTAATTGTTTAGCTGTTGCCACAATTTATCTTTTAACTCTTGTAATCCTTGTTGTGCAACAGAAGAAATAAACATATAAGTAGCACCGTCTAAATCTTTATCTAACTCTGCACTCATTTCTGCAATAAGTTCATCATCTAGCATATCACTTTTAGAAATTACTACAAAACGTTCTTTATCTATAAGTTCTGGATTATACCTTTTAAGTTCATTTAAAAGTATTCTGTACTCCTTACCAATATCTTTACTATCTGCAGGTATTAAAAATAATAATGTAGCATTACGCTCTATATGTCTTAAAAAGTAATGACCTAGGCCTTTACCTTCTGCAGCACCCTCTATAATACCAGGAATATCTGCCATTACAAAACTCTGAAAGTCTCTGTACTTTACAATTCCTAAGTTTGGTTTTAATGTAGTAAACTCATAATCTGCAATTTTAGGTTTTGCAGAAGTTAATACAGATAGCAACGTAGATTTACCTGCATTAGGAAAACCAACTAAACCAACATCTGCTAATACTTTTAGCTCTAAGGTAATTTGCATTTCTTCTCCAGGTAAACCAGGTTGTGCATACCTTGGTGTTTGGTTGGTACTACTTTTAAAGTGCCAGTTACCACGGCCACCTAAACCACCTTTAAGTAGTATAACTTCTTCTCCGTGTTCAGTAACTTCTAAAACAATTTCGTTAGTTTCTGTATTTCTAACTACGGTACCTAATGGTACATCCATAAAAACGTCTTCGCCATCTGCTCCTGTACTACGGCCTTTACTACCGTGTTCTCCGTGTCCGGCTTTAAAATGCCTTTGTACTTTATAATTTAATAAAGTCCATAAGTTTTTATTACCACGTAAAATAATATGACCACCACGGCCACCATCACCACCATCTGGACCACCCTTGGTAATATACTTTTCTCTATGCAAGTGCACAGAGCCTTTACCTCCGTTACCAGAAGAAACCGTCATCTTTACATAGTCTACAAAATTACCCTCGGTCATTGTTTTAGGTTATGGAATTAATATAATAAGTGTTTAGGTTATAAAGTATCTATTACTTTACTTAGCCTAGTTGTAATTTCTTTTATTTCTCCTATACCATTAACGGTATGAAACTTACCTTGCTTGTTATAATACGCTTGTAAAGGAGCTGTTTTTTGGTTGTACTCTTCAAACCTGTTACGAATTTTACTTTCGTCTTGGTCATCAGATCTACCGCTAACTTTACCACGCTCTAATAAACGCTGTATTAAAACTTCATCATTAGCATCTAAAGCAATAGTTGCATCTATCTTCATATCTTTAGTAGATAAAAAGTTATCTAATGCTTCTGCTTGTGCTGTTGTTCTTGGGAAACCATCAAAAATAAATCCACTAGCATCAGGATTTTTTTCTACTTCTTCCTTTAACATATTTATAGTTACCTCATCTGGTACCAACTCACCCTTATCTATAAAAGATTTTGCCAACGTACCTAATTCTGTACCATTTTTTATATTGTAACGAAACACATCTCCTGTAGAAATATGTTTTAAATTGTACTGTTCTTTTAAAAAATTTGCCTGTGTGCCCTTGCCAGCTCCCGGTTTCCCGAATAGTACAAGATTTATCATATTATTTTGATTTAGTTGATACACTTCTCTTAGGTTTCTACCAAGCTCATTATAATCTAGCCCGTAACCTACAATAAATTTATTTGGTATTTCTATACCTACATAGTCTATATTATACTCTCCAGAATATACAGATGGTTTGTAAAATAATGTTGCAATTTTAAACTCCTTTACATTACTATTGCTAAACATATGCACTAGTTGTTTTACAGTACGGCCAGTATCTATAACATCTTCTAGTATTATTACGCTTCTACCTTCTATAGTATCAGACACGTCTATAAGTGTTTCTACAATACCTGTAGAAGACAAGCCACTGTAAGAGCTTAATCTAACAAAAGAAACCTCACAATTGTGTTGGTACTCTTTTAATAAATCTGCTACAAACATAAAAGAACCATTAAGTACACCAATAAATACCGGAGTCTCGTTTTTATAGTCTTCGGCAATCTGACCTGCAATTTTTTTAACTGCAGCTAATATTTCTTGCTCTGTTAAATAAGGTCTAAAATATTTGTCGTGTAGCTTAATCAATTGAATGTTCTTTTAGTAAAAGCGCAAATATACCATTTTGATTTCTCTTTTTAGGATATACAAGAGCAGTTTTAAGATTTAAGTGTATTTTTGTTACCAAGTTAACAATACTGCTAAAATTACAAAAATGAACTTTTTTTCTTCAGATTTTAAACTGGGCATCTTAGGTGGTGGCCAATTAGGAAAAATGATGCTTTATGAAACCCGTAAACTAGACATATTTACCAAGGTTTTAGAGGCTTCAGAAGATGCACCATCTAGCATAGCTTGCAATCAATTTGTTAAGGGTAATATTTTAGATTTTGACACCGTTTACAATTTTGGTAAAACGGTAGACATACTTACTATTGAAATTGAAAACGTAAATTTATCTGCGCTTGAAAAATTAGAAGACGAAGGTAAAAAAGTATACCCACCAACTAGTGCTTTGCGAATTATACATAATAAGGCTACTCAAAAATTATTTTACGTAGACAATAATATACCTACTGCAGATTTTCACAGGTTTGCTTACACCAGTGAAATTAAAGACAGTATAGAAAATGGAGGGTTAAGTTTTCCGTTTGTTTGGAAATGTGCACAGTTTGGTTATGATGGCCAAGGTGTTAAAGTTGTACGTAATTTTTCTGACTTAGAAGGTTTGCCAAATGTAGAGTGTATTGCAGAAGATATGGTACCGTTTAAAAACGAACTTGCTGTAATTGTTGCTCGTAGTAGTAACGGAGAAGTTAAAACATACCCTGTGGTAGAAATGGAGTTTCACCCAGAAGCCAACCAGGTAGAATATGTTATTTGTCCGGCTAGAATACCAGACGCTGTTGCCCAAAAAGCACAAAAAGTGGCTTTGCAAGTAGCAGATAAAATTAAACACGTTGGTTTATTGGCTGTAGAAATGTTTCAAACAAATGAGGATGAAATATTAGTGAATGAGGTTGCCCCTAGACCACACAATAGTGGACATTATAGTATTGAAGCTAGCTACACCAACCAGTTTGAACAACATATACGTGCTATACTTGGTTTGCCATTAGGCGATACAAAAAGTAAAGTAGCTGGTATTATGGTAAACCTTGTTGGCGCAGAAGGGTATACTGGCAATGTAGTGTACCAAAATATGGAAGACATTTTAAAATTAGAAGGAGTTACACCACATATTTACGGCAAAAAGGAAACAAGACCTTTTCGTA
The DNA here is from genome assembly GCF_000190595.1 of Cellulophaga lytica DSM 7489. Taxonomy (NCBI): domain Bacteria; kingdom Pseudomonadati; phylum Bacteroidota; class Flavobacteriia; order Flavobacteriales; family Flavobacteriaceae; genus Cellulophaga; species Cellulophaga lytica. The sequence continues at coordinate 2,375,903 of NC_015167.1, read as the reverse complement.
AAATGGGACACGTAACTATTGTAAATAAAGATATAGATAAGGCTCGTGAAATAGCAGAGCAAGTAAAAAATACAATTAAAGTAATAAGCGAATAAATTATGAGCAAAGTAGCCGTAGTAATGGGAAGCACAAGTGACCTTCCTGTAATGCAAGACGCAATAGATATTTTAAAAGGTTTTGATATTGAGGTAGATGTAGATATTGTTTCTGCTCACCGTACCCCAGAAAAATTATTCGACTTTAGCAAAAATGCACATACAAATGGTTATAGTGTTATTATTGCTGGTGCTGGTGGTGCTGCACATTTACCAGGTATGGTAGCATCTATGTCTCCTTTACCAGTTATTGGTGTTCCTGTAAAAAGTAGCAACTCTATAGATGGTTGGGATTCTGTTTTGTCTATTTTACAAATGCCAGGTGGTGTACCAGTTGCAACTGTTGCTTTAAATGGTGCAAAAAACGCAGGTATTTTAGCTGCACAAATTATTGGAGCGTCAGATAAATGTGTGTTAGATAAAGTTATTTTTTACAAAGAAGGATTAAAACAAAAAGTTATTGAAGGAGCTAAAAGCATAAACAAATAAATTAAAAGCAAGTACATTACTGTACTTGCTTTTTTATTTTATTGTATTCTTAAATAACTATTTCCTTTAGATTTTTTATGAAGAACATCTTATGTTAAAACTACATCATGAACCTTACAAATTTTGTGTTTATGGTGCACCTTCCTTCCAAGAAGTAAAAATTAATGCTTATATCAAATTTAAATATTTCAGGATAAGTATTTTTTTGTAATAACTCTCTATTTTTCCAAAACCTGGGATTACCTTCTCACCTTTATCTTTTGAATTAGAATAAAATTTTATGTAAAAAGATTACCTCTCAATTAATATAAATGTTTTGTTTACAATTATTTTGAGCTTATATACAAAGACCTCCTTGCTTTATTTTTATTAAATACAGAACGCATTCTTTTTTTTTGACCGTGGGTAAACATATACATTGCATTGTCATTAACCCTGTCCATAAAATTCATATACATATCATTTGTTTCGCATGAATTTTGAGGATAACTAGGCACACCTAAATATTGTGATTTTTGAGTGGGAGTATCATCTATTAAATCACCCTCTTCACAATCTCCGTCTTTACCATAAATATGTAGTAAATTAAGCCAATGACCTATTTCATGAGTTAACGTTCTTCCTAAATCAAAATTTTTAATTAAAGGAGGTAAGGTTCCAAATACTCTTGGATCTATTACAACACCATCTATTCTTGGGTCTGCTCCAGGAAAAGTTGCATAACCTCCTAGACCCAAATTACCATGACGATCACTTAAATCTGCAACCCATATATTTAAATAGTTTTTTTGCCAAGCATCTTGGCCTCCTTTATCTGAATAATAAAGTTTAAAATTTTCTATTGCTGTTTCATCAAACACAGATGTCTTTCCGTCCCAACCTGTAACCTCGCTAGATGATCTTATTATGCCTGTTGTTGCGTTACCTAAAGGATCAATAACTGCTAATTTAAACTGAATTTTAGTATCTGCCGCTAAATGAACAAACTCATCAGGTACATTAGTAACATCTACATTTCGCTTTCTAAAATCTTTATTGAGTACAGCTATTTGTGAAAAAATCTTTTCATCACTAATATCAAAAGGATTTGGAGCATAATTAACAATATGAACAACCACGGGTATGGTAATAATTTCATCATCAGGTACTACGTCTGGTATATTGTCCGCTGCATCTGTTTTACTGCATGCGTAAATAAGTACTATACTAAAAACAATTATAAACTTTTTCATTAGTGAGTTTGTTACTTGCATTCATCGTCAGTATCTTTTGAAATTGTAATCTGTCTTCCTCCTTCTGTGGTCATTTCACATATTTCTTGTGGTATTTCTGTTAAAGGGTTATTGGTAATATTTAACAACAGCAAATTAGGAATATTAGAAATTTCTACTGGTAATTTGTTTAAATTATTATTTTGAACTTCTAAAATTGATAAATTATTTAAGTTTCCTAATTCTACAGGTAATTGTTCTAATAAATTATTTCTTAAAAATAATCCTTTTAAAGACTGTAGGTTTCCTATTTCTATGGGTAAACTTGTTAACTGATTATCGTATAAAGTCAATGTATCTAAATGTTCTAAGCTCCCTATTTCTGGTGGTAAAATAGCTAAACTTTTTCCAGAAATAGTTAAGGTTTTTAATTGATTTAAAGCGGTTATGCTAACAGGAATTTCATTGATGCTTACTCCAGAAATCACAAGTTTTGACACTCTACCATCAACAATTGTAACGCCTTCCCAGTTTTGCATTGTAGAGGCCTCTAAATCCCAATCTAAATAAAATGATGGTGAGTTATAAGCTTCGTTTACGTTATACAATTCTTCTAAAAACTGCCTATCTGACTCTAAAGGACTTAAAAAACCCACATAAACAGTATATTCTTTTTCTGAACCATCTTCAGCTGTTACTGTATAAATAACAGGATTAGAAAAATTTTGAGATGTTCCACTTAAAGGTGAGACTTCAGCTTTATCTGACAATTGAGTTTCTGGAGTTAAGCTGGTAATATCTGTACCTTCAGGAACTTTCAATCTAATCTCATTTAAATCATTATTAATAATTGCTTCAAATGCTTTATCATCAATAGTAACCTCAAATTTAACAACATCCTTAACACTCCTTAACCTTACTATTTTTACTGTATACTCTTTTTGTACTTCACCGTTTTCAGAGGTTACAGTAAATACAACATCATTTCTAAAGTCTATACCAGTATCAATTGTTGGTGATATTGTAGCTCCTTCGGAAATTTCAATTATTGGAATAATGCTCTGTAAATCTTCTTTTTCTGATATTTGTAATTTAATCTCATTATTTTCAATTACAGCTTCATAATTATCAGATAAACTAGCATTATTTTCCTTTAAAAAAGAAAAGTTTAAAATTGAAGCATCACTTTCTTCTTGCTCTTCTTCTAAAGTTACAATAACTGAATAAGTAACGTTGTTAAGCCCAGCTTTAGAAAGCACATAATCTATAGGTTCTAAAAAATCTTGTGTTTTATTATTACCAGGGGTGATTGTAGCACCATTAGTAATTGTTATTGTTGGAGTTAATGAAGTTACAGATGTATTAAATGGTAAACTTAAATAAATTTTATTTTCATCTTCATTAATTTCACCTATTACGTCATTTGATATTGAAGAGTTGTTATCTGCTAAAAACTGAAAGCTTAAAATTTGTAAATCTCCTTTTACAGGATCTGGTGGTAGTTTGTCTTCTTCCTTAGAACAACCAAAAAACAGTAGTATGGTTAAAAGTAGTATGGTAAAATTTGGGAATTTCATAAATGTTTTGTTTAGATTTTTTAATAGGACAAAACAAACTATTTCAGATCAACAATAAGTTATGTACAGATAACTATTGCTTATAAACTTTTATAAAAAATATTTTTTTCCTTACTGTACTGTTGCGGATTCATTTTTAAATACCTAGCTATATGCTTATCTGGTGTATGCTGTATAATTAATTTAGACCTTTCTACATTTTCATAAAAATATTTAAATCGTTTTGCTGCACTCCTATATTGTAGCAAATGCATTCTATTTTCTCTGTCTAACAATATATCTTCATGCAGTCTGTATAGAAGAATTCCTATTTCATTATAATTTTTAAGTATTTCTTCTATATGCTCTTTCTTTAAACTTATTAATTCAACATCAGTTAATGCTTCTTGTATTTCTTCTGTAGGCACTTGATTAACGTAGCTCACTAAACTATTAAAACCTAAACCTGCCGGGGTTAAATTTGTCGTTACTTCCTTATCAATATCAACAATGTATTGATGCACTACACCTTTAATTACAACATTAGAATATTGCTCTATCTCTCCTCCTTTAAGTATACATTCCCCTTTTTGATAAACCCTTTTTATACAAAAACTCTTAACAACATTAAATATTTCTTCATTTATTTTATATGAGTTATTAAAAAAATCATACAAAATTTTAAAATCCTCATCCTTTAGTTTTTTACAAATCATTATCTAACTATTAAAAAAAGCAAACATATTTTTTATTTAAAAGACAACTTATATTTACAATGTTAACTTATTTTTAAATTGTATTTTAATAGTTGTAATTAGCTATGCTAGAATAAAAATAGAGCTAGTAAAATATTCGTTTTTTAATTAATAACTTTGTTATAACATAAAACACTAATTTACACACAAAGTATACAATTAATGAATCCATTATTATCCCCTTTTGATACTGCACCGTTTTCCCAAATAGAAAACGAGCATTTTATGCCTGCTTTTACACAAGCTATGACAGATGCAAGAGCAGAAATAGACGCTATTACAGAAAATAAAGAAGTTCCTACGTTTACCAATACTATTGAAGCTCTAGATTTTGCTGGTCAGCAATTAGACCGTATTTCAAGCGTATTTTTTAATTTAAATTCTGCGGAAACTAATGAAAAAATTCAGAAAATAGCACAAGAAGTTTCTCCTTTATTGTCTGAGTTTGGTAATGATATTACTTTAAACGAAGCTTTATTTAAAAGAGTTAAAGCTGTTTATGAGCAAAAAGACAATTTAGATCTAACTGTAGAGCAACAAACATTGTTAGACAAAAGGTACAAAGGGTTTAGCAGAAACGGAGCAAACTTGGCTGAAGATAAAAAAACTAGACTTAGAGAAATAGATGCAGAATTATCTAAACTTAAACTAAAGTTTGGAGAAAATGTATTGGCAGAAACCAATAAATTTAAAATGCATTTAACTAATGAAGAAGATTTAGATGGTTTGCCAGAAGGAGAAAAAGAAGCTGCTGCGCAACTAGCCAAATCTAAAGATTTAGATGGTTGGTTAATAACATTAGATTATCCTAGCTATATACCTTTTATGAAGTATGCTAAAAACAGAGAACTTCGTAAAAAATTATCATTAGCCTTTGGCAGTAAAGCGTTTAAAGGTGATGAGTTAGACAACCAAGAAAATGTATTAAAAATAGCAAAATTACGCCACGAGCGTGCCAATTTACTTGGGTATGCAACACACGCAAATTTTGTACTAGAAGAACGTATGGCTGAAACGCCAGAAAAAGTACATTCTTTTTTAAACGAATTATTAGAAAAAGCAAAACCAGCTGCTGAACGCGAGTTTAAACAGCTTGAAGATTTTGCTAAGGAATTAGATGGTATAGACCAATTACAAAAATGGGATGGTGCTTATTACTCAGAAAAACTAAAGCAAAAACTCTTTAATTTAGATGATGAAATACTAAAACCTTACTTTAAACTAGAAAATGTAATTGCTGGTGTTTTTAAAGTAGCCGAAAAATTATTTGGCTTACAATTTAAAGAAGTTACCAATGTAGACAAATACCATGAAGACGTAAAAACATATGAGGTGTTTGACGCAGAAAATACTTTTGTATCTTTATTTTACGCAGATTTTCACCCAAGATCTGGCAAGCGTGGTGGTGCTTGGATGACGTCTTACAAACCACAATATATAAAAGATGGTGTAAACGTACGTCCGCATATATCTAACGTATGTAATTTTACAAAACCTACAAACACTAAACCATCGTTATTAACTTTTAACGAGGTTACTACATTGTTTCATGAGTTTGGTCACGGTTTACACGGTATGCTAGCAAACACCACTTATTCTAGCTTATCTGGCACATCTGTGTATTGGGATTTTGTAGAGTTACCAAGTCAGGTTTTAGAAAACTGGTGTTATGAAAAAGAAGCCTTAGAGCTTTTTGCTACTCATTACCAAACAGGTGAAGTTATACCAATGGAGTTGGTTCAAAAAATAAAAGAATCTGCTACTTTTCAAGAAGGTATGCAAACCTTACGCCAACTAAGTTTTGGCCTGTTAGATATGTCTTGGCACGGTGTAGACCCAACAAACTTTACAAATGTAAAAGCACAAGAAGATAAAGCGTTTACAGGCACAGATTTATACCCTAGCACAGCAGAAACTTGTATGAGCACTGCTTTTTCTCATATTTTCCAAGGAGGATATTCTTCTGGGTATTACAGTTACAAATGGGCAGAAGTTTTAGATGCCGATGCATTTGCTTACTTTAAAGAAGAAGGGATTTTTAACAAAGACGTAGCTACTAAATTTAAAGACAATGTATTGTCTAAAGGAGGCACAGAAAACCCAATGGTTTTATACAAACGTTTTAGAGGTGCAGAACCAAAAGTTGAAGCTTTATTAGAAAGAGCAGGCTTATTGTAAATTACAATAAACTTAAAACATAAAAACCAGGATAATAATTTACTTATTATCCTGGTTTTTTTATTTATAAAAGAGTAACTAATTACTACTCTTCTTCATCTAAATCTACGTCTGCACTAACAAGTGCTAACGCTTCATCTTCTAAAATTTCTTTAGCCTCTTCTGTTTCTTCAACCTCAGGAACAGAATCTTTTATCTCGTTAAATCTATGAATACGATCTAGTTCTCCTTCTTCACCAGAAAAGTAAGGAAAAACATCCATAATAGGAGACTCCGTAATTGCAGGTATAGTATATTCACCCATAGTGTCTTTCATTACAGCAACGGTATTATCGTAAGCTTCTTTAACATCGTTAGCTTGTACCAATAAATACATGTTTGTTTTACGTTCTTTACCACTTTCCTCATCAAAAGCAATTAAAGAAACTTTACTTTTAAACCAACGGTCTGTATTTTCAAACGGATGAATTTCTGCAAAATTTGCAACTTTTATGTTTGTTATTTTAAACTCATCACTAATGTATGCTTTCATTTCCTCATTAATTCTAGTTTCTGCCTCTGTATAAGAAATTGCATCTACCAAATAAGGTTCTGTTGTTACTTTTTGAGCTCCAGTGTCGCTCATTTTTCTATATTTTACTTTGCATTCGTACCAAGTTGCGCTCATAATTTTTATTTTTTTTGGGAAGCCAAATATAACCGTTACTAAAAAAAATAGATTGTAATTACGCAAATAGATATTCACAATTTAAATATAAAAAACGTAGTATTCTTATTACAAGACAGTTGAGCGCTAAACTTTTAAAATAGTTTCTGCATTATTCCTAAACTTGACTTAAATAAGTCATAACACATCTTAAAATAGCCGTGTTATTTATTGCTTAATTGTACTTTTGTAGTACATAATTTACACTCAACTATATAGGTGTAATTAATAGGTCTTTAGTACGACAAAATAAAGTCCAAAAAAACTGTTACTTTCTTAAAATAACAGCAACAAACAGAAAAAAATGTCATCAAAAAAAATAGCATACTCGGTTTTAGAACTTGCCATAGTATCTAAGGGTAATTCTTTACAAACTACATTTAAAAATAGCGTAGATCTTGCGCAAAATGCCGAAACCTTTGGTTACAAGCGTTTTTGGCTTGCAGAGCATCATAACTCTATAACTATTGGTAGTTCTGCTACTGCAGTTTTAATTGGTAATGTTGCAGAAAACACAAAAACAATACGTGTAGGATCTGGTGGTATTATGCTACCAAACCACTCACCTTTAATTGTTGCAGAACAGTTTGGCACACTTGGTACACTGTACCAAAACCGTATAGATTTAGGTTTGGGTAGAGCTCCTGGAACAGACCCTGAAACGGCACACGCCATAAGACCAAACCATACACAGGCAGCACACTCTTTCCCTGAAGAAGTAGCACAAATACAACAATATTTTTCTGCAGATAACAAGAACTCTAAAGTTAGAGCTACTGTTGCAGAAGGTGTTCATGTTCCTTTATATATTTTAGGCTCTAGTACAGACAGTGCACATTTATCATCTAGAAAAGGCTTGCCTTATGCTTTTGCTAGCCATTTTGCTACTGCTAAGCTACACGATGCTTTAAAAATTTACAACGAAGAATTTACACCTTCTACTACATTAAAAGCACCTTATACAATGGCTGGTGTAAATGTTATTGTGGCAGATACAGATGAAGAAGCAGAAAACATATCTACATCTTTACTTAAAATTATTGTTGGTTTACTTACCAATCAAAGAGATTTTATGTTACCTCCTGTAAAAATGACTGATGATTTACGACAAATGTTTAAACACCCTGCTGTAGACCAAATGTTAAAGTATTCTTTTATAGGAAGCAAAGCAACTGTAAAAAAACAGGTTAAAGAATTTTTAGAACAAACGCAAGTTAATGAGCTTATTGCTGTAACTAATATTTACAATCATACAGACCGTATAAAATCATACAAATTATTTGCAGAAATAATGAATGAAATAAATTTAGAAAAGAAATAAAAGTAAGTTTTTTTTGTTTTGATAAAGCAATTTTTTGAATTTGCACACAGTAGCTAAACTGCTCGCAAATTTAGAAAGTTGCTTTTTTTAAT